>DAOTZT010000351.1:0-17796 GCA_034434255.1 Anaerolineales bacterium | reverse complement strand
CTCTCTAACTCTTGTCATTGCGAGCGTAGCGAAGCAATCTCCTGGCCGATATGGGGATTGCTTCGCCGCCTGCGGCGGCTCGCAATGACAAAGTATGGATGGTTGGTGGGCAGTTGGTAGGTAATTACCATCGAATAGCCATGCTGGAAATTGTCTCTTTTGTCTTGGGCCCCGTGCAAACGAACGCCTACCTGATCGCGGATAGCGAAAGCGGGGAGGCGGCAGTGATTGACCCGGCCTGGGATGGGGAGCGCATTCTGCGGGCGGCGCAAGCCCGTGGCTGGCGCATTGCCCATCTCTGGTACACCCACGCCCACTTCGACCACATCGGCGGCGCCGCGGCGATTGCCGATGCGCTCAACCCGCTGCCGATTGTCGCTCTCCATGCGGCGGATTATCCGCTGTGGAAGGTGCGCGGCGGCGCCAGTCTTTTCGGCATCCCGCTGGAGGATGTCGGCCCGGAGCCGACCGTGGAGCTGTTCCATGGTCAGCGGTTCCATTTGGGGAAGATCACGCTGGAAGTCCGCCATACGCCTGGACATACCCCAGGGCATTGTGTTTTCTACTGTGCCGAGGCGGCAGTGTGCTTTTGCGGCGATCTTATCTTTGCCGCTTCGGTTGGCCGCACGGATCTGCCGGGTGGGAGCTGGGAGCAACTCAAACAGAGCATTTTCACGCAAATCTTCACCCTGCCCGATTCCACGCGTTTGCTCCCCGGACACGGGCCGGAGACGACCGTCGGGGAGGAGAAACGCTACAATCCGTTCGTGAGCGTTTTATGAGGCCTGCGTTGCGCGCTTTTCTTTTCGATCTGGGCGGTACGCTGATCCGACCCCGCGCCGACTGGCCGCCGATCTGGGACCAGGCGGATCGCGCGCTTGTCCGCGTGCTGGCTTCCCAGGCATGGATCGCAGACGAAGCCAGTTTCCTGACCCGCTGGCAGGCGGTGCGCACGCGCTACTACCAGCAACGGAAGGAGGATGATCGTGAGTATAGCTATCGGCATCTCTTGCAGGAGCTGCTTCCCCAGGCGCCTGCCTGGCTGATCGATCAGGCCCTGGCGGCGTTTTTCTCCATCACCCAGCCGAACTGGCAGGCCGTGGAAGGCGCCGCCGAAGTCTTGCGGTCGCTGCAGGAGAGAGGCTTCCGCCTGGGGTTGCTTTCCAATGCGGCTGAAGATAGCGATGTGCAACATCTGGTAGACCGTATGGGATTCCGCCCCTTTTTCGATTTCGTGTTGACCTCCGCCGCCTGCGGCTACCGCAAGCCCCATCCGCTTCCCTACCAGCTTGCCCTGCAACGCTGGGGATTCCCTCCCCAGGAAGTGGCCATGGTCGGCGATCTGCTGGAGGTGGACATCCTGGGCGCGCACAGGGTGGGAATGTTCACCATCTGGATACCGCATTCGATGACAGAAGCGGCGCAACCGCTGTCCATCCGACCAGACTGGATCCTGGAACATCTTGCTCAACTTTTGGAGAAGCTCTCCGCATGAAAACGCGCGTGTTCCCTTACCTGATGCTGGGGACCGGTGCTCTGGCTCTCAGCCTTTCTGCGATGTTCGTGCGTTGGGCGCAGGCTCCTGGCCCGGTGACTGCTTTCTATCGTATCTTCTTTTCTACTCTGCTGTTGGGGACGTACCTTTTCGGACGGAAGGAATTGCGCCGGCCGCGCGGGGATGGATGGTACTATCCCCTGCTGGGTGGTCTGTTTACGGCCTGTGATTTTGCCCTTTGGAACACCTCGGTTCAGTACACAACGGCATCGAATGCCACGCTGCTGGGCAACACTGCGCCGCTGTGGGTCGCTCTGGGAGCGTGGTTGATCTTCCAGGAGCGCCTTTCGCCGCGCTTCTGGACCGGGCTGGCTCTGGCTTTGCTGGGGGCTGTGCTCCTGATCGGCAACGATTTTTTGCACCATCCCCTGCCTGGCCTGGGCGATTTGCTGGCCACAGGCGCCGGCGTGTTTTACGCGGCCTATCTGCTCACCACCCAACGCGGCCGCGACCACTATCGTCCGCTCATGTACATTTTCTGGGTAGGGGTGGCTGCCAGCATCGGCTTGCTGGCGATCAATCGCCTGCTGGGCTATTCGCTCATCGGTTATCCCTGGCAAAGCTGGCTGGTCTTCCTGGCGACGGCCATTGTCTCCCAGATCATCGGTTATGTTTCGATCAGCTATGTGCTGGGGCACCTTCCGGCGAGTATCGTTTCGCCCACGCTGATCGCCCAACCCATCCTGACCACCTTCCTGGCCATTCCGCTCCTGAAAGAGCTACCCTCTCCGCTCCAGTGGCTGGGTTCGGCCCTGGCGTTGATCGGCATTTACCTGGTGCACCGTTCCCGCCAGCAGGAGGGATGAGGCTCGTTGGGGTATAATCACAGGCAAATCTTCTTGTTCGGAGGTGAAACATGTACCTGGATGCCATCCTGGAGGTAGCGATTGGTCTGGTGTTCGCCTGGCTGGTCTTGAGCATCGGAACGATGCAGGTTCAAGAGTGGATCAGCGCGTTTCTTTCCTGGCGGGCGCGGTTTTTGGAGCAGGCATTGCTGAATATGCTCGGTAGCGAGGACCTGGTGGAGCGCTTTTATGCTCATCCGCTGATCCGCTCCATCTCGCCGCCGGGGAAAAAGCCGGGAGAGGTGCGCCGCCCCTCGTATATTCCCGCCCAACGCTTTGCGGCTGCTTTGTTAGAGATTCTTCTCAGCGCAGGCCAGCCCTCCAGCGGCGCGAGCGGCCTCCCAACTTTGCAGGACATCCGGGAAGGATTGCGAAACTTACGGCAAGCCTTCCCGGCAGTTGCAGCCGTGCTGGAGCAAAAATTTCCCAACCTGGAAGCATCCCTGGAACGAGGCGAGCTGAACCTGACGATCTGGCGCGCCCAACTGGAGGAGTGGTTTAATGACGCGATGGATCGCCTGAGCGGCGCTTACAAACGCCATGCGCAGCAATGGTCGCTGATCATCGGCCTGGGGCTGGCGCTGCTCTTCAACGTAGATACGGTAGCCATCGCCCGGCAACTCTGGCGTGAACCCACCCTGCGCCAGGTGATTGCCCAGCAGGCAGCATCTCAGAGCGCCATAGACCCCTCGATGGGGGTGGAACAGGTGCGGCAATACGTGGACATGCTGAGCCTTCCCGTTGGCTGGTCGGTGAGAGCGCCGGCAGGGGATGAGCAGTGCGGCTGGCAATGGGGGCAGCCGGTTTATCCTGCCGTGTGGGTCGGCGGTGAATGTCGCCTGTTGAGCACGTTGCCCCGCATGGACGATCCGTGGGGATGGCTCTCGAAGATCATCGGCATCCTCCTCAGCGGCCTGGCAGCCATGCAGGGAGCGCCGTTCTGGTTCGATGTTTTGCGACGCCTGGTGAACCTGCGCAGCGCCGGACCGCTTCCCTCTGCTCCACCCAAAGTCGAAACGACGGAGGAGAAACCACCAAAATCCGAGGAACCGGTTGGGTAGGGGAAAGGGGCGATGAATTTTCTGATCACCGGCGCCGCCGGCTTTTTGGGGTCTGCCCTGGCCAATGCTCTGGTGCGCGAAGGGCATCTGGTGCGCGGGCTGGATGACCTTTCGACGGGCGACCCGAAAGCCCTCTCCCCGGAGGTGCATTTCACGCGTGGCGATGTCAACGACCGCCCCCGGCTCTGGACGCTGCTTCAGGAGGTGGACGTGGTCTATCACCTGGCGGCGCGCGTTTCGGTGCCCGAATCAGTGCTCTACCCGCGCGAGTACAATGCTGTCAATGTCGGCGGCACGGTGGCGCTGATGGAGGCGATGCGCGATGTCGGCGTGCGACGGGTGATCCTGGCTTCCTCCGGGGCGATCTATGGGGAACAGGCTGAGCAACCGCTGCGCGAGGAGATGCGCCCCAATCCTCGCTCTCCCTATGCCGTTTCCAAGCTGGCGGCGGAGTACTATGTGCGCACGATTGGCGAACTCTGGGGAATTGAGACGGTCTGCCTGCGCATCTTCAACGCCTATGGCCCTGGGCAGCACCTTCCCCCCTCCCATCCGCCGGTCATCCCGTATTTTTTACGTCAGGCGCTGCGCAATGGTACGCTGGTGGTCCATGGCGACGGCTCCCAAACGCGTGATTATGTGTACGTGGATGATGTGGTGAGCGCCATGATCGCCGCTGCGACTGCGCCAGGCGTGAATGGCCTGGTGATCAACGTCGGCTCCGGGGTTGAAACCAGCGTGCGCGAGCTGGTGGAGCTGGTCTTGCGCGTCAGCGGCACCCAGCCGCAGGTGCTGTATAATTCTCAAGTCTCTGCAGGTGTGGCGCGCATGGTCGCCGACTTGAGCCTGGCGCAGAAAAAATTGAATTATCGGCCTTCGATCTCACTGGAACAGGGATTACGGCTCACCCTGCAGCGTGATCCGCGCTTCCGTGAACTGCTTCGAGCATGATCCTGCCGCGTTCTTTCTACGACCGTCCGACGCTGGTGGTGGCGCGAGAACTCTTAGGGGCGCGGCTGGTACGCATCCTGGATGGCGAACGCCTGAGCGGGATTCTCCTTGAAACGGAGGCCTATGTGGGATTTGAGGATCAGGGTAGCCATGCGCATCGCGGGCGCACGCCGCGCAACGCGCCGATGTTCGGCCCGCCGGGCTACGCCTACGTGTACTTTACCTACGGGATGCACTGGTGCCTGAACGTGGTCACGGAGGCCGAAGGCTTTCCGGCCGCGGTGCTGATCCGCGCCATCCTGCCCCAGGAAGGCATCGAGATCATTCGCGCCCGCCGCAATGGCAGGGATACGCTCGGCCCGGCCAAACTCACCCAGGCCCTGGGGATCGGCAAAGCCGAAAACGGCGTGGACCTGTGTTCCCCCGCGCATGGGTTATGGATCGAGGCAGGGGTCGCTATCCCGGATGCACTTGTGACCACTGCGCCCCGCGTGGGTTTAAACCGCGTAGCGGAACCCTGGAAATCCATCCCCTGGCGCTTTATTGCCCGCTGGGATGGAAAATGAAAGCCCGTGCAGTTCGGGCATCGTGTATCACGGAGTGAGAAAAAGGTAACTATTCAGCCATGTCATTGCGAGCCGTTTTCTGGCGAAGCAATCTCCCATTTATCAGACCAGATTGACCGCTTGGGGATTGCTTCGTCGCAAAGAACGCTCCTCGCAATGACAAACACAACAGTTTTGATGCAAGACTGAACAGTTACCGCCTGTTTTTATTTGAGTTTGGGTGGAATGGCTTTTTGTGATCGCTTGCTATTGCATGGGGGAATTGCTTTGCTGCATGCGCTGGAGTACACGCCCAGAGCAGCAACGCCTTATTCGATCTTGAGAATTTTGAGCCGGATTTTCCCGCCGGGGGTGTCAGCCTCTACAACGTCCCCCACGCGATGCCCCATCAGGGCCAATCCAATCGGCGATTCGTTGGAAATTTTGCCGTTGCGGGGATCGGCCTCTTTCGCGCCAACGAGCATAAAGACTTCTGGGTCGAAGTCATCTTCCTGGACCGTCACGCGAGCACCAATATCAACAACGTCACGGGCTTCTCCCGTGTCTTCCACGATGATGGCATTGCGCAGCACGTACTCAAGTTCTTGAATACGTCCTTCGAGAAAGGCCTGGTCTTCTTTGGCTTTATGATAATCGGCGTTTTCAGAAAGGTCGCCCATTTGAATTGCTTCGCGCAAACGTTTGGCCAACGCCTCGCGTTCGGGGCCTTTCAGGTGTTCCAGTTCGGCTTGGAGCTTTTTAGCACCTTCGGCAGTAATGTATTGTGGTTCGGGCATACTTGGTTTCCAGTTCTTTTTCTTTCAAGGATTTTGGGGAATATGGATGAAATGGAGATGTCTCCAATCAGGGTTTGAAGAAGGGGTCATGCAGACGGGCGTGTTCGTCCACGGCGTAGCGGTCTGTCATCCCGGCGATGTAATCGCAGATGGTGCGCTCGAGGCCTCGCTTGGGAATCCACTGCTGAACGTGGTCGGGCAGAATGGCGGGTTGAGCACGGTAGGCTTTGAACAAGTCTTCAATGATGCGCTCTGCCTTGACCTGCATGCGTACGACGCGGTAATGGCGGTACAGATTGGCGTAGAGGAAGTCCTTTAACTCGCGATGGCGGCGTTGCATCTCGTCGCTATAGCCAATGACGTTGTAAGGTAATTTTTGGACTTCCAGCGCTGACCGAGCACCGCTTTCTTTCAAACGCCTGTCGGTGGCGGTGACCATGTCGGTGACCAGCAATCCGACCAGGTGACGAATCATGCGGTGGCGTTCCATGTCTTGCAAAATGGGGCCGCGCCATTGAAATGTTTCGGCCAGGATTTCCCACAAAGCGATTCCCTCCAGCATGTGGGGGGTAATCATGCCAGAGCGTAAGCCATCGTCCAGGTCGTGGGTAGTGTAGGCAATTTCATCGGCTACGTTGCAAATTTGCGTTTCCAGGTTGCCGCGCAGGTCGGGGTTGTAGTCGCTGGCGTCTGAAACGTCATATTCTGTTTCGTGCTTGACAATCCCTTCGCGCACCTCCCAGGTGAGATTGAGGCCGGGAAATTCGGGGTAACGCTGTTCCAGTTCGGTGACGATGCGCAGGGATTGCTTGTTGTGGTCAAAACCGCCGAAATCGGCCATCAGACGGCGCAGGGTGTATTCGCCGGCATGGCCAAAGGGGGAATGGCCGAGGTCGTGAGCCAGGCAAATCGCTTCGACCAGGTCTTCGTTGGCGCCGAGGGCGCGGGCAATGGTGCGCCCAATCTGGGCGACTTCCAGCGTATGGGTCAGGCGGGTACGAAAATAGTCTCCTTCGAAGTTGATAAAGACCTGAGTTTTGTACTCTAACCGACGAAAGGCAGTGGTGTGCAGGATGCGATCGCGGTCGCGCTGAAAGGCGGTCCGGTACTCCGGCTCGGTGTCCAGGTACGCGCGGCCCTTACTGTCCCGGCTGCGCACGGCGTAGGGCGCTAAACTGCGGTCTTCAATTTCTTCGAGTATTTGACGAGTGTACATAAGCATCTCCCTGAAGGAGCGAGAAGTTTAATCGAGTCGACGGGGACTGTCAACGATGCAGGCGGGTGCCGATGGCCTCCCCGGCCAGGGCGCGACGGAGATTGCCGTCGGTCTCGCCGGAGAAGATGACCACTTCCAGGTTGGAAATCTCCTCGACCAGTTCCATCATTTGGCGGACTTTGGCTGCCATCCCGCCTGTCACATCGGCGCCGGTGGCGCTGCCGAGACCTGGAGCCTGCCGCGCCAGGTCTCCGGGCGTGATCTCTGGCAGGAGGCGGGTACGCGCCGGAAACGCTTCCCAGACTCCCTCTTCGTGCCCTGCCAGGAGGATCCGATTGGGACGCAATTCACGCGCCAGGTGGGCGAACAGGTCTTCGGTTGAGAGAATCGTGCCGCCGCGTGCCTCGTCGAAGACCACGTCTCCATGCACGACCGGCAGCAGGCGGTGGCCGAGCGCCATTTGCAGGGTGTAGAGGTCCCAGATGAGCACGCGTCCCTCGTGGGCTGTTACGGTCGAAAGGGGCGAAATGGTCACGGCGGGCAAACCGGCCTGGCGCAGGGCCTCGATGACGAGCCGGTTGAGGGCAGAGGCCTGGTACCAAACTTCGGCGAAGCCGCGCCAGCCCTCAGGTCCAGAAACGCCGCGGTGCGTACCGAACTGGCTGGCGGCTTGATGGCCGAAGGAGCCGGAACCGTGCCCGAGCAGGAGACGGAGGCTGGGTTGTTCCTGCAATGCCTGGGCAATTTCCTGTGCCAGAGCGGACAGCCGGTCAAGACGGGGGGTGTAGGGGCGGGTTTTGTCAGTGATGAGGGATCCGCCGAGTTTGAGAAAAATAAACATGCCAGAAATGTAGCATGTTCCGGTGTGGGCGTCAAGAAGGTATAATCGGGAATGATGAATCTGGATATTCACGCAGCAATTGTCACGACGGTCCTCCTGGCTGTGGTGGGGGCGCTGGGGGCTGGATGGCTGGGAATCTGGCGTATTCGTAAGGGACGCAAGTTGATGTATTATCGCTTGCGCCGGAGGGAGGTCGGCAGTGGCTGGCGCAGTCTGTTTTGGGCGCTGGTCTTGCTGGGAACGGCCTGGCTGGTGGGGCGCTTTGGCGAGCCAACGGTGTATCTCTTTTTTTCTCCCAGTCCTTCTCCCACGCTGACTCCCACAATTAGTCTGACGCCTACCATCAGCCTGACCCCGACAATTTCGCTGACGCCGACCGAGACGTTCACGCCGCTTTTTAGCGATACGCCGACGGCCACGCTTACGCCGTTTGTGCCCGAGGTGGTGGCGTTGCAGTTTACCAGCAGTGTGACGCCCGATCCGCGGGCGGTGTTCAGTCCGATTACGTTTTCGCGGACGATTGCCAATTTTGTGGCGGTTGATCCACAGACGACGTTTGAGAATCCGATTCGGCGGATTTTTGCCACGTTTACGTATGATTACATGACCGACGGGGTGCAATGGACGGCCCTGTGGTATCGGGACGAGACGCTGGTTTACTATGAAACGGAGACGTGGAAAGGCGGAACGGGGGGATATGCCTATTCGGTCTGGTCTCCGCCGGCAGAGGAGTGGTTGCCGGGCACTTACCGCGTGATTATTTTTGTTGGCCTGGAGTGGAAAGTCGCTGGCGAATTTCGGGTAGTGGGGGATCCACCTACCCCGACACCAACGGCTTCGCCTACTTCGACGCGGACGCCGACGCGCACATTTACGCCGACGCGCACGTTCACGTTTACCCGAACGCCGTTCCAGTCGCCATCTGCGACGCCGACTCCGTAAGGGTGGGGAAACTCAGATCAGTTTCTCTCGTTGGGAGGATGCCCAGGCGCAGGCAATTTGGGCGGCCAGCCTGGCGTTGTTGAGCAGAAGGGCGAGGTTGGCGCGCAGGGATTCGCCGCCGGTCAGTTCGGCGAGACGGGCGAGCAGGAAGGGGGTCAGGGGCTGGCCGTGAATTCCCTGTTCATGGGCCTCGCGGCGGGCTTGTTCGATGAAACGGTTGATTTTTTCAGCCGGGATTTCCTGCTCAGGCGGAAGTGGTTGACAGACCAGCAGGGCTGATTTCATTCCCAGGTCCCAGTGGGTGCGGGCAAAGTGGACGATTTCTTGCGGGGAATCGAGTCGGGCGCTGACGGGCAGGCCACTGTGCCGGGAGTAGAAGGCGGGGAATTCGTCGGTCTGGTAACCGATGACCGGCACGGCCATCGTTTCCAGATATTCCAGTGTAGCGGGAAGGTCCAATATCGCCTTTGCCCCAGCGCAGACGACGATCATGGGGGTATCGGCCAGGGCCTGGAGGTCGGTGGAGATGTCGAGGGTTTCGACCTCGTGGACGCCGCCGATGCCACCGGTGGCAAAGACTTTGATGCCAGCGCGATAAGCGGCGAACATCGTCCCGGCGACGGTGGTGCCGCCGCATTCTTTTTTGACGATGGCGGTGGCGAAGTCGCGGCGGCTGATTTTGCGGACGTTGGTCTCGCTGGCGAGGCGCTCCAGTTCGGCATCGGTCAGGCCGACGCGAATCTGGCCGTCAATGACGGCGATGGTAGCAGGCTGCGCGCCGTTTTCGCGGACGACGCGTTCCATGTCACGGGCCAGGGCCAGGTTCTGCGGCCGCGGCAGGCCGTGGGTGATGACGGTTGATTCGAGGGCAACGAGAGGGGAAAGTGATTTGGACATAGTTAGAGAGGCTTTGCAACAGCGATGACAATGCCGAGAATGGTATCTTTGGGGCGAACCGCGATGGGCGGATGTTTGTGTTCGGCTTTTGTCTCTGAAAGAAATTGGGAGTTCGTCTGGTCGTAGCGTTTTATCATCCACTGGTACCCGCTTTTTGACGAGTCTGGATGGGCAACGATGACGATCTGGTGATGATCTGCAGTGCTGGCTTTGTAGAAGAGCACATAATCGTGTTCGCAGATGGGGACTGGTTTTGCGGCGTCCATGCTATCGCCGAATACTTCTACCCAGCCGTATTCTTTGCCGCTTTGCACGTGAATCTCGCGGATGCCAGGGATGGTGGAGAAAAGAGAATAACTCTTTCCCTGGAAAGTAAGTGTTTCTATGGAAGGCCTGACAACAAGAGGAAGTTCAACCCAGGTGGGTCCGAAAGGGCTGGCCTGTACACCACTATAGACAGGCATTATGCCGAGTTGGAGATTGGCTGAGACGGGGATGGGGTTTCCTTTGCTGATAAGAAGGTCGAATTCTTTTTGCAGTTCTTCTTGCAGTTCTTCGACTTGTGGATCGTAATCCTGATCGTGGGTAGGGATGTATTGTTCCTGGAGGGTACGGATGGCTTCTTTGTAGGTCAAGATAGCCTGGTGTCTGTTCCCTTGGGCGTCGAGGATGAGGCCGTGCAGTTCCAGAGCGTGGATCAGGTTCCACGTGTTGTTTACGTTCAAAAAGTGTTGCTTGGCTTCTTCAGCCCTGAGAATCCCTTTCCCATATTCCCCAAGGGCGAAATAGCAAATTGCCATAAAAAGAGAACGTTCTCCCTGGCTATCGCACATGTAACAGTAACGCGCTTCGTCGTTCAGTTGCTCTATCAACAGGCGAACTGTGGCCTTGTTTGGGTAAGAAGCCAGGAGATGTTTTCTCTGTTCTTGTAATTGCTTGTCGGAAATGCGGAGCCGTTGCAGGATGTTTGAAATGATCATCGCAGGCCTCTTTCAAGGCGCTGGTTCATCCAGCATAGCATAGATTTTTTCGAGCGTTTCGATGGTTTCTTTTGCCAGGTAGGCTCGCATGAGCGGGTCGTGGAGACTTTCGGAAAGGATGCCTGAGAGAGAGAGAAGGAGAGGCTCGCTGTATTGTTTGTCCCGGTTTTTCTCGAGACCATCGGCAATGGCCAGAATCAGGTCACGTTGGGCTTCGGCATAGGCTTTCTCTTGCAGGCGGATTTGGGTGGCTTTGGCGTCTCCCTGACGCAGGGTTTCAATACGGTCTTGTTCAGTCTTCCAGTACTCTTCACGCAACCTGGCGATTTCTTCTGGAATCTGGATGCTGGTAATCTGGAAGTCAATGACATGGACCCCAAATTTTTTGGTCGCTTCTTGTAAATCCTTAGTGATTTCTGCTAAAGTATCTGGCGCCAGAATTTGGCCTCTGGAGCGGTCGGCCAGGAACAAGTCGTCAAGGAAATGGCTGCCAATGTGTTTGGGGACGATGCCGGTCACCTGTCCCCAGGCAGCGTCAACCCAGGTGAATTCTGACGGTTCCTGCTTGGGATCAGGCCAGCGCAGGGAGGTTCGTTCAACTGCCTTTTTGACCGCCTCGGGGTCAAAAGGGAAGACCTGTTTACCGGTAGGATCGCTGGGAGAGGGACTGCCGATGCGGCACTCCAGGCGGGCTTTGACGGTGATGTTGATCCCATCTTTGGTCCAGGAGGAGATTTCCCCTTCTTTCACCTGCGTTCGTAAATCTACCACGTACTTGATGGTCTCGTGCCAATCCAGGAAGGGGGCTCCTGGACCAACTACCCGCGAAAAGCGGTTGCCACGCTCGAGATAGAGTGCCCACCCGTCGAACACAATGAGCAAGATGGGGCCTCCCATGTTACGACTCATCCAGGCTGGCCACGCCTCTTTCTTTTCCAGGTCGCCATCTTTGGCCAGGATATACTCGAATTGCGAGAATGCCGCCAATGGGCCGGGCAGGCGGGTTCTGCCATAGAGACGATAATTAATCACTCTGGAAGGGGGGACATACGAAGGGGAACGATAAAACTTTTCGAAAAAGTCGGCAGAGAACCGCATGGCTGCCTGGTATACAAGTATGGCCAGGAGCAGAATGAGAAGGACACCGCCGCCAATTATCCACAACGGGGTATGATCGAACAGGCTGATCAAAATCCAGATGGCTGCAATGACTATAAACGGCCAAATTGTAACCAGGCCAGCCGCAGAACTTCGCTGATCCGACTCTTGATAAGCGTCATCCCGCGTATAGGCGCTTTGCCATTCCAATGGGCTGGCAGGTGATTTGAAGGTCATTTCAACTTCTCCTCGCCAGGGAAGAAGGTGCTTTGCCAATTCTGCAAATAGGCTTGCAAATTGGCAATTTTCTTCTGGCTTTCGGCGTCCTGGGCTTCGGCGGGCATGGCGCGAATATATTCCTGCAGGGCACTAAAGAAGCGCATGGCAATCACATAACGATGAAGTTGAGGATGCTTCTCTTTTGCCTTTTGTAACCCTTCGGCGATGGCCCCTAACAGCATAGCCTGAGCATATGCACGCGCCTCTGCCTGCATTTTTTCGGCTTCGGCGGCTGCTTGGGCCAGCCGTTCGGCCCGCTTTTGCATCCAGATCGATTTCCATGAAGCAATTTGCCGCTCCAGGATTTGATTGGTCTCACCTTTTTTCGCCGGGAAGGAAAAGTTCACCACCCGTGCTGCATAGACCAGAATTCCCGCTGCGCGTAGGATGGGAAATACATTTGCTTTGATTTCGTTGGCGATATTTTCGAGGGCGTTGGCAAGCGGCTTATCGGGTACAGGACGCCATAACTCATCCAGATTTTTGAGGGCGATGACCTTGCGCGCCTCGCTTTCTACGACCTTTAGCGCCCACTGATCCCAGGGGACGATGGTCTTGGGGTCACTGGCCCAGGTAGCGGTGGTGCTGATGGCAGCCCGAATGCGCGCTCGGGCATGGGGAAAACTGCCGCGGGTGTAATCCAGCCGATTTGCCCCGCGCATCAGCACGTTGCGGGAGCGCATTTCTTCGTAAGTTTTTTCATCCCATTCTTCGTTGTCCATCCGGAAGGCCGTAAATACCCGCGCCTTGAGACTGACCCCATCTTTTGTGACCACGTCAATTTCGCTGGTGCGCAACTGCAAACGCAGGTCTATGACCTGCAGGGCGCGTTCCAGTTTTCCTGTAAAAATCACTCCCGGGCCATCCACGCGTTTAAATTGGGTCCCATCGGTGATGGCGACTACCTCATGCGAACGAGTCCATAACAGGCCGGGGACAGGATAATCCCATGTGAAATCGCCCCGGATGCGCGTCTCGGGCGGCTTCCAGGCGTGTTCTCCCGAAACAAGAATAGGAAATTGGATGCCCCACGTAAAGGCAGCCAGAATGATGAAGCGCTTTCGTTTTTCTTCCTTTGTCCTGGCTTTTTCAGCGGTATCTTGTTCCTCCTCTTTCGGGTAAGAGGCAGGGAGCAAAATGTCTGAAATTTGGTATAGAAAAGCGTAGTAGGCAAAAAAAGTTGGCAAGGAGATAAAAATCATCCCCAGCCAACCTTTCATCAACCATCCGATGAGTAAAACGGCCAGGTGCCCTGCTGTTGAATAGATCCAGCGCCTCTCGCCGTTTTCGTGCCCAAAATAATAAACAACGAATGAAACAAGTGCAGAGAAAATCCCCCATTGAATAAGCGAGAATGGCCACGAAGCGGCCAGTTGGCCCTTCAGCCGACTGATCAAATACTGGTACCCGGAAAGAGGAAGGACCAATTTTCCTGACCAAACAAGATAATCGACGATAAAAGGAAGTCCCAAAAAAAGGACATTGAACATCAGCAGGAAGCCCCCAAGAAGAAACCACTGAAAGATGACTTCTCTCCTTGACAGTTTGGGCTTTTTATTTTCTCGAATAGCCTGTGAATACTTTTGCAAATTTTGTACCAGGTAAGAAACCCAGTAAAACCCCTCTCCCCCTAAGAGCAGACCTAATGCAAGCAGGCCCAAAGCGTGGTTAATTGCCTCTATAAACGATAAGCCTTCACTGGCGTTCTCCATAAAGAAACTGCCTCCCTGCAGTTTCACCTCAGTGCGTGTAAAATGCAGTATATACTGTTAGAATTAACTTTGTCAAGCAAAAAAACATGATTTGCATAGACTTTCATACCCACACCTCTGCCTCTAAAGACTCGCTGACTTCTCCCGAAGCCCTGATTCGCGCCGCCCGCCGCCGCGGCCTGGACCGGGTCGTTGTCACCGACCACAACACCATCGCCGGTGCCCTCGCCGCTCACGCTCTCGACCCGGAACTGGTCATCGTTGGCGAAGAGATTATGACCACCCGCGGCGAAATCCTGGCCGCCTTCGTGACCGAAGAAGTCCCCCCCGGCCTCTCTCCCCACGAGACCATCCGTCGCCTGCGCCAGCAGGGAGCGTTTATCAGCGTCTCCCATCCCTTCGACCGCTGGCGCGGCGGGGCGTGGGAACTGGATGATTTGCTCGAAATTGCTCCCCTCGTGGATGCCATCGAAATCTTCAATGCCCGTTGCCTGACTCTGGCAGAGAACCGCCAGGCGGCTGAGTTTGCCCGTCAGCACAACCTGCCCGGCACGGTGGGATCGGACGCTCACGCCGCGTTCGAGGTGGGGGCGGCCTGTTTGGTGGCAACGCAGTTCGCCGGTCCCGACGGGCTGCGGGAGGTGATCCGGGAAGGGAAAATCCAGGGCGGGCTGTCCCCGTTCTGGGTCCATTTTGCCTCCCGTTATGCTCGTCTGCGCAAAACCGTTGTATAATTAGGGCCTGAGGGGCGGTGGCGGAATTGGCAGACGCAGGGGACTTAAAATCCTCCGGAGGTGACACTCCTTGTGGGTTCGACCCCCACCCGCCCTACCTGACTGACGCCGCATTGCGGCGTTTTTTGTTGTGACAGCCATCGTTCAAACGAAGGAAAAAAGTCTTTAGTGGGGGAGAGTATAATGTACATGCCACTTTGCGCAGAAAGGAAACAGCCATGTCGAGAAAATTTACTCCCACGCCGCTCAACCTCCGCAGACCGGTGCCATCTGATATCGAGATTGCCCAGGCTGCTGTCCTCAAACCCATCACCCAGATTGCCGAAGAACTCGGCATCGAAATGGACGAACTGGAACTCTTCGGCCCCTACAAAGCCAAAATCAAACTGGAAATCCTCGAGCGCCTCAAAGACCGCCCCGATGGCAAATACATTGACGTCACCGCCATCACCCCCACCCCGCTCGGTGAGGGCAAAACCACCACCACCGTCGGCCTCTCCCAGGCGCTCGGCGCCCATCTGGGCAAAAGCGTGATGACTGTCATCCGCCAGCCCTCCCAGGGACCGACTTTCGGCATCAAGGGCGGCGCAGCCGGGGGCGGCTACTCGCAAATCGTCCCCATGGAAGACTTCAACCTCCATCTGACTGGCGACATCCATGCCATCACCGCTGCCCATAACCTGTGCGCCGCTGCCCTCGACGCGCGCATCATGCACGAAGCCAAGACGCCCGACGACGAAAAACTCTTCAATGCTCTCTGCCCACCCGACAAAAACGGCCAGCGCAGGTTCTCGCCCACCATGCTCCGCCGCCTCAAGAAACTTGGCATCGAGAAAACCGACCCCAACGACCTGACCCCCGAAGAGCGCCGCCGTTTTGCCCGTCTCGACATTGACTTTAGCGGCGTCCAGTGGCGGCGGGTCATTGACGTCAACGACCGCATGTTGCGCGAAATCACCGTCGGACAGGGCGATGAAGAGGCCGGTTTCGAACACAAATCCGGTTACGACATCACCGTCGCCTCCGAAATCATGGCCATTCTCGCCCTCACCACCAGTCTGGCCGATATGCGTGAGCGGCTGGGGCGCATGGTCGTGGCCGTCAACCGCCAGGGCGAAGCCATCACCGCCGAAGACTTGGGCGTTGCCGGGGCCATGACCGTCCTCATGAAAGATGCCATCAAACCCAACCTGATGCAGACCCTCGAAGGCACCCCGGCCCTTGTCCATGCCGGCCCATTTGCCAACATCGCCCACGGCAACAGTTCCATCATCGCCGACAAAATCGCCCTCAAACTGACCGATTACGTCGTCACCGAATCCGGCTTTGGCGCCGATATCGGCATGGAAAAATTCATGGACATCAAATGCCGCTATTCTGGCCTGATTCCCCATGTCGTCGTCCTGGTGGCCACCGTGCGCGCCCTCAAAATGCACGGCGGCGGGCCGAAAGTGGTGGCTGGCAAGCCCCTCGCCCACGAGTACACCGAAGAAAACCTCGACCTGCTCCAGAAGGGCCTCCCCAACATGATCCAACACATCGAAAACGCCCGCAAATTCGGCGTCAACGTCGTCGTGGCGGTCAACTCCTTCGCCACCGACACCCCCGCCGAACTGGAAATGATTCGCAAAGCCGCCCTCGAGGCCGGCGCCATGGACGCCGTCGTCTGTACCCACTGGATGGATGGCGGCAAAGGCGCGCTGGCACTGGCGGAGGCCGTCGTCCGCGCTGCCGAACAGCCCAGCAACTTCCGCTTCCTCTACCCCCTCGAGTGGCCCATCAAAGACAAAATCGAGACCATCGCCCGCGAAATCTACCGCGCCGACGGCGTGGACTATACCCCCGAAGCCGAAGCCAAAATCGAACAATTCACCCGTTTGGGCTTTGCCAATCTCCCGATTTGCATGGCCAAGACCCACCTCTCCTTTACCGACAAAGCCGAAATCAAAGGCGCCCCGCGCGGCTTCCGCATCACCGTCAGCGACATCCGCGCCAGCGTCGGAGCCGGCTTCCTCTACCCCCTGCTCGGTACCATGCGCACCATGCCCGGCCTGCCCACCCGCCCTGTCTTCTACGACGTGGACCTCGACCTCGAGACCGGCAAAGTCGTCGGCTTGTTCTAGAACATGGGGCGGACCGTGTGTCCGCCCTTTTTAGCCACAGATGAATGCTGATTTTTCTGGAATCCTGGATTTTGCTTTCCTCCCCCAGCGGGAGAGGTGTTGGGGGTGAGGGCAAAGGATTTGACCATGGACCTTGACCCTGCCGCACTGACCATTTCCTCGGCCCTGGCCGCTCTCCGCGCCGGAGAGTTGACCGCTGCGGGACTGGCCGAAGCCTGTTTCCGTCAAATCGAGCGTTTCGACCCCCTGATCAACGCCTTCCTCACCCCTGCCCCCGAACAGGCTGCCCTTGCCGCTCTCCGGGCCGATTCGCTCTCTGCCCATCTCTCCAACCGATTCGATGTGCCGCTGTTGGGTATCCCCATTGCGGCCAAAGACCTGTTCGACACAGCCGGCCTCCGCACCACCGGCGGCTCCAAATTTTTTGCCGATCACGCCCCTGCCGAGGACGCCGAGGCCATCCGGCGGATCAAAGCGGCCGGGGCGGTGCTGTTGGGCAAAACCAACACCCACGAAATCGCCCTCGGCGTGACCGGCGTCAACCCCCATTACGGCGCGGTCAAAAATCCCTGGGACCTCAGCCGCATCAGCGGCGGGTCCTCCTCTGGCTCGGCCGCGGCGGTGGCGGCTGGCATGGCCCTGGCCGCGCTCGGCACCGATACGGGCGGCAGCATCCGCATTCCCGCCTCCCTGTGCGGCGTGGTGGGACTCAAGCCTACCTATGGGCGCGTCAGTCTGCGCGGCGTTTTGCCCCTCTCGTGGACTCTCGACCACGTCGGGCCGCTCACGCGCACCGTCCGCGACGCAGCGCTCCTCCTCCAGGTGCTGGCCGGGTTCGACCCGCACGACCCCGCCTCGGCGGATGTGCCGGTGGACGATTACCTGCTCCACCTCGAAGACGGCGTCCGCGGCTGGCGCGTGGCCCTGGCGGTCGGCGAATATGTCGAGGCCTGTGAACCGGCTATCTGGCAGGGAGTGCAGCAAGCCGCCCAGCATTTCCGCGACCTGGGCGCGCAGGTGCAGCCGGTGGACATGTCCTGGCTGTCCGACCTGGCGCTGGCCAACGGGCGCATCACCCAGGCCGACGCCGCCGCTTTCCACCGCGAGCGCCTGGCTGCTCATCCCGACTGGTTCGGCGCGGACGTGCGTCAGCGGCTGGAGACGGGCGCCGCCCTGACCTCCACCGAATATGCCCTGGCGCGGCGGACGCAGGTCGAGGC
>DAOTZT010000350.1:0-5078 GCA_034434255.1 Anaerolineales bacterium | reverse complement strand
CCTGGCTGGGCGCTTTCCGCTTTCACTACTGGGCGGTGGAGGCGGGTTGTTGGGGAAGGCGCTCAGGCAAATATCAAAAAGACTCACGCCTTGGATGGCCTGTTCCTCCCGGCGTGAGTCGCCCTTTTACGGCGCCCCGTCCCATCAAACACAACCCGAAACTTCGGACGGCTTTAAGGTACACTTCGCTCCAGTGTTTTATCCTGTGCAATCTGTGTAATCTGTGTAATCTGTGTAATCTGTGGCTGTAATCTGTGTAATCTGTGTAATCTGTGGCTGTAATCTGTGTAATCTGTGGCTGTAATCTGTGGCCCTCCCGGCCCAGTTCGCCTCTTCCACAATCCCCCTATCCGGCTATAATTACCCCGTTTCCTCATTCACTCTCTCACGGTTGACGTTCATGGCCAATGAACTCCTCTCTGAGCAAATGTTTGTTCTCTTCATGATTTTGGCGCTTGGCTCATTGTTGGGTGCCATTTCGTGGCGGACGGTTTCACTTGGGACGGCAGGTGTGCTTTTCGTTGCTCTCGTCTTTGGGCATTTTGGCTTTTCGGTTCCCAAGGCCGTCATGGACCTGGGCTTGCTGCTCTTCGTCTATGCGGTGGGATTACAGGCCGGGCCGCGCTTCTTCCGCACCTTTCGGCGGCAGGGATTGCGCTTTGCGGCCATCGGCGCCGCGGTGGCCCTGACTGGTGCAGTGACCACCTTCACACTGGCCTCCCTCCTGCACATCTCCGATGACATCGCCGCCGGCCTGTACACCGGCGCCCTCACCTGTACCCCCGCCCTGGCTGCCGCCCTCGACGTCTTCGCCCGCACCGCCCCCGATCTCGAAGCGACCGTCTCGGTGGGCTACGGCATCGCCTACCCCTTCAGCATGATCGGCGTCGTCCTCCTGGTGCAATTCTTCCCAAAACTCTTCAAAAAAGACCTGCGTGCCGAAGAGCGCCTCTGGCTCGAAGAGCGCCAGAAAGAAATGCCCATGCTCGTCGTCAAACAATTCCGCATCACCAACCCCAACATGGACGGTCGCACCCTGCGCGAACTCGACCCGCACCGCCTGGCGCATGTCAACATCACCCGTGTTCGCCGTGGCGATGAAGTCTTCATGGTCCGCCCCGATTTCACTTTCCAGAAAGGCGATGTGGCCATGGCCGTCGGCCCCCAGAGCGAAATGAGCAAAATGGCCCTCCTGCTTGGCGAAGAGACTGAAGTGCCGATGGACATGAATACCAACATCGCGACGGCTGATCTCGAAGTCACCGCCTCCGAATTTGCCGGTCGCACCCTGGCCGATTTGCGGGTGTGGGAAAATTACGGCGTTGTCATCACCCGCGTCCGCCGTCAGGGCGTGGAAATCAGCCCGGTGGGCAGTATGACCCTCGAAATCGGCGATGGTCTGCATGTCGTCGGTGAACGCCATGACGTGGACGCCTTCGTCAAGCGCGTCGGTGGAGATACGCGCCGGATTCAAGAAACCAGTATGCTTTCTTACCTTCTTGGCCTGGTGCTGGGCATCGGCCTGGGTGCTATTCCCTTTGAACTCGCTGGCGGCGTGGAAGTCAAACTCGGCATCGCCGGGGGCGCCTTCCTCGTCAGTTTGCTCATCGGTCACTTTGGCCACATCGGACGCCTGCGCCTCTACGTCCCCCCCGCCGCCAAAAACCTGACCCGCGAACTCGGCCTGATGCTCTTCCTCGCCGGGGCCGGGACCAACGCCGGCGCCCATTTCGTCTCCGTTCTGCAGCAACAGGGCTGGACCCTGCTCCTGGTCGGCGCAGCCGTCACCATCGTCTCGGTCGTCGTCGGCCTCCTGCTCATGCTAAAAGTCTTTCGCCTGCAAACCCTGGCTGCCCTCGGCGCCCTCACCGCCAGCATGACCAACCCGCCCGGTCTGGCCGCTGCCAACAACCAGACCACCACTGACCTGGCCACCCTGTCCTATGCCAGTGTCTATCCGGCTGCGCTCATCTTCAAAATCCTGACGGCGCAGATTCTGGTCACCCTGCTCCTGCGCTTCTGAGTCTCGACATGAAAACGCCCCGGCTTGCGTGGACCTGTCTCCTGCTCCTGCTTGCAGGCTGTCTCCCCGCCTGGGGCGTTGCGCCGTCGGCCACCCCCGTCCTGTACTTCGGCCTGCCTACCAACACGCCTTTCCTCCCCGAGGGCTTCGTCCCGCCGACTGCTTCCCCTGTTGCGCCTGCTCCCTCTCCCACCTCCACAACTGCAATCATTTCGCTCTACCTCTCGCCTGCTGTCCCGCCGCAACTGGCCGACTATGCCCGCACCACTGGCCTGCCCATTGCCGCTCAGCCGACCAGGGCCGGCGCCGTTTTAGAGCCGGTCAATCTTCCTGCCGATGGGGAAACAACGCAGTGGGTGTATGCCCTCGTCGCGCCGTTCCCCACCCTCGTGGACGATGTCAGCCTGACCGACCTGCAAGCAGCCTGGAGCGGGGCGGAGCAGGGACCCTTTGCCGGCCGCCCGTTATGGATGGACGAATCCACCCTCGCCGCGTTCACCGCCCTGTGGGGCGCGCCCGGCGCGGGGTCCGTGCGCGTGGCTTCCCCCGATCAACTGCTCGCCTCCGCCTGGGCCGAGCAACCCGCCTGGGGCATTCTCCCCTTCGAGCAACTGGAGCCGCGCTGGAAAGTCCTCAGCGTGGACGGGCAATCTCCCATCCACAACGATTTCGACCTGGCGGCCTATCCCCTCAAAGTGACCTTCCGCCTTCAGCCGCCCTTTTTCGACCTGCCCGAATCGAACCGCGACCCCCAGAAATTGACCGTCCTGATCATGACCGGTGTCACCGCCCTGGTGCGGATGACCGCCTACCGCATGGAAACGAACGGCCTGACCTATCCCGGCCAGGATGTGCGCGACATTTTCCGCGCCGCCGACCTGCTGCACATCAGCAACGAAGTGCCGTTTGCCGAAAATTGCCCCTATCCCTACCCGATTCAAACCACCCTCAACTTTTGCAGCGACGTGCGCTACATTGCCCTACTCGAAGACATCGGCACCGACATCGTCGAACTGACCGGCAACCATTTTCAGGATCACGGCTCGGCGGCCACCCTCTTGACGATTGACATGTACGACCAGCGCGGCTGGACCTATTTCGGCGGCGGGCGCAACCGCGCCGATGCCCAAAAGGCGGCCCTGGTGGAGCATAACGGCAACCGTCTGGCTTTCATCGGCTGCAACCTGTTCGGGCCGCCGCATGCCTGGGCCACCGAGGCGCGTCCCGGCTCGGCGGAATGCGACTTCGATTTCATGCACAGCGAGATTACCCGCCTGCGCACCGAAGGCTACCTGCCCATCGTCACGTTTCAACACTGGGAGTACTACCGTCTCACGCCGACCGCCGCGCAGATGGATGATTTTCGCGGCATGGCGGGGGCGGGGGCAGTCATTGTCAGCGGCAGCCAGTCGCACTTTCCCCAGTACATGGAATTTTATCAAAATGCGTATATCCACTATGGATTAGGCAATCTCTTTTTCGACCAGATGGACTATCCCGCCCAGGGCACCCGCCGCGAATTTGCCGACCGCCACGTCTTTTACGATGGCCGTCACATCAGCACCGAACTCCTCACGTTCCTGCTCGAAGATTACGCCCGCCCGCGCCCCATGCTGGAGGGGGAGCGGACGCAATTTCTTACCGATGTTTTTCAGGCTGGAGGTTTGTTGCCATGAAAATTTATGACATCACCCTGCCCATGGCTCCTGGCATGCCTATTTGGCCCGGCGACCCGCCGCTGGTGCTGGAACGGGTCGAGTCGATGGATGACGGCGCGCACGTCAACGTCTCGCGGCTGGCGTGCAGTGTCCATACCGGCACCCATGTGGACGCCCCCCACCATTTCCTGAACGATGGCCGGACGGTGGAGTCGCTGCCGCTGGACGTGTTGACCGGCCCGGTCTGGGTAGCCGCTCTCCCGTCCGGCGCGGACCTGGTGACTGCTTCCGTCTTAGAGGCCGCTTCTATTCCCCCTGGCACGACCCGTCTCCTGCTCAAGACACGCAACTCGGAACTCTGGCGGCGCGGCGAAACGCGTTTCCAGGAGCAATTCGTGGCCATCTCGCCCGATGGCGCCGAGTGGCTGACCGGGCGCGGCGTCCGTCTGGTGGGGGTGGATTACCTGTCTGTGGCCCCCTTCCAGGATAGCGACCCGACCCATCACATTTTGCTCAAGGCGGGCGTGGTCATCCTCGAGGGGGTGGATTTGAGCGCTGTGGAGGCGGGGGCCTACGAGTTGTATTGCCTGCCGCTCAAACTGGTCGGCTCCGATGGCGCCCCGGCGCGGGTAATTTTGATTGAAAAGTAGTAGGTCACGCTTCAAGCGTGACCTACAACGCATATAAAAACACAGGTCACGCTTCAAGCGTGACCTACAACGCATATAAAAACACAGGCCACGCTTCAAGCGTGACCTGCTGGCAAGTTCTAATACCTGCGGCTGCCGCCAAATCCGCCGCGGCGGTTTCGTCCGCCTGAGCGGTCGCTGTATCCGCCGCGTCGGTCGCCGTAGCCGCCACCCCCGAAGCCGCGTTCTTCGCGCGGCCGGGCGGCGTTGACCTTGAGCGGTCGGTTCGCCAGCGAGTAGCCGTTGAACATCTGAATGGCCTTTTGTGCCTCGCTCTGATTGCTCATTTCCACGAATGCGAAGCCCTTTGAGCGCCCCGTGTCACGATCTTTGATCAATGCCACCGAGTTTACATTTCCTGCCTGAACGAAGAGTGTCCTCAATTCGTCTTCGGTGGTTTCGTAGGCCAGATTGCCTACATACAACTTGTGTTCCATGTTCTTTTCTCCTTAAAAAATGGGGCAGAGGGCGGCGAAACAAAAACCGCCAGCCTTGTTCAGGTCTGGCGGCGTTCGCTCACACAAATCCTACTGCAAGTGAAAAGATGACTCTCCTGCAAAAAGGTCTGAACCACAAAGGACACGAAGTACACAAAGGATTTCTGAAAGGCGCAATTGAAAATCTTGAATTTCAGCGCACAATTGTTTGAAAAAACTTCGTGCTCCTTTGTGCCCTTTGTGGTAAAACAGATTTTTGCAGTGGACTCAA
>DAOTZT010000349.1:0-2169 GCA_034434255.1 Anaerolineales bacterium | reverse complement strand
GGCGGGTTGACGTAACCACCTTCGCCCAGCACCGGTTCGATCAACACAGCGGCAGTCTCAGCGGGAGAAGTCTGGGAGAGGAGCAGTTCTTCCAGGGCATTCAGGCAGTATTCGGTCGTCTTCTCCTCGCTCATGCCGAGTTTGTAGGCGTACGGGTACGGGGCAACGAAGACACCAGCCGGAAGCGGCTGGAAACCAGCGCGGTAGACGGTCTTGGAGGTCGTGAGCGCCATCGTTCCGGCAGTGCGACCGTGGAAACTACCCGAAAAGACGATGATATTGGGCTTCCCGGTGGCCGCGCGCGCCAGTTTGACCGCCCCTTCAATGGCCTCAGCGCCAGAGTTGCTGAAGAAGAAGCCGTCAATGGAGGGGTGGACGATCGTGCGCAATTCCCCAATAAGTTCCATCATCGGGCGATGGACGACGATGTTGGCCTGCGCATGGAGAAACAACCCGGCCTGTTCCCGGATGGCAGCCACCACCTTGGGGTGGCAGTGGCCGGTGTTGGTAACGCCAATGCCGCAGGTGAAATCGAGGTATTTCTTGCCATCTTCGGCATAGATGTAACAACCTTCGGCGCGATTGCTCTGGATCGGGAAAATGCGCGTCCAGACGGGGGACATGTGAGGAAAGTTTTCTTCGTAAATGTTGGTCATTGCACACCTCAGATAAGGGAAGGGGAGGAATTTCTTCCTCCCCTTCGGGAATTTATGCGGGGAGATATTCCGCCGCCCAGCCTACTTGTGATTTCTCCAGAGCGGCTTTGGTGGGGACGCCATCGGGCGTCCAGTCGTGCATCTGGTAGTAGAGATCGAGCGCTTTCTCGAATTCTTCTTTGCCAACGGCCACGCCCGCTGTCGGGCCGGTGCCACCCAATGGCTTGAAGAATTTCTTGGGCAAAGCATCTTCCTTGCGGGTAAAGCCTTCGCGGGCATTGAAGGTACGCATGAGATTGATGCGACGAATGCCCAGTTGGATAAGTTCGTCGAGGGTCACATCCCAACCGGTAACGGCGCGCACCATCTCGACCGTTTCGACCGGCCCAAAGAGACACCAGGCCGGCCCCCAAACAAACTGGCAAAGTTCGAGGCTGTCCATCATGCTGTAAAACGCCTGCCCGAGGTAAGCGAATTTGACCTTTTCTTCGCCGAGCGACATTTGCGGCGGTGGGTTGGTCAGCCCCATTGCAGCCAAACGCCCAAGGTAAAGATCAGAGGCCATGCCGTCCTCGTACATCCAGTCATGTTCGCTGGATTGATGGTCAGCGCCAAAGGGGTTGACGGCGTAGATAAGCGCCAGGGAACGCTTGGCCTGCGGCATGTGTGCCGGGGCTTCCTCGTTCTTGACGGTGATGAGGCACTCCTCGGCAGCCGGACCCCAAACCTTGGCCGCCCGCGCCGAGCCTTCGGCCAGGATCGACCCCAATTTGCCGCTCTTGGTAACGATTTGCTGGAGGACTTCGAGCATGGCGTCGGCGTTGCCAAAGCGCAGGTCAATGCCGCCAGTGTCTTCTTTGGTGATGATGCCTTTCTCGTAGCATTCCATAGCAAAGGCGATCGTTGCGCCGCACGAGATGGTGTCAACGCCATACATGGCGCAAATCTGATGGGCCAGCGAGACCGCCGCCAGGTCGCTCACGCCGCAGTAGGAGCCAAAGGTGCTGATGGTCTCATACTCCGCGCCGCCGTAGACGGGTTCCACCCTGTATTTCCCCTCGGTGATTTCCACCACCCGCTTGCAGCGCACGGTGCAGGCATAGCACGTATCGCGCTCTTTGAGAATGGTCTCGGCCATGCGCTCGCCGCTGATGGCTTCTGCCCCTTCGAACTGGCCCTCGTTGTAGTTGCGGGTGGGCAGCGTGCCAAAGGAATTTTGCGGCATAACCACGCTGGCCGTGCCGAGTTTGCCCAGGCCATCCACATCGGGGTTGGTGGGAATCCACTCGACGCCTTTTTTGTTGAGTGCCGCCAGGGCTTTGGGATCGGCGATGGCCGGTTTTTGCTTGCCGCGTACCACAATGGCGCGCAGTTTCTTGCTGGCCATCACCAGGCCCATGCCGGTCCGGCCATTGGCGCGGTTCGACATATTCATAATGGCCGAGAAGCGCACCCCTACTTCGGCTGCTGGACCGATTTGCATGACCTGAATTTTATCGTCGCCGAGTTCCTG
>DAOTZT010000348.1:0-8298 GCA_034434255.1 Anaerolineales bacterium | reverse complement strand
TGCCCGTTTTCAATACAGACTCTACTGCAAAAAGGTCTTGAACCACAAAGGACACGAAGTACACAAAGGATTTCTAAAAGGCTCAATTGAGAATCTTGAATTTCGGCGCACAATTGTTTGAAAAAACTTCGTGCTCCTTTGTGCCCTTTGTAGTAAAAAAGGTTTTTGCAGTAGAATCAATACAAGTTCACGGAGAAACTCAACAATGAAAATTGCGATTGCCTGTGACCACGGTGGCTTTCCACTCAAGGAACTGATCGCCGAAACCGCCCGTCAACTCGGGCATACCGTCCTCGACCTGGGTACAGATTCCTCCTCGCCAGTAGATTATCCCGACTACGCCGAAAAAGTGGGCCGCGCCCTGCAAAGCGGCCAAGCCGAGCGCGGCATCCTGCTCTGCGGATCCGGCATCGGCGCCTGCATCGCCGCCAACAAAATGCGCGGCGTCTATGCCGGCGTCTGCCACGACACCTACTCTGCCCATCAGGGCGTAGAACACGACGACATGAACGTTCTCTGCCTGGGGGCACGCATCATCGGCCCCGAACTGGCGCGCGAAATCGTGACCGCCTTCCTCTCCGCCCGCTTCCTCGGCAACGATCCCGGTCAGGAACGTCACGCCCGGCGCGTCCAAAAAGTAAGAGCACTGGAGGAAACGCTGTAATGTCCACCCCCATTCAACAACTGCATCAACTTGGCCAATCCCTCTGGTACGACAACATCCAGCGCCGCCTGCTGGAGAACGGCGAACTGAAAGCCATGATCGAGCGCGGCGAAATCCGCGGCGTCACCTCCAACCCGTCCATCTTCCACAACGCCATCGCCCGCACGAATGACTACGACCCCGCCCTTACCCCCATGGCCTGGGCCGGCTGGAGCGCCGAAGACATCTTCTGGCAACTCGCCGTCGAAGACATCCGCCGCGCCTGCGACCTCTTCCGCCCGCTCTACGACGAGACGCACGGTGGCGATGGCTACGTCTCGCTCGAAGTCCATCCCGCCCTGGCCCACAACACCGAAGCGACTGTTGCCCAGGCCAAACAACTCTGGGAGCGCGTCGCCCGCCCGAACCTCATGATCAAAATCCCGGCCACCGCCGAGGGCCTGCCAGCCATCCGCGCCGCCATTGCCGCCGGTCTCAACGTCAACGTGACCCTCATCTTCTCCATCGAGCGCTACCGCGCCGTGATGGACGCCTACCTCTCCGGCCTGGAAGACCGCCTGACCGCCGGTTTGCCGCTTGACGGCATCGCCTCGGTCGCCTCCTTCTTCGTCTCGCGCATAGACACCAAAATAGACGCCCTGCTCCCCGCCGACTCGCCCTTGCGCGGCCGCGCCGCCATCGCCAACTCGCGCCTGGCCTACGCCGCCTTCCGCGAGACCTTTGCCGGCCCGCGCTGGGAGCGACTGCGCGCTGCTGGCGCCCGTCTCCAGCGCCTGCTGTGGGCCTCCACCAGCACGAAAAACCCGGCCTACCCAGATACCCTTTACGTGGATAACCTCATCGGCCCCGATACCGTCAACACCGTCCCGCCTCAAACCCTCGACGCCTTCCGCGACCATGGCCGCGCCGCCCTCACCATCCACGAGGGCCTCGATGACGCCCGCCGCCTCTTCGCCGAACTCGAATCGCTTGGTATCTCCATCCAGCGCGTCACCCAGGAACTGGAAGACGAAGGCGTAAAAGCCTTTGCTGACGCCTTCGCCGCCATGCTCGCCGCCATCGAAGCGCGCCGCTCCGCCGCGGCCGCTGCCCTCGGACCTCTCGCCGGCGCCATCCAACAGACCGTTTCTCGCCTCGAGGCCGCCTCTGTCCCCACCCGCCTGTGGGCTGGCGACCCCTCCCTGTGGACCACAGACCCGCGCGGCCAGGACGAAATCCGCAAACGCCTCGGCTGGCTCACCCTGCCGCAGACCTCGCAAACGCGGCGGGAGCGCATCCAGGCCGTGGCCGGGGAAATCCAACAGGCAGGAATCCAAAAATTCCTCCTGCTAGGCATGGGCGGCTCCTCTCTCGCCCCCGAAGTGCTCTCGCTCGTCTTCAGCGGATCAATTCACCATTCCCCCTTCTCCATTCTCGACTCAACCGACCCGTCCCAGGTTGCCCAGGCCGCCAGAGACTTTCCCCCCTCCGAGAGCCTCTACATCGTCTCCTCCAAATCCGGCGGCACCGCCGAAGTCAACGCCATGCTGGATTACTTCTGGCACCTCACCGGCGGCGATGGCAGCCGCTTCGTCGCCATCACCGACCCCGGCACCTCGCTCGAAGCGCTGGCGCGCGAGCGCAACTTCCGCCACATCTTGCTCGCTGACCCGACCGTCGGCGGACGCTTCTCTGTCCTGACCGATTTCGGCCTCCTGCCGATGGCCTTGATGGGCCTCGACCTCGACCGCATGCTCGCCTCCGCCGCGCAAATGATGAGCGACTGCCGCGCCGAAGTGCCTGCCGGGCGCAACCCCGGCCTCGTCCTGGGTGTTACCCTGGGCACAGCCGCCCTCGCCGGCCGCGATAAACTCACCCTCCTCGCCGACCTCGACGTGGCCGCCTTTGGCTCGTGGCTGGAGCAACTCATCGCCGAATCCTCCGGCAAAGACGGCAAAGGCATCGTTGTCGTGGACGGCGAACCCATCGGCGCGCCTGCCGACTACGGCCCCGACCGTCTGTTCGTTTACTTCAGGGTAAACGGCGCATACGACGAGGCGATAACGGCGCTCAAGGCGGCCGGACACCCCGTGTTGGAATTTCCCGTCCCCAATCTCGACGCCCTCCTCGCCGAATTCTACCGTTGGGAAATCGCCACTGCCATTGCCTGCCATCTCCTCGGGATCAACGCCTTCGACCAGCCCGACGTGCAGGACAACAAAGACCGCACCAAAGCCAAAATCGCTGCCTACCTGCAGGAAAAACAACTGGCCGAACCCGCTCCCCTGTGGCAAAAGGACGGCCTGCGAGTCATCACCAACCAGCCCCTGACCGGCAATTCGCTTTCAGACCTCCTGGCTGATTTCTTCGCCCTGGCCCAGCGCGGCGACTACGTGGCCATCAACGCCTACCTGCCACGCAACAGGGAGATGCAGGCCGCGTTAACGGAACTCCGCCTGCGGGTCCGCGCCCGCACCGGCTGCGCCACCACCGTCGGCTTTGGGCCGCGTTTCCTCCACTCCACCGGGCAACTGCACAAGGGCGGCCCACAAAGCGGCCTCTTCCTCCAAATCACCGCCGACCCGACCGAAGACCTCGACATCCCCGGCCGCGGCCTGACCTTTGGCATCCTGGAGCGCGCCCAGGCCCTGGGAGACTACGAAGCCCTGGCGGCCCGCGGACGGCGCATCCTGCGCATCCATCTCCCCTCTCCGGTCGCGTTGCGGGACCTGCTGCAATGAGGCGCACCTACCGCGTCCCCTACGCCACCGGCGAACTGGAATTCACCCTGCCGGAGGGGATGCAGGCAGACGTAGCCGTCTCGAAGCCCGTCCCGCCGCTCCCCGACCCGTCGGCCGCCATCCGGGCGGCGCTCGACCGTCCCACCGGCTCCCCGCCCCTGCGCGAACTGGCCCGCCCCGGCGACCGCGTCTGCATCGTCTTCACCGACAGCACCCGCGCCACCCCCGACCATTTGCTCGTCCCGGCCCTGCTCGCTGACCTGGAGCGCGCCGGCGTGCGCGATGCCGACATTACCCTGCTGTGCGGCGTGGGCATGCACCGCCCGTCCACCCCGGCGGAAAAGGCCGCCCGCCTCGGCCCGCAAACGGTACGCCGGTATCGGGTCCTGGACAACGAGCCGCAGAACCCGGCCGCTCTGGCCGATTTGGGCCTCACCGCTGGCGGGGTGCCGGTCCACATCCACCGTGCCGCCGTCGAGGCCGACCTGTTGATCGCCACCGGTTTGGTCGAGCCGCACCAGTACGCCGGTTATTCGGGCGGGCGTAAAACGGTTGCCATCGGCGCGGCCGGGGAGACCACCATCGCCCACACACACGGCCCGGCCTTCCTCGAGCACCCCGGCACGCGGCTGGGACGGATCGAGGGCAACCCTTTCCACGAGGCCATTCGCGAGGCCGCCCGCCGCGCCGGTTTGCGTTTCATCTTGAACGTGGTGATGGACGAGGAGAAGCGCGTTCTCAAGGTCGCTGCCGGCGAGCCGGACGCGGCGTTCGGCGAACTGGTGGCCTTTGCCCGCCAGGTCTATGAAACGCCCGTTCCCCGGCAATACGACCTCGCCATCGGCGGCGTGGGCCATCCCAAAGACGTCAACCTCTACCAGGCCAGCCGCGCCGCTTCGTACCTGTTCTTCGCGCCGACTCCGGTCGTCCGGCCAGGCGGCTATTTCATCATTCCAGCGCGCTGTCCCGAAGGCGCCGGGGCAGGGGTGGGCGAACAGCGTTTCCTGAAAGCGATGCGCGACGCCCCGTCTGTCGGCGCCATTCTGGAAGACGCCCGCCGCAACGGTTATCCGCCCGGTCAGCAGCGGGCATTTGTGATGGCAAAGGTATTGGAGCAAACGCGGGTCATCATCGTCGGGAGTGAATTCCCAGACGTGGTGGCTGCCTGCAAGATGATTCCGGCGGCTACGATGGACGAGGCGCTGGCCATCGCCACCAAAGACCTCGGCCGTGACTGCCGCGCCCTCATCGTCCCCCACGCCCTGCTCACCCTGCCCATCGTGGAGAAGCAGTAGTCACGTTTAACTTTCTCTTTTGCCGGATGTCATTGCGAGCCGCCAAAGGCGGCGAAGCAATCCCCTTGCTGGTTGGGAGATTGCTTGCTCTACGGGCACGCCTGGCGGTCGCTTTGCTCGCTATTTTGTTAAACTCCATAAACGTGACCTGCTCTGTTTGCACTTGCCCCACCCTGCTCATCGTGCAACTGTAGGGGAACAGTTTGCGATTGTCTTACGCTTACTTTCTCCCCCACCCCATACGCGCCAGGAGATTGTCCCTGCGCACGAATTGATGATACAAAGCGGCCGCCACATGCAGCCCCACCAGCGCCAGCAGGCCGAGGGCCAGGTAACCGTGAGCGTAGCGCGCCGGGAAGACAAAGAAATCCTCCGGCAGGGGCGCACCCGAGCGCTGAAAAACGCTCTCGAATAACCCTGCCTGCGAGGCCACCCCCATCCCGCTCAATCCCATCCCGATCATGCCCAGGTAAAGCAGCACATGCGTCAGGCGGGCAAGTCCATCCAGGAGGGGACTGCCGCTCGTAGCGGCAGGGGGCAATTGCGTTGAAAGTCGCACCAGCACCCGCAACACGGTCAGGAGCAGAATAGTGATTCCCGTTGCCATGTGAATCGCCAGGAAGGGGACCTTCGCCCCCGTGTTGGGCATTTGCTTGAGCGAGAACATGCCCGCCAACAGCATAAAAATCACCAGAAAGGCCGAAAGCCAGTGCAGAATCACCAGAAGAGGCGCATAGCGCGCAGGTTTGGACATCGCATTCCTCCAAAACTTTTCGAGTACCTGCCATCCGTTGCCCGGCAAGATTTTAGACAAATTCACTCTTATTTTACCTGAGAATAGCCCGTGAAACACGGGGGCATTTCTGGCTTCTTCTCCGTGTCTCTGCGTCTCTGCGGTGAAGTCCAGTTCGCACAAAGCGCTCCATCTTTTACCCGTGTCCCTCTGTGTCCATCTGCGTCAATCTGTGTCAATCTGTGTCCATCTGTGGCAATCTGCGTCCCTCTGTGTCCATCTGTGTCCATCTGTGGCAATCTGCGTCCCTCTGTGTCCATCTGTGTCCATCTGTGGCAATCTGCGTCCCTCTGTGTCCATCTGTGTCAATCTGTGGCAATCTGTGGCAATCTGTGGCAGAATTCGATTACAATTTCTGCACATTCTCTCCTGGAGGCATCCATGAACCCACAACTTCTCGCCCTGTTGACTGCCATGGCCTGGGGGATTGGCGGCTACTTCGAAAAGAAAGGCCTGCACCTGGGCGGCCTCTCTCCGCAGATGGGCATCACCCTCCGCACAGCGGTAGCGCTGGTTATCCTCGGTGCGGTCTCCTTCCCGCAATGGAAAACCCTCCCGCAGGCCGGGACGAAAGCCATCCTGATGATGGTGCTGGGCGGCGGTCTGGTGGCCGGGGCAATCGGCATGTTGTGCTTCTACGCCGCCCTGAAAGGCGCCCCGCTCAACCGCGTCATGCCCATCGCCTTCACCTCCCCGCTCTTCGGCGCGCTGATGGGCATTATTTTCGGCGGCGAACCGCTGACCTGGAAAACGGCCATCGGCACGCTGTTGACGATTGCCGGAATCATCACACTCACGATTTAGCCATGATCCCACGCCTGCGCTTTGCCCACCTCCCCACCCCGGTCGAGGAACTGCCGCGCCTCGCCCGGACCCTGAACCTGGCGCGGCTGCTCGTCAAACGCGACGACCAGACCGGCCTGGCCTTTGGCGGCAACAAGACGCGCAAACTGGAGTTCCTGCTGGCCGAGGCCCAGGCCCAGGGCGCCGACACGCTCATCACGGCCGGGGCGGTGCAATCCAATCACTGCCGCCAGACTGCAGCCGCGGCGGCAAAATTCGGCCTGGACTGCATCCTCGTCCTGACCGGCGAGCCGCCCGAACGCGCCTCGGCCAACCTCCTGCTGGACACCCTGCTGGGAGCGCGCCTCGTCTGGGCAGGCGGACGGGAACACCGCGAGCGCGTCCTGGCAGAGACGTTCGAGCAGGCCAGAGCCGAGGGGAAGCGCCCCTACCTCGTCCCCTACGGCGGCTCGAACGCCGTCGGCGCGCTGGGGTATGCCTTTGCGATAGAAGAATTCCTGCAGCAGGGCATTGAAGCCGATTGGATCGTCTTTGCTTCCTCCTCGGGCGGCACCCAGGCCGGGCTGACGCTGGGGGCGCGCCTGTTTGGTTACCGCGGCCGCCTGCTGGGCATCAGCGTGGACGAACCGCGCCGCAGTCTCCAGGTCCGCGTGGCGAATCTGGCCGCCGAGACCTCCGAAAAGTTCGGGGAGCGCATCGAGTTTTCCCCCGAGGAAATCCTGGTCAATGAGGATTATTGCGCGGCCGGCTACGGCGTGCTGACCGGGGCCGAGCGCGAGGCCGTGCGTCTCTTTGCCCGGCTGGAGGGGCTGCTGCTCGACCCGGTCTATACCGGCCGCGCTGCCGCCGGGCTGATTGACCTGGCGCGCAAAGGCTTCTTCGGCAAGGACGAGACGGTGCTCTTCTGGCACACCGGCGGCCAACCGGCGCTGTTCGCGGATAAATACGCCGCTGCTATCGCTGCGAGGGAAGCCGGCAGTTAGGGGAGGGTTCCCAAGCCTGCTTTGGCCACAGCGGGCGGCCTCGCTTCAAGCCAGGATTTCGACCGGCATGTCGGTGGTCACGTAACCTTCCGTGAGAGGAATGGCATTCATCCCAAACAGAACGCCGCGCGGGCCGCGCCGGTAAGTGCTCAACGTGCGCAAAGGCTCTGGGCTACGTTCCAGCGTCTCCTTGTCAATGGTGGTGACCACACAGCGGGCACAGGGTTTTACGATGGCCAGTTCCACGCTGCCGATGCGGATGCGCTTCCAGCCGTCTTCGGCAAAGGGGGCCTCTCCGCGCACCACCAGATTGGGGCGAAACCGATTCATCGGAACAGGGGTAGAAAGGCGGGCGTTCAAATCGTTCAGCGAGTCTTCCGAGGCGAGCAAAATGGGGTAGCCATCAGCAAAAGCGGTGTGATCATCGGCATGAACGGCGTATTTTTCGTTGATGCGGCGAATGTACCCTGCTGCCAGATGCACCAGCCGCACCGGCGCCCCCAACCACTCCGAGAACCATTTTGCCGCCTCTTCCCCCTGATCAATGGCCTGCACGCCGTGGCTTTTCCAGATATTTACTGCAACAGGGGTGCCCTGCTTTTGAATAAAGAGCCGAACCGTATCGAAACCGGGAGCAGAAAGCTCCAATTGATCCCCTTGCAAGGTTGGCGTGACCAGCGCCAGGCGGGGGTGTTCGCGCTGGGTCAGGAACTGTCCCTGGGGAGTGACCACCATCATGCGGCGGTCATATTCCAATCCCATGCGTTCGATCTTTGCGCTGCCCACCTCGAAACCGCGGCAGGCTTTGATGGGGTAATAAATGAGAGAAGTCACTGTGAGCATGATTTTCATCCTGTTTGTCTCAAGCGCACGTCCAGGTAGTCTCCCTGTTAAGTTAAGAGCAACAATCCAAGCATGATCTGTAGATGAACAGCCATAGCCGCTGTTCGTGACATCCATTTGCGTCCTGGAACATTCCTGACGGGCAGGCGCAGGCCTTGTGATGTTTGACGAGATTGTAGTACATGTCTTCCCAGGT
>DAOTZT010000347.1:0-9678 GCA_034434255.1 Anaerolineales bacterium | reverse complement strand
TATCCTTACCTGATTACGACCGATTGGGACTATGGCTTTCGGGCGGCGCGCATCGTCGAGATGATTGAGAAGGCCCCTGGCCCGATTGATCTGGCTTACATGCAGCAAATGCAGGCCGATTCCACCAGCCTCAACGCTGAAGTGATTGTGCCCATCCTGCTGTCCTTGCCGATGGAAGGACGCAATGCCGAAGTTCGCCAGACTTTCCTGGCAGGGTGGGATTACCGCGAAGAGGCCGATTCGCAGGCAGCGTTGCTATTTGAGCGTTTCTGGTGGAACCTGATCCTGGATACCTTTTATGACGAACCGTTCCCGGAAGATTATTTCCCGGAGGGTGGGGCGCGTTTTTATGAAGTGATGCGTCGTCTGGTCCAGCAGCCGCAAAGTTCCTGGTGGGATGACCGCTCTACTCCCGACGTGGTCGAGACTCGCGATGACATCCTCTTGCGGGCGTTTACCGAAACCGTCCAGATTGGCGAAAAGCGCTATGGCAAAAACCTGGCCAACTGGCCAGCATGGGGCGATCTGCACACGGCCACGTTTCGGAATCAGACTTTGGGAAAATCGGGAATCGCTCCGATCGAAGCCCTCTTCAATCGCGGCCCCTTCCCGACTGGCGGCGGCGAGGCGATTGTCAACGCCACGGGCTGGACGATTGGGGCGGGGTTCGAGGTGGACTGGTTGCCCTCGATGCGGATGATTGTGGACCTGGGCGACCTGCGCAACTCGGTCACGGTGCATACCACCGGCCAGTCTGGCCATGCCTATCATCCCCACTACGTGGACCTGGCGCCTTTGTGGGCAAACGTGCAGTACTATCCGATGTTTTGGGATGAACAGGATGTCCTCAGCCACACCGAATCGCATCTTCGTTTGATACCGTAGGGGCCCAATTGCCCCAAATACAAACCTCCCCGTCGCACCCACGCGGCGGGGAGGCCTTTCTTTACGGCTTAATGTTCACCGCTTACTGTTCACCGCTCACTGTTTACTGCTTACTGATCACTGCCCACTGATCACTGCCCCCTGCCTTCATTTCCCGTCTCGCTTTGATTGCTTCTGTGATCGCAGGGACAACGGAGATCAGGATAATCGCGATGATGACCAGTTCGAAGTTCTTCTGGACGAACGGGATGTTCCCGAAGAAATAACCCAGCAGGGTGAAGGTGGCCACCCAGGTGATTCCGCCGATGAAGTTCCAGCGGAAGAAGAAATCGTAAGACATACGGCTGACGCCCGCCACGAACGGCGCAAAGGTGCGGATGATGGGCACGAAACGAGCCAGGAAGATGGTCTTGCCGCCGTGCTTCTCGAAGAAGGCGTGCGTGCGTTCCATGTACTCTTTCTTGATCCACTTGATTTCGCCCGTGTAAGCGCGTGCCCCGATGCGATGCCCAATCCAATAATTGGCCGTGTCGCCCAGGACGGCAGCAAAAGCCAGCAGGCCAAATATCAGCCAGGGGTTCAGGGCGCCGCGAGCAGCGAAGGTGGCAGCAGCAAAGATGAGCGAATCGCCGGGCAGGAAAGGCGTGACCACAAAGCCGGTCTCCATGAACACCACGAAGAAGAGCAGACCGTAGGTCCAGCCGCCGTAGTTGGAGATGATTTGTTCGAGGTAAACGTCAACGTGCAGGAGAAAGTCAATTGCCTGGTGAATCCAGTCCATCAGAGGTCCTTTCGGGGAGAAGAGATGCGAGCGGGATTATATCACGCCGTAAGCGCTGGTTGAGCAAGGGCAGGGCCAACGCTACGCCGACGAAAATGGCTCCGATTAAGATCACGCCCAGGGCCATGCTGCTCAGAGCAATAAAGTCGAACGGCATGGCCGTTGCCAGCGTGGTGCGCAGCGAGCCATACACGACCAGCGCAGCCCCGCCGTTCCACAGTCCGTGCAGGGTTACGCTCAGGGCGTAGGTGCCAATCAGCCGTTTCCAGCGTTTCTCCAGCAAGGCGGAGGCAATGCCCCAGCCCATGATAGCGCTCAAGGTGACGTGCATGAGCGAACTGGCCAGCCGCGCTGGCAGGCCAAAGTAAGGCGTTTCGGTGAACATGCTGACTGCCAGTGTGCCTTCCATGAGAGCAAAACCCGCTCCGCCCAGTGCCCCCAGCCCGAATCCCTCAGCAGGCGAGCGCAGACTGCGCCCCAGAAACCAAACGGCCAGTGGCTTGACCAGTTCCTCGGTCAGCGGGGCCAGGACAGAAGCATAAAGCAGGATGAGGCCCAGTGCCCACGGTTGGGTGATGTAGGGCGAAAGCAGACTCAGCATTTCTTCCATGCTATGGGCGCTTTCCAACTGCGCCTGTAATTCTTGAATCGTCGCCAGCAGTTGAGGGTCTGAGGCGGCGACAATGCCCCCGGCGATGATGGCCATCAAGATGGGAATGTATTGCAGCACAAGCGCGATCATCGTGCTAGCGGTGAGCGACAGCCCCACTGCTCCCAGCAGGCGGCGACGAGAGCCGTGCACCAGCCCGCCTGCGCCGATCCACCCAAGGGTCAGGGTGGAAAGGAAAATGCCCACTGCTCCTAAGGGAGTTGCCACCAGCGCGCCGCCAGAGCCAATCATCGCTGCCACCGTAGAGAGAATCAGCGCCAGGAACCAGGCAAAGGCCAGCAGCAGGAAGGCCCTGCCCTTCAAAACGGGCAATTCCATTGTGCCGATTGGCTCACCGCGAATCTGGCGGATCGATTCCAAAAGCGGGGGCAGAAAGAGCAACGCGCCCATCCCCAGCCCCACCATTTGCCCCAGGGCGAGGGCAAAGTCAGTCAGGTGGGCCAGAGAGCGTAACAGCAAACTCAGCCCCTGCACTACCTGCAACAGCCCCAAGGCGATCAGCCCCAGCATGCTCAACACGCTAAAAATCAGAATCAGCATGGAGCGATTGTACGTTGAAGATAAAAACTGTTTCATCGAGTTACCTTTCCTCTACGTTTACTGCCAACAATTGATCTCCTGTCGAAAGCGCCTTCAGCACGTCCAGACCGCTCAACACCTCGCCAAAAATGGTGAACTTGCCGTTCAATTCAGGCAAAGGGGCATACGTGATGAAGAACTGACTGCCGTTTGTGTCCACCCCGCTGTTCGACATGGCCACCAGACCGGGCCGGTCGAAGGTCAGACCGGAGGCTTCGGTGGCGAAGTAATAGCCGGGGTTGCCGTAACCTGTTCCAGACGGGTCGCCGGTTTGGGCGGTGAAGCCTGCATCGACCCGATGGAATGGGACATGGTCATACCAGCCAGAGCGGGCCAGGAAAATAAAATTATTCACCGCCAGCGGGGCCTTTTCCGGGAAGAGCTGCAGCACCACATCGCCGCGGCTGGTGTGCAGGGTGACGATGTACTGACGGGTCGGGTCGAGGGTCCAGGCGGGGCAGGCGCGGAATTTACGAGTTTCCAACATGGACAATCGCACCATCACATCGAGGCTGGCAAAATCGGCCAGGCCAGTATAGGGCGTGGTGCTGTTGATGAAAAACAAGGGAGGAAAATAGGTGAGATTGGCGGCGGCTTCCTCGGCCTGTTGAACGCGGGCTGCGACCGTTTCCCCGTTGAAATCGGCTGCGAACTGCGCTGCGTCCAGCCCGAGACCGGTAGCCTGCTCCCGCGCCCAGGCCGGGAACGCGTCTGGGGCGAGGCTGCTCCACTCGGCTTGCCGCGTGAAGAGCAGGTCGTACATCTCCCAGAATTTTCCCTGCTGGTGGGCGGCCTCGGCGGCCCGCATGGCCAGCGCACTCTTGTCAAAGCGCTTGTCTGGCAGGTAGCGGACAATGAGCCGCACTTCTTGCGGGTGAGCCGCCTGGACCTGACGGATGCTCTCGGCCAGGGCCGCGCAGCCGGGGCATTGAAAATCTGTGAAGACGAGCAGGGTCACCGGCGCATCGGCAGGGCCGGCGGTGTGGGCGTACTCGTCAGCGAAACCTGACATGATTTTGGTGATGTCGCTGCTGGTGGCGGGGAGAATGGTGCAGGGCATCTTCTCCGGCCTGGAAGTGGGCGTCAGGGTGACGACCGGCTGCGGGGTGGAGGGGGATGTGCAGGAAGCCAGGAACAGGAGGCCGAAAATGATCAACTTGCCAATCTGCGAATTTGCTGACCTGCAAATGTTCTTTATCATGGGCTGACCGCTTTCTGTAATTCTTCAAAGGACGACATGGCGGCAATCGTTTTCAAGAAGTCGGTGAGCGAGGCTGATTGGGCGCGCAGGGCGCGCACTGCCGGGCCGACCGGGTCTTCACCGGCCGGGCCGATGGGGGTGTCGGCGTAAGCGCCGTAAAAGGCAAAGTAGGCCTGATTCAACTTGCGGATGTGGTAGCCATGTTCCCAAAAGAGCTGACGGCGCATTTCCATGTAGGCTTCAGCCTCCTCGATCTTGCCTTCTGCCAGCAGTTCATCCACGTGGACGCGGGTGGCGTGCATCTCTCTCTGGAAGTCGAAGACCGGGCGGGGGAAGCCGCCGGGCGGGATGGGGGCTGCGGGGGCGTTTACCGTCTCCAGGCCGTAGGCAGCCGCCAGGTCTGGGTAGTAGCGCCGCAGGAACAGGGCCGAAATTTCTGTCCCGGCGATAGAAGCCGTGGTTTCGTTCATGGTGCGCAGTTCGGGCGTCTTGTCGTAGTTGAAACCCAGCGGGCGCAAACTGAGCCAGTTGTGAATCCACTCGTGGGCAATGACCTCGGCCAGCCATTGCAGCGACGATGTGCGCATGATCATGGTGGGGTAACTGCCAATGCCGCCCACCGGCACCACCAGGGTGGAGACGTTCAGCGCGGCGGCTACCCGTTCTTCAACGGCGATTTGCTGGTCGAGGGGCAGGTCGGGGAGCAGGGAAATGGCAGCATCCTGCGCAATGCGGTCGCGGGGGGAAATGACCAGGTGATACGGCAGACGGGTCATGTGGAAGGCAACCGGTGGAAGCGGCTGGCCCAGGGTGGTCAGGTCGAGGTCGGCCAGCAGGGCAGACATTTGCCCGGCGAGGACAGCCTCGGCCAGGGGGGCCAGTTGTTCCTGACGGGCGTAGGCTTCGGCCAGGCGAGCGCGCAGGTCGGCCGAGGCCGCTTGCGGGTCGGCGATGGACGGGTCGGCGTAAATCAGTTCCAGACTGGCTTCGTCTTGCAGAATCTGGTCCATCAGGCGCAGGTAGTCGCTGACGATTTGCCGTTGGGCGTCTGCGTTGAAGTAGGCTGGCGTCGTCAGGGATGCCTGGCCGAGTTGGACGCCGATGGCATCCATCGTCCAGTCGAAGAAGTCAAATTCGACGGCGCGTGTGTAGAGCCGGGCCTGCCCATAGGTCTCGGCAGGAAGAACCAGGTGGCTGCCAACCAGCAGAATTGCCAGCAGGGAAGATGCCACCAGGCGGTCGAGAGTGCGCAGGATGCGTAAAATGCTATCCATGGAGGGGAATTATACCCGCAGGAGCGAGGCAGAGGCAGGCGCAAAAGCGCAGAGGGGAAAGAGGGCCCTCTGCATACTCTGTGTCTCAGCGCTGGAACAACCTTACGATTGGATGGGCAACTCGAACTGTGTACCAGGTGGGGGTGGGGTCTCCCCGTTGACATCAGCACCGGCTTTTTTCAGTTCGGCGGCAGCGATGCCGGCAATGGAAGCCACGCGGTCGCCTTCCCGCACCTCCATCAGACGGATGCCGCGCGTGGCGCGCCCCATCACTTTGATGTCCTTGACTTTCAGGCGCAATACCAGGCCGTTGGCGGAGATGAGCGTCAGATCGTCGGTTTCCTGGACGACGCGGGCAGCGCTGATGAGACCGACTTTCTCCGCTGCGTCGCGGGCGATGGTCTGCACGCCACCGGTGGCGCGACCCTTGACCGGGTACTCCGAGAGCAGGGTTCGTTTGCCGTAGCCCTGTTCGGTGACGAGGACGAGGAAGCCGTTTGGCTCGATGACCTCCATGCTGGCGACCCGGTCTTCCTCCGCCAGGCGGATGCCGGTCACGCCGGCGGCAGCGCGCCCCATCGGGCGGACTTCGTCTTCGCTGAAGCGCAGCGCCTGGCCCTGTTCGGTGACCAGGATAATTTCGTCATTGCCGCGCGTCAGGCGTGCCCAACCGAGTTCGTCGCCTTCTTCCAGGCTGATGGCAATGATGCCAGAAGGGCGCACGGAAGAAAGTTCGCTCAGCGCCATGCGCTTGACGCGGCCGTTGCGGGTAGCGAGGGTGATATACTCGGCGGCCTCAAAGTCTGGCACGGCGACGGCGGCGGTGATGATTTCGCCTGGTTCGAGCGAGAGGACGTTGACCAGCGGGATGCCTTTGGCGGCGCGGTCGGCGTCGGGGATTTGATAGACTTTTTCAGAATAGACCTTGCCGCGGTCCGAGAAGAAGAGCATCGTGTCGAGGGAGCGGGCGGGCAGGAGGGTCAGCACCTCGTCTTCTTCTTTCGTTGCATGGCCGGTGATGCCTTTTGCCCCGCGCCCTTGCGAGCGGAAGGAGGCCGCGGCGACGCGCTTGACGTAGCCGCGGGCGGTGAGGCTGATCAGGACGGCCTCATCCGGCACCAGGTCGGCCTCCGAAAGGTTTTCGACGGCCTCAGCGGCGATATGGGTGCGGCGTTCATCCCCGTATTTTTCGCTCAGTTCGCGCATGTCGTCCTGAATCAGGGCCAGAATTTTCCTGGGATGCGCCAGCAGGTCTTCGAGATAGGCAATCTGGGCTGTGACTTGCCTGTACTCGTCCTCGATTTTTTGCCGCTCCAGGGCGGCCAGGCGGCGCAGTTGCATGTCCAGGATAGCCTGCGCCTGCAGTTCGCTCAGTTTGAAGCGTTTGATCAGGCGCTCTTTGGCAGTATCGGCGTCGGGGCTTTCGCGAATGGTCTGGATGACGGCGTCCAGGTTGTTGAGGGCGATGCGCAGACCTTCGAGGATGTGAGCACGGGCTTTGGCTTTGTCCAACTCAAATTGCGAGCGGCGGGTGAGAACCGTCTGGCGGTGCTCGATGAAAATCTGCAGGGCTTTCTTGAGAGGCAGGAGGCGCGGCTCGCCGTCCACCAGGGCGAGCATTTGCACGCCGAAGGTGGTCTGGAGAGGGGTGAATTTGTAGAGTTGGTTGAGCACTTTTTTGGGTTGGGAGCCGCGCTTGAGTTCGATGATGATGCTCATGCCGCGCCGATCGGATTCATCGCGCAGGTCGGAGATGGCGTCGATTTTTTCTTCCCGCACCAGGTCGGCGATACGCTCGATGAGCGCAGATTTGTTGACCTGGTAGGGGATTTCGGTGATGACGATGCGATGGCGGTTGCCGCCCATTTCCTCGATATGGGCCTTGCCTCGCAGTACGATGCGCCCTTTGCCCGAACCGTAGGCGGCCTCGATGCCCTCCACCCCGACGATGATGCCGCCGGTGGGGAAGTCGGGTCCGGGGACGAATTTCATTAGCGCTTCCACCGGAATCTCGTCAATCGCGTCGTAATGGTCAATCAGGTAAATGATGGCGGCGGCCAGTTCTTTGAGGTTATGGGGGGGAATGTTGGTGGCCATGCCGACGGCAATGCCCGAGGAGCCGTTGAGCAGCAGGTTGGGCAGGCGGGCCGGCAGGACGGTCGGTTCTTTGAGCGAGCCGTCAAAGTTGTCGGTGAAGTCAACCGTGTTTTTGTCGAGGTCGGCCAGCATCTCTTCGGCCATCTTGTGCAGACGTGCTTCGGTGTAACGCATGGCAGCCGGAGCGTCGCCGTCCACTGAGCCAAAGTTGCCCTGACCATCCACCAGCAGGTAGCGCATGGAGAAATCTTGTGCCATGCGGGCCATGGCGTCATACACAGCCTGGTCACCGTGGGGATGGTACTTGCCCAACACTTCGCCGACGATGCGGGCGGACTTTTTGTAGGGCGAGTTGGAGCGAATGCCCATGTCGTCCATGGCGTAGAGGATGCGGCGCTGGACGGGTTTGAGGCCGTCGCGGGCGTCGGGCAGGGCGCGGGCGACAATGACCGACATCGCGTATTCGAGATAGGCTGTGCGCATGGTTTCGTCAATGTCAGCCATCTGAACGGTACCGATGATTTGTTTGACGGGTTCTGGCGCGAAGTTGCTGGTTTCAGGTTCGACCATAGGGAAATCCTTTGTAAAACACACAAAGTAACACGAAGGAATTTCAGGCATTCCTTCGTGTTGATGGAATTGCAGTGATAAGCGCAGGGATTATACCCTAAACTGTTTAAATCTTCCCCAACAGGGCACGCAGGCAGGTTTTGACCTTGATCGGCTGGCCTGAAAGCATCGTCTGGGCGCGGAACATGCCGGCCACGGCGCGGACGATGAGGACAGCGGTGACCGCCAGCAGGAGGGCGGCCAGCGGCGGCTGCCACCATGCCACCCCGCCAAGCGAGAGACGCGCCATCATCGCTACCGGCGCCGAAAGTGGGAAGAGACTCAGAGCGGTGGCCAGCGCCCCGTGCGGCGCCTCGGCGAAGACGGTATTGCTGAAAAAGAGCGGAATCATCAGCGGCAGGAGGATGACGAAGGTCACCTGCGAAGCCTCGCGCAGGTTCGGGGCCAGCGCTCCCAGCCCGGCCATCAGGCTGGCGTAGACGGCGTAGCCAAGCAGGAAAAAGACCAGCCCCCAGACCAGGAAGGAGGCCGGCAGGTGGATTGCGGAGGGCAGGTTGAAGGTGCGCCCGCTCAGGTTCAGCAGAAGGTAGGTTGTGCCGGCCCACAGAATCGTCTGCAGCAGGCCGACCATCCCCAGGCCGATGATTTTGCCGGTCAGCAGTTGGCGCGGCGTGGCCGAGGTGAGCAGGATTTCCATGATGCGGTTCTCTTTTTCCTTCGAGATGCCGCTCAGTAGTAAACTCGCTGAACCGATGATGAGCATGTAATAGAGCAGGGTCACCGTGTAAGGCACCCACATCGTCATGGGATTGTCCGTATCCGGCGCGGGGGCGGGGGCGAGCGAAATTTCGGTCTCGTTCAGCGGCCCGTTGACCAGAGTGGCGAGCATGGCATCGCCTTCGGCCAGGTTGACCTGCACGACCCGGAGGAACAGGTCGCTGGGGCCGATGTTGCTCGCCAGGGGGCTGAAATCAGGACGGATGTAGCGAATCTCGCCGCGTTTGATGTAATCGGCGGGGAGGACGTAGTAGGCCGCGATCTCGCCCGCCTCGAATGCCTGACGGGCGGCCTGCTCATCGGGATAGGCGATGAAGACGCCCTCTGGGACATCTTCCGGTATCTGAACGATGATTCCGCTCTCGTCCACGTACCCTTCGGGGCGGGTCTGCTGCGGGCCGACGAACACCTGGCTGACGGCCTGGGAGGCGGCCTGGTTGCGGTTGAGCGAACCGATGACGCCGAAAATTAGCCCGGCGACGATCGGCAGGCCGAGGGTCGCCAGCCAGAAGGAGGGGCGCGAGAGCAGGGTGACGATTTCGTTCTTGAGAATGGTCAGGGTCTTTTTCATGCTTCACCGTTTTTCATCTGCGTTTATCTCTGTTTCCGGTTTACCGGGCATGGACGCCGTGGCTTGTGTTCATCGTAGCGAATTCATTTGTGTTCATCTCTATTCATCTCCGGTTTGCCGGGCATGGACGCCATGGCTTGTGTTCATCGTAGCGAGTTCATCTGCGTTTATCTCTGTTCATCTCCGGTTTGCCGGGCATGGACGCCGTGGCTTGTATTCATCGTAGCGAGTTCATCTGCGTTTATCTCTGTTCATCTCCGGTTTGCCGGGCAT
>DAOTZT010000346.1:0-1573 GCA_034434255.1 Anaerolineales bacterium | reverse complement strand
GTCCACGGCGTAACTGCGGACAGTGGAAATGATGGCAATACCGAGGGCGAACATCCCAGCGAAGATAATGCCGATGGCGGTATCCTCCTTGATGCGCCCGCTTTTGGCGATAGCCCCGATGCCGAGCGAAGCCGTGACCGAGGTACCGAGCGCCCACCAGAAGAGCGGCTCGCGCGCCCCCCCGCTGACCAGGTAGCCGACTGCCACACCGGGCAAAATGGTGTGTGACAGGGCGTCGCCGAAGAAGGCCATGCCGCGCAGAACGACATACGTCCCGATGACGGCGCAGATGACGCCCGCCAGCACCGCCGCCGCCAGTCCGCGCAGCATGAAACTGTAACGAAGGGGTTCAACCAGCCATTCAAGAATGGACATGCTCGTCTCCACCAGGAATGTACCACCGACCTGCGGTCGGTGCGCCACAATCAGATATGACCATGCTCATCTCCCTCACAGCAGGTATCGGTGATGACCTGTCCCTCCACGACCGTCAACTTGCTGCCGTAGGCACGGGCCAGATTCTCCGCCTGGAGCGCCTGTTGGGGCAGCCCAAAGGCCACCACTCGCCGGTTGAGAAGCAGAATGCGGTCGAAGTAACGCGCCGCCTGATCGAGGTCGTGGGTAGCGACCATGATAGTCACGCCGCGGCGCTGCAACGTATCCAGCAAGGCGAGCAGTCCTTCCTGGGAGGGGGTGTCCAGGCCGGTGAGCGGCTCATCCATCAGCATCAGTTCGGCCTCCTGCGCCAGGGCGCGGGCGATGAACATGCGCTGCTGTTGGCCGCCCGAAAGTTCGCTGATTTGCCGTTTGGCCAGATCGGCCAGGCCCACCGTCTCCAGCGCGGCGCGGACAAAGTCCCAATCGCGCTTCTTGGGCTGACCGAAGAGACCGAGTCGGGCAACCCGCCCCATCATGACCACATCGGCCACCGAGACCGGGAAGCGCCAGTCCACCTGACTGCGCTGCGGCACGTAGCCGATGCAGACGTGCCCGCCCGGCCCCGAGCCATAGACGCTGACCTTGCCCTCGCTGGGCGGCAGCACGCCGACAATGACCTTGAACAGGGTGCTTTTCCCCGCCCCGTTCGGCCCGACGACCGCCACCCGTTCGCCAGTGTGCAGGTGAAAGGTGACATTTTCCAGCGCGGTGTGGCCGTCATAGCGCACCGTCAGGTGGGAGACATCCAGAATCGGCTGGTCAGTTTGATGAGGAACGTGAGGTGACATGGTTTTTATCGTAGGGCAGTTGTAGGACAGTTGTAGGGCAGGCTTTTAGCCTGCCATTTGCAAGATGTCATTGCGAGGAGCGTAGCGACGAAGCAATCCCCGCACCGGGGAGTAGGGCAGGCTTTTAGCCTGCCATTTCAGCAGGCTTTCAGGTCGTTGTAGGCAGGCTTTCAGCGTGCCAGATTGCTTCGCCACCTGCGGTGGCTCGCAATGACAGGTAACTATTCAGCCATCCACTCGAAACAGGGGTGTCACTGCGAACGAGCGCTTTTTGCGAGTGAAGCAGTCTCCCAAAGCATGGTTTTTCCTGTTCAACACGAGATTGCTTCGGGCAAAAAACGCCCTCG
>DAOTZT010000345.1:0-1595 GCA_034434255.1 Anaerolineales bacterium | reverse complement strand
TGAGTCTCCTGCAAAAAGGTGAAAATCGAACCACAAAGACACGGAGACACGAGTAAGTAAATGAAAGGAAACTTTGTGACTCCGTGTCTTCGTGGTGAAACTTCAGGGTTTTTGCAGTGGAGTCAAGTATTGAAAGAGAAGTGGTTCTTTGTTCTTGGGGCATTAATCCTGATTTTTCTGATCGGCTTTGGGAGTAGCCTGGAATCTTTTCTCGTGGGCAAGCCGAATCAAGTGGCTTCGCCAACTCCTACAGGTTTTGATGCGGAGGGGGCTCTTGCTCCTTTGCAAGGCGTCGAAAGCGAATTTGTCAAGAGGGGGGATGAGTACTTGGTACAACAAGATTTCGAGCGCTCGATTGCTTCCTATGACCAGGCGTTGGAACTCAATCCAAAATCGGTCATGGCCTATTATGGGCGTGGACAGGCCTATGCAGCCAAACAAGATTATGAGCGCGCGGTGGCGGATTTCTCTTCGGCTCTGGCCCTGGATCCAGCCTTCATGCCGGCTTATTTTGCCCGCGCCTCTGTTTACTCCAGTTTGGGGCAGAATGAACTGGCGCTGAAAGATTACAACAAGTTGATTGAACTGCAACCGGACGATGTGGATGCCATTTTGGGACGTGCCGTGATTTATGAGAAACTACAGCAATATGAACTGGCGATTGCAGATTATGACCGTGCCATTGCATTAGACCCGATCAATGCTGCGATTTTTTATAACCGCGCTGGGGTTTATTTACAGATGGGGGAGGTCGATCGGGCGATTGCCGATTACACGGAGACCATTCGACTTCAGCCTGCGAATGCTTTGCCCTATTACTTCCGCGGGCGTGCTTACATGCAAAAAGGTGACGACGATGCGGCTCTGGCAGACTTCTCGAAAGCAATTGAGTTAGAGCCGGCATTTGTTGAAGCCTACCAGGGCCGTGCTCTCCTCTACTACTCTCACCAAAAGTACGAGGAAAGCATGGCAGATTTGAATCGGGCCATTGAGTTAGCCCCTGAAGTTGCTGTCAGTTATTTTTACAGGGGAACTATCTTTGCGTCTGAAAACGAAAACCAGGCTGCACTGGAAGATTTCAATGAGTACATCCGCCTCGCCCCGCAAGATTGGAAGGGCTACTTCAATCGAGGCACCGTTTATGATCGGCTTGGCCAGTTTGATCTGTCTGTTCAGGATTATTCTCAGGCTCTGAGTTTGTCGCCGAATAATCCGTCTGTGTTAAACAATCGCGGAAATGCTTACTTTCAGTTAGGGAAATTTGACGAGGCTCTGGCTGATTTTTCGGTTGCCCTGGAAATTGATCCCCAATATGTCCTGGCTTATATTAATCGGGGACGTGTATATGGCATCTTGAAACAATACAAACTGTCTGATGCTGATTTTGCCAAAGCGCTTGAGTTAGAGCCTGAAAACTTTAATGTTTACTCCAGTCGTGGCCTGGTGAAATATGAATCTGAGCAGTTTGACAATGTCATCTTTTCGTATAGTTGTCATTGCGAGGAGCGTTTTTTGCGACGAAGCAATCCCCTCGCAAACCAGGAGACTGCTTCGCTTTGCTCGCAGTGACAAAATGCGTAGAGTTTATGGAACAA
>DAOTZT010000344.1:0-1636 GCA_034434255.1 Anaerolineales bacterium | reverse complement strand
CAGGTTGCGTAGCAGGCGGGATGCCATACGGATTAGTCGGTGTGCAAGCGGGTACCCACTCACCATACTGTGGTTGCGGCTCAGCCCACTCCCCCTGCCAATACGCCTGGTAGGCTGCGGCGGCTTGCTGGTGCTGCTGTTCGGCGCGCTGGGCAGCCAGGGTTTGAGAGCGGCTTTTCCACGCTTCCCAGGCCGCCTCTTCTTTCTGCTCCTCGCGCTCGATTTTGGCCTCCAGGGCGCGATAGCGCTCCCGCGCGGCCTGCAGCAGCCCACCCAGCAGACCTAACGCCGCGCCGATGCCCAGGGCGGGGTCGTTCAGGGCATTTTGCAGCATGGCTTTGCCTTGTAGATTGTTTTGCGCCTTTGCCAATTCTCTGGCACGCAGGGGCAGTGGTTATCATTCCTCCACCAGCGGCACGGGATAGAACAACAGCCCCGTCAGCCCGTTCTCCTCCACCAGCCGCTTGAATTCGTCCGAGACAAATGTAACTTTGATACCAATTTCTCGCTCCCAGAAGATATGTTGCCCTCCCAATTTTTCGTCCAAAAATGCATATTTTTCGGCTCGCATGATTTGACCATCTTTGAAACGTTTTACTATTGCATTTTCTTCGTCCAGGCATGCGATACGTTGAATATTCATTTCATAGTAGATACCTACCGGGGTCTTCAGAGGCAAAAATTCCACTTGCCCTTTTACTAACGGCTCAATAATCTGTCGTGCCCTCTCGCTGCAAGAATCATATACATAGCCATTGGTAAAATCAGCAATCGGCTTTTTGCGCTCCTTTCTCTTCTCTCCAGGCTCACCCTCAAATAACACCATTTCCACAACTTCCCATTCAGAAGCCACAGAGCCACCAGATTTTAGTTTATCAAACCACAGCAGCCATTTCTCAAATGCTTCAGGAGTTGCTTTGAAAAGACGATAGTTCTCAGCATCAAGCTTCATAATCCAGATTTTTGGTCTCATTCCTTTACTCCTACGGGTAATTTCCAGTCAGTCGAATTTGTTCTGCAATGTCTTGCAAAATTTCTATTGCTTTCTCCCTATTATCTGCCTTTTCTAGTGCCTTGTACACCGCTTCCATGTAGGTCTTATTGTTCAAGCGTAGATTAACCGATTTAGGGACGAAGACGCCATTTTCAGCAGCATTGATGTCAATATGAAACTTCTCCCAAAGCAATTTTCGTGCTTGAACTGCCCAGTAATTCTGACTCCTGCTTGGCACAATATGATGAGCCTCGTATTTTGGTGGTGCCTGAATGCCGGCTTCTTCCATGTTCTGACGTAACAGTTCGGCATTTTTCCCGGTATTTCCCGTATTCGAGCCATAACGCAGGGTCGGGTCGTCACCTTTGCCAACGGGGTTGCCTGCATTGCGCATCAGCATTGCCCCGCCATGTGCCGCTACTGCTGTCCCTGCCAGCACGCCCGCGGTCTCAATAGCGAGCGCCGCTCCGCCCAAGAGCAAGCAACCTCCGCCACTCAAGGCTGCACATGTCGCTGCCCCGCCTGCCGTCGGCGGGATGAACTTGAGTGAGGCTGCCGCCAGCGCCAGGCCCGCCGCGAGTTCAACCTGCCCCCAGGTGTTGGTGGCAACGCGCCCCCACCACCTTCCCGCCTGAAACGCCT
>DAOTZT010000343.1:0-6601 GCA_034434255.1 Anaerolineales bacterium | reverse complement strand
CTGTTTGCCACCTATGACGACCTGGATGTGATGGCGGTCGAGTGGGACGAAAAGCGCAGCCTGATCCAGGCGCTTTTACAGTTTTGGTTGGGACAATGGCGGCGCTGGCAGCGTCTCCGCCCCAAGATTTTCTTGCGCCGCGACCTGTTTGCCCCCGAATTTCTGAATTTTCCTGACGCCTCCAAATTGACCGGGCATCAATTCGACATGACCTGGACACCTGTTCAATTGTATCAGCTTGTCTTCAAGCTATGGGCCAATCAAGGTGAGGTGTGCCTGAGTTTTCTTCAGAATGCCGGGCTGCGGTTCGAGAAGAACCAGCACCTGGGGTGGATTTACGTGACGCCCTGGCCCCAAGAAGATGACTTGCGTAAGGTAGTGGAGCACATGATGGGGCAGTTTATGGGGGCCGGCCCCACTAAAGGCCGCACGTTTGAATGGCCCCCCAATCACCTGCAGGATGCCAACCGCGAAATCGTACCTCGCTCGATGCTCAACCTGTTTGCTCTGGCCGCGCGTTATGAACAGGAGCGCCCCGGTAGCACGGATCTGCTGCTTTCACCAACCTCGTTTGCAGCGGCCATCAAGCAAGTCTCTGAATTGCGCATCAAAGAACTGGTCGAAGAAGAATATCCCTGGCTGACGGCGTTGCGCGTCCCGTTGGATGGTCAACAGGTGCCGATGCAGCGCCAACAATTGCTCGAAATCTTGCAAAGCATTGATTGGGAGGCCATGGAACATCGCCCGCCTTCCTCCGATCCGGACAAACTACTAGAGCATCTGCTGGAGTTGGGTATCTTACGGCGTACACAAGACCAACGTCTCCATGTCCCGGATATTTACCTGTATGGCTTCAATCTCAAACGCAAAGGCGGCATCCGCAGACCCACGGCGGTGGGCCGCTGACCTGCGCAATATTCAACGGGAGCGGGAGTTCTACCCCATATGGGCTATCCATGGGCTGATGGACGCAATCTTGCCCCCGCCGCTGATCCTTTTCAAGTGACCTTCGGCTATTTTTACCATGGCCAACCACCGAATATTTCCCACCACCTTGTAAGGAGGATTTACCTGTGACCATCTTTGACCTGCACGCCGCCGTCCTGGCCGATTACCGCGACTTTGTGCACGCCTTCATCACCATTGCCGATGAACGCATCCGGGCCTATGTGGAGCACGCCCTCAACGAAGAAGCCCATCTCTGGCCCGATTTCCTCCTGCAGCTCAGCCCCGTCTATCAGCGCGGCGCCAGCGTGGACGAGCTGGCCGCGCGCGGCGACCTGCACCCGGAGACCGCGCGCATCTTCCGCACGCCGCAGGGCGCGCCCTATACCCTCTACCGCCATCAGGAGCAGGCCATCGCCAAGGCCCAGGCTGGAGACAGCTACGTCGTCACCAGCGGCACCGGCTCCGGCAAAAGCCTCACCTACTTCCTGCCCATCGTGGATTTCATCTTGCGCCAGACCATCGGCGAGCGCACTGTGGCCATCATCGTTTACCCGATGAACGCCCTGGTCAACTCACAACTTCAGGCCCTGCAGACGCTCAAAAAAGGCTACGAAGAGCGCTACGGGCGCCCCTTCCCGATCACCTTTGCCCGCTACACCGGCGAAACCAGCCAGGATGACCGCCAATCCATGCGCCAGCATCCGCCGCACATTTTGCTCACCAACTACATGATGGCGGAACTGATGCTCGTCCGCCCCGAAGACCAGCGCTTCCTCAACCCGCAGGGCGGCGGGCTGCATTTCCTGGTTTTCGACGAACTGCACACCTATCGCGGTCGGCAGGGCGCGGACGTGGCCATGCTCATCCGTCGTCTGAAAGAGCGCGCCGCCGCGCCCGGAATCATTCACATCGGCACCTCAGCCACCATGGTCTCCTCGCCCCAAGCCGCCGCTTCCGAGCGCCGCCAGGCGGTCGCTGACTTCGCCAGCCGCCTCTTCGGCCATCCCTTTAGCGAAGCCGACGTCATCGAAGAGACCCTCGTCCCCCTGGCTAAGGAGAGCACGAGAACAGGAGAACAGGAGAGCTCTCCCGCTCTCACGCTCTCATCCTCTCACGCTCTTTCCTCTCCCGCTCTCCCGCTCTCCTCCTCTCATGCTCTTTCCTCCCCCGCTCTCCCGCTCTCATCCTCTCATGCTCTTCCCTCTCCCGCTCTCACGCTCTCATCCTCTCATGCTCTTCCCTCTCCCGTTCTCACGCTCTCATCCTCTCACGCTCTTTCCTCTCCCGCTCTCACGCTCTCATCCTCTCATGCTCTTTCCTCCCCCGCTCTCACGCTCTCATCCTCTCATGCTCTTTCCTCCCCCGCTCTCCCGCTCTCCTTCTTCTCCTCCCACCCCCTCACCCGCTGGATCGAACACACCTTCGGCCTCGAACCCGAGCCGGATGGCAACTACAAACGCCGCCCTCCTCAAACCCTACCCGATGCCGCCCGCAAACTGGCGCAGGAAACCGGCCTCGATTCGCAGAGCTGCGAAAAGGCCCTGCGCCACTGGCTGGCGCTCGGCGCGCGCCTGGAACGCGAGGGGGGCGGGCGCGCCTTTGCCTTCAAACTGCACCAGTTCATCAGTCAGGGACGGGCGCTCCACGCCACCCTCGAAACCCCTGCCGTGCGGGAGTTCTCCCTCACCGGGCAGGTGCAGGGCAGCGGGGGGCGCATCTTCGTGCCGCTCAAGTTCTGTCGTCAGTGCGGGCAGGAGTATTACCATGTCCTGAAAGATGAAGAGCACTTCTTCCCGCATCCGCTGGGCAATTTCGAATCCGATGAGGAAACGACGCAAGCCGGTTACCTGATGCTCGCCTCGCCCGAAAGCGACTGGAACGAAGACCTGCTTCCCGACGAGTGGCGCGAAGCTAACGGGCGCATCAAAACCACCTACCGGGGACGCATCCCGCGCCCGGTCTGGGTGCAACCGGATGGCACGTACGCCGACTTCCCGCAGGAAGGCGCGCTCAAGATGTGGTTCCAGCCGCAGCCCTTCTCGCTTTGCCTGAATTGTGGCGAGTTCTACACGGGCCGCGAGCGCGAGTTCAGCAAACTGGCCTCTCTCTCCAGCGAAGGGCGTTCCAGCGCCACCACCATCCTGGCGACCTCTCTGCTGCGCCATGCGGCGCGCACCGACGCGGCGCGCGACAAATTGCTCACCTTTACCGACAACCGTCAGGACGCCTCGCTGCAGGCGGGCCACTTCAACGACCTGATTCACCTGGCTGTACTGCGCTCGGCGCTGGTCTCTGCGTTGAAGGAAGGCGATCTGACCTTCGACACCGTCGCCGCCGCCGCCGTCCGCGCCAGCGGGCTGACCCTGCGCGACATCGCCGCCACCCCCGAAGTTGCTCCCGGTACCGAGGCCGCTGTCCAAATCTGGCAAACCTTCACCGATCTGACCGAGTACCGCCTCTACGAAGACTTGCGCCGCGGCTGGCGCGTCATCCAGCCCAACCTGGAAGAACTCGGTCTGCTGCGCATCGGCTATCGCGGCCTGGAGAACCTGGCGCAGGACGATTCCGCCTGGGACTTTCACCCCGCCCTGAGGGAGAAGACGCCCGCCGAGCGGCTGGTCATCCTGCGCACCCTGCTCGATCACTTCCGCCGCAAACTGGCGATTCGGGCGCGCTTTTTCGAGGAACAAGCCCAACAGCAACTCCGTCGCCGCTGTGAGCAGCACCTGAACGAATTTTGGGGACTCGACCCCAACGGCAGCGACCTGCGCCCCGCCAATGCCTTCCTGCTGCGCGGCGGGTCGCCTCGCCCGGTGGAGGGCTTCAGCCTGAGCGAACGCAGCGCGCTTGGCCGTTACCTGCGCCGCACCCTAGGGCTGGATACCGCCGCATACCGCTCCATCCTGCCCGCCTTGCTGGAACGTCTGGTTCAACATGGTCTGCTGGCACGCCTGCCCGCCGTGGACGATCACCAGCGCTATCAACTGGAGGCCGCCTGCCTCATCTGGTCAGCGGGGGATGGCAATCCGCCGCCCCTCGATCCCCTCTACACTCGCCGCGCCGCCGCGCTCGCCGAGGAGGGGATTCGCCCGCCGGTCAACCGCTTCTTCCAGCGCTTCTATCAGGAGACCGCCGCCGAACTGGCGCAACTGGAAGCCCGCGAGCACACCGCGCAGGTGGTGGCGGCTGGCGAACGCGAACGCCGCGAGCGCCGCTTCCGCTGGGAGCCAGGCGACAAAACCAAAGAGCAGGAATTTGGCCGCCGCCTGCCCTACCTGGTCTGCTCGCCGACCATGGAACTGGGCATTGACATCGCCGACCTGGACCTGGTTCACCTGCGCAACGTGCCGCCCACCCCGGCCAATTACGCCCAGCGCAGTGGCCGCGCCGGTCGTCAGGGGCAGGCAGGCCTCATCTTCACCTACGCCGGCGCGCTCAACCCGCACGACCAGTACTTCTTCCGCCACCGGCAGGAGATGGTGGCGGGCAGTGTCCGTCCGCCGCGCCTGGATTTGAGCAGTGAAAGCCTGCTGCGCGCCCACCTGCACGCTCTCTGGCTGGCTGAAGTGCGCCTGCCGCTGGGCGATTCCATCGAGCAGGTGATTGATACCGACCAGGAAGCCCTGCCCCTGCGCGAGCATGTTGCCGCTGCCATTCAACTCAACGAAGCCCGCCGCCAGGACTTGCGCGAACGGGCGCTGCGCCTGCTCCGCGCCGACGCAGGGAGTCTGCGCGCGGTGGGCTGGTTCAGCGAAGCCTGGCTGGATTCGGTCTTTGCCGAAGCGCCTCAAGCCTTCGACCACTCCTTTGACCGCTGGCGCGAACTCTACCGCGCTGCCACCCGTCAGTTGCAAGAGGCGCAAGCCTCCCTGCTGCGCGCCCGCAAAGCCGAGGAACAGCAAGATGCCAACCGCCGCCAGCAGGAGGCGCTTCGCCAACGCAATTTACTGCTGCAAATTGACACCCAGCGCGAAGAAAGCGACTTCTACCCCTATCGTTACCTGGCGAGCGAAGGCTTTTTGCCCGGCTACAACTTCCCGGCCTTGCCAGTGCGCGCCTGGGCGCCGCGCAACCAGGGCGAGTTCATCCCCCGCCCGCGCTTTTTGGCCCTGCGTGAATTTGCTCCCGGCAACATTATTTACCATGAAGGCGCAAAGTGGCGGGTGGTCGCCTTCCAGGCTCCGCCTGGCGGACTGGATGAACGCCGTCGTCAGCAGCGTTTGTGCCTGACCTGCGGCGCCTTCTGTGAACCCCACTTTGACCTTTGCCCGGTCTGCAACACCCGCTTCGACGGCGAAAACAGCCTGCTTCTCTCCCTGCTGGAAATGCCCAACGTCCGCCTGCGCCGTCGCGAGCGCATCACCTCCGAAGAAGAAGAGCGCCGCCGCCGCGGCTACCGCATCGAAACCTTCTACCAATTCTCCCCCGCTCTCCCGCTCTCCTCCTCTCACGTTCTCCCGCTCTCCTCTTCTCCCGCTCTCCCGCTCTCCTCTTCTCCCGCTCTCTTCACCCTCACCTACGCCCCCTCCGCCACGCTGCTGCGCGTTAATCACGGCTGGCGCACAGCCCGCACCCCCGGCTTTGTCGTGGACTTTGAAAGCGGCGAAATCATCAACGACCCCGAAAGACAACGAGAAGAAAGCCCTGTCTCTCCGCGCCGCCCCTCCCGCCCCGAGACGGTTCACCTGTCGGTGCAAAACACCCAAAATTTACTGCTCCTTCGCCCGTCAGACCCGTCCCTGTTCAGCGACCGCACCCTGGCGACCTCCCTGCGCGTCGCCTTGCAGCGCGGATTGGAAGGCTATTTCCAGTTGGAAGAAGACGAACTTGCCGCCGAAATGATTGGGCGCGAGGCGCATCGTGCCATTTTGTTCTACGAGACTTCCGAAGGCGGCAGCGGCGTCTTACGCCGTCTGGTGGAAGAACCGAATGCCCTGGCGAACGTCGCTGCCGAGGCGCTGGCGCGGCTGCACTTCGACCCCAACGGTGCCGACCAGAAGCCGGATTGCATCGCCGCCTGTTACGAGTGCCTGCTCAGTTACAGCAACCAACTCGAATCGTTCTACCTGGACCGTCGCCGCATCCGCGACCTGCTGCTCGACCTGACGCGCACCCGCACCCTGCCGCAAGTGGGCGGGCGCACCTATCCGGAGCATCTGGCCTGGCTGCGTTCCCTCACCGACACCCACTCCGAACTGGAGCGCCGCTTCCTGGAGGCGCTGGCCGCAGGCGGCCACCGTCTGCCCGATGACGCGCAACACGCCATCGCCGAACCGCACTGCGTAGCGGACTTCTTCTACAGTCCCAACATCCTGGTCTTCTGCGATGGCAGCGTCCACGACGCTCCCGAACAGCACCGCGCCGACGAGGCTCTGCGCCGCGAATTGCGCGAACGCGGTTACCGCGTGCTGGTCATCCGTTACGACCGTCCGCTGGAGGAGCAAATCCGCGCCGTCCCTGAGGTATTCGGCTAGACGCTGAAGGGTCTCCTGCCCGGCGCTCCCCATCACGCCGCCATCCTCGCCTATCGCGGGCGGGGATGGCGGAGCGGGGCGGCATCGGGATGCCGCCCCGCTACAGGCGCTCGGAGGTACAAAGCGGCGCGGTTTCAACCACCAGGCTGAGCAGTTACTTACTTTCATGGTCCCCCCAA
>DAOTZT010000342.1:0-35949 GCA_034434255.1 Anaerolineales bacterium | reverse complement strand
GGCGTTCTCTGCCCGAAGCAATCTCGTCTTGAACAGGAAAAACCATGCTTTGGGAGACTGCTTCACTCGCAAAAAGCGCTCGTTCGCAGTGACACCCCTGTTTCGAGTGGATGGCTGAATAGTTACAAATAGTCTCAATTTGATTTGTGTTGTTTCTCAGGAGATCACCATGCAACTTACCTGTACCTACTGTCGCACAATGTTTGCCCTTAGCCGGGACGAAATGCTCGCTGCTCTCCAGCACATGGAGCAGCACCAGCAGAAGTATTACGATGCCCATTGCCCCAAATGCCGCCGCGCGAATCGGGTGGAAGGTAAGCGCATCGCACTCCTTTTCCCCAACTGGAAACAGGCCCTTCAGGAAATGGAACGGGCTGCCGCCTCAGCAGGGGAAAGTCCGGTCGAAACAGAGACCGGCGGCGGGTCTGGCGAAGCCGCCAATCCAGTGCAAGGCAAGGGGAAGGTACCTGCTTCTCCAAAGGCAAAAGCAGCCGGGAAGGTCAGTCCAACATGACAGTGCGCAATATCTTCATTGACTTCGGCGGCGTTTTGGTTCGCACGGAGGATAGAGGACCGCGTAGTCGGGCGGCTGAGCGCCTGGGCTTGACCACGCGAGAACTTGAAAAAATTGTGTTCGAAAGTGAAACTGCCCAACGGGCCTCGATTGGAGAGATTCCGGAAGAGGCTCACTGGCAAGCGGTTGCCGAAACTTTGCGCCTGCCGCGCCCGGAAGCAGATCAAATCGTGACCGAGTTTTTTGCTGGCGACCGGGCCGACCAGACCTGGCTCAAGTTTTTGCGCAGTTTGCGGCCGGAGCGAAAGGTCTGTCTCATCAGCAATGCCTGGTCAGGGTTGCGGGCCTTCATTACCCGTCAGGGATTTGCCGATGTATTCGACTACATGGTCATCTCGGCTGAGGTGGGCCTCGTCAAGCCTGACCCACGCATTTACCTCCTGGCGCTGGAAGAATTGGGGGCCAGACCAGAAGAGTCGGTCTTCATTGACGATATGCTGGTCAATGTGGAGGCTGCTCAAGCGCTTGGGATGGCTGGTATCCACTTTACCCACCCCGAACAGGCTCTCGAAGCGTTGAAGCAATTGATAAACTGAGCAGAGAGAACCAGGGCCAACCCAAACACGATTGATTTTTCGACTCTCCTGCAAAAACTCACCACAGAGACGCCCGGAGGCAGGGGGCCATGCTCTCTGCACCCTCTGCCTCTGAGCGGGGAAATGACCTGTCAGTAGTGGTGCGCTGTGTATTCGCTGTTGCGGTTCTCGCCGCTTTCAAGCGCTGGAAGAGAGCAAAACCGGCTTCCCTGTCCGGGCGGAGGCGAACAAAGCCTGGATGACAGCCACGGTGGCGCGGCTATCGCTCAGACTCACAGCGGGTGGCGCCCCGTTCAGGATTGAGTCGGCCATGGCTTCCACCTCGCCCGTGTAGGTCCCCGTCCCTTTGATGGCAATGGTTTCGGTCAGACCCTGGCGCGATAGATAGATGGCCTCCTTTGGCCCAGGGTTGAAGGGCCGGGGAACAATAAGGGTAGCCTCCTCCCCCACGAATTCCATGAAGACGTGATACGGCCGCGCCATGCTGACGTCCATCTGAAGAAACACGTCATCAGGAAAGCGCAACTGGGCCACGAAAGACTCGTCCACGCCGCTTGGACCGGTTACCTGCTGACCGAAAACTTCCAGCGGCTCGCTGCCCAATGCAAAGCGGGCGTAACTGAGCGGATAGACTCCCACGTCCCAGAGCGCGCCGCCACCCATGGCCGGGTCGAGGCGGTAGTTGCCGGGGCGGGTTCCGGGGTAGGAGAATGAACCTCGCACCAGGCGCACGCGACCGAGTTTGCCATTCTGAATGAGTTCGCGCACGTTGAGCGTCTGGGGGTGGGAGCGATACATCAATGCCTCGCTGACCACTTTCCCGTGCCGTGCTGCTGCCCCAGCGATCGCATCTACCTCCTCCACGGATAGCGCCAGCGGTTTCTCGCACAGGACGTGCTTACCCGCCTCGATGGCTTTCACCGTCCACTCGGCGTGAAGGTGATTGGGCAGGGGGTTGTAGATTACGTCCACCTCGGGATCCGCCAGGAGGTCAGCATATGAGCCGTAAGAGCGCGGAATTTTGTGTTGTTGGGCATAAGCCCTGGCCTTTTGCGGGTCGCGGCTGGCGACTGCAATCAGTGTGTTCCGCCTCGAGGTGCGGAGCGGTTCGATCAGCGCTTTGTTGATGTCAGCAGTGGAAAGAAATCCCCAGTGAAGTTTTTCATTCATACCCCTTTTGTACCACAGAGCCGCAGAAGCGCCCAGAGTATAATCGCGACATGAATTTTCCTTCCAAAGCACTCCGTCACCTGCTCAATTTCTTCGGTTGGACGAAGCACAGCACGGTTCTGCTGGCTGGTTTCCTGCTCACTGTTTTGCTCATCGTCTATATCTGGTGGCCACTGGCTGAAGAGGTGCTGGCTTATGTGGACTGGAGCGGCCCCTGGTGGCGTTATTTCGACTGGCTGTTGGTTGGCATTTTCCTGTTCATGACCCTGACCATCATGAGCCGGGCCGACCTGAAGACAGATTCTCTGATTGTCCTGGTAGGTGTGCTGGGCGGGTTGACGATCGAATCCTGGGGAACGCAGACAAACCTGTGGTTCTACTACACTGCCGAACGGCCGCCGCTTTGGATCATTCCGGCCTGGCCGATTGCCAGTCTTTCGATTGACCGCATCACTCGCCTCCTGCAATGGGCGGTGAATGGCCTCAGCCGGCGTGTTCACCCACACCGCATCTCCACTCTCTTTCCTCTTCTCTACTGGGGAATTTTTCTCGCTTTCCTGACCTTAATGCTGGCCTTTGTGTCCCCCACGTTCGATCAACCCTATACGATCATGGCTACTGCTCTGGTTATTTTGCTCATTCTTACCCCCACCGATGCTCGTATGGCAGTGTTGACCTTCCTGGCTGGCTCAGCCCTCGGTTATTTCCTGGAAGTGTGGGGCACCACGCGCCAGTGCTGGACATATTACACGTTCCAGACCCCGCCGCTGTTTGCTGTGCTGGCGCATGGGATGGCTGCGGTCTCGTTCTGGCGGGCCGGCCTGATGGTGAAACTTGTCTGGAAAAAGTTGTTCCCCAGCCGTTCAGATCCAAGCATGGCTCGTCTGCCCGAACAGAACGGTTAAAAGAGACCGGACTGTTTTTCCGGGAACAAGTCAGAACGTTTGTACGATGATTTGCGTGTGGTAGAATAACAACGTGGAATTTGAACAGAACAGTCTGCCTCCCCCTCCCGGCCTGATTGCCACGCTCGCGGCCGGTTTTAATTCGGTCGCTAACAGCATCGTCCTCATCCTTCCGCCTGTGCTGTTGGACCTTCTGCTGTGGTTTGGCCCCCGCCTGAGCGTGCAGCCCATCTTCCAGCCGTTGCTGGATGCTATGCCGCGCCTGTATGCGAACTGGATACCGGCAGAGACATTAGAAGCGGCCCATGCTTTTTGGATGGATCTCTTCAGCCGCTTCAATCTCTTTGCCATTCTGCGCACGTTCCCGGTTGGAATCCCCAGCCTGCTCTCGCTTGAGATGCCCCTTCTTTCACCAGTGGGACAGCCGCTCATCCTGCAAATTAACTCCTTCCTCGTCTTGCTGGCGGCGATGGGTGGGCTGACGTTAGTCGGCTGGGTGCTGGGTAGCCTGTATTTTTACTGGGTTTCTTCCGTTGTACTGGAGAAGCGTTTTTCATACCCCATCTGGACATTCGTTTTGCAGGCATTGGGCGTCAACTGTTTAGGGGTAATTCTCCTTCTTTCGTTAGCCTTTCCGGTTATGACATTTCTTGGCCTGGCGACAATGACAAACCCGGCCTTGAGCCAGATTGCTTTGACGTTTGTCGGCGTCGTGTTTCTGTGGTTGCTGGTGCCTGTCTACTTTTCTCCCCATGGCATTTTTGTCTTTCGAATGAATGCTCGCCTGGCAATTTCGAATAGCTTGCGCCTGGCGCGTTTCACTTTCCCTGCTACCAGTTTTTTCTTGCTTCTCACCCTGCTCATCAGTTTCGGCCTGCGTTTTCTCTGGCAGACGCCCCCCGCCGATTCGTGGTGGACCCTGGTGGGCATCATGGCTCATGCTTTCATTTCCACGTCTCTGCTGGCGGCAAGTTTTATTTACTATCGCGATGTCAACAACTGGCTGGAACTGGTGTTTCAACGGCTGAAGGCAAAAATGAATACGGTCAAAGGATAATGTATGGCAACGAATGCAAGTTATAACGCCAAAGATATTCAAGTTCTGGAAGGGTTAGAGGCTGTTCGCCGGCGCCCCGGCATGTACGTGGGCGGTACGGACATCAAAGCGCTCCACCACCTTGTCTATGAAGTGGTAGATAACTCGATTGATGAGGCGCTGGCAGGCGCCTGTACACGCATTGAAATTACCATCCATCCCGATCAATCGGTGACGGTCTCCGATAACGGCCGCGGGATTCCAGTGGACATTCACCCGACCGAGAAAAAGTCGGCCCTCGAAGTGGTAATGACCAAACTCCACGCCGGCGGCAAATTTGGTGGAGGCGGTTACAAGGTCTCGGGTGGTTTGCATGGCGTTGGCGTCAGCGCAGTGAACGCTCTTTCGGCGTGGTGCGAGGTCGAGGTCCGGCGCGATGGGCAGATGTATTTCCAACGGTACGAGCGTGGCTACCCCCAGGAACCGGTCAAAGTCATCGGCAAACTCAAAAATCCCCACGAAACCGGCACCAAAACCACCTTCCGCTTCGACCCGCTCATTTTTACCGAAAATCTTGAATACCGCTTCGACACCCTCGCCCAACGCTTTCGCGAGATGGCGTTCGTCACGCGCGGTGTGACCATCCACTTTGTGGATGAGCGTACCAATCGCCAGATGACCTTTTACTTCGAGGGGGGCATCACCTCGTTTGTCCGTTATCTCAACCGCAACCGCGAGACGCTTCACCCGGTGATGTATGTGGAAAAAGAAATTGATGGGATTGGGATTGAGGTGGCTGTCCAGTACACCGATGCTTATACCGAATCGGTCTATTCGTTTGCCAATACCATCAACACGATTGATGGCGGCACTCACCTGACCGGTATGCGCACTGCCCTGACGCGGGTCATCAACGATTATGCCCGCAAGGCTGGCCTGTTGAAAGAATCCGACCCGAACTTTTCGGGCGACGACACGCGCGAAGGGCTGACGGCCATCGTCAGCATTAAGCATCCTGATCCGCAATTTGAGAGCCAGACCAAGGTCAAATTGATGAACCCCGAAGTACAGACCTACGTGGCTCAGGTCACGGGCGAGGCCTTTTCCACGTTCCTGGAAGAGAATCCTCAGGCGGCGAAGGCAATTGTGGCGAAGTGTCTCACCTCCGCTCGCGCCCGCGATGCTGCTCGAAAAGCACGCGACCTGGTGATTCGCAAATCGGCCTTAGAGAGCCTGACTTTGCCAGGGAAACTGGCCGACTGCTCGGAGCGCGACCCATCGAAAACAGAACTCTACATCGTTGAGGGAGATAGCGCAGGGGGATCAGCCAAACAGGGACGTGACCGTCACTTCCAGGCGATTTTGCCGTTGCGCGGGAAGATCATGAACACCGAGCGAGCCCGCCTGGACAAGATTCTTTCGAGTAATGAAATCAAGGCGCTCATTTCGGCTTTGGGCACCGGCATTGGCGACAATTTTGATATTTCCGGCTTGCGCTATGGGCGTGTGATCATCATGACCGATGCGGACGTGGACGGTGCACATATTCGCACCTTGCTCTTGACGTTTTTCTTCCGCTACATGCCTCAACTCATTGAAGATGGTCACCTGTACATCGCCCAGCCGCCGCTCTACCGCATCGTGTACAAAAATCAAGTGCATTATGCCTATACCGAAGCCGAAAAAGAGAAATTGCTCAAGTCGCTTGGGGTCAGCGCCGACAAGGTCAGCATCTCGCGCTACAAAGGTTTGGGCGAAATGAATCCCCAGCAACTGTGGGAAACCACCATGAACCCGCTGAATCGCACCCTGCTCCTCGTCACCGTGGAGGACGCGGCGGAAGCCGATCGCACCTTTGATATGCTCATGGGCGACGCGGTGGACCCCCGCAAGCGGTTTATCCAGACCCATGCGCGCAGCGTGAGAAACCTGGACATTTAGCAAATCTCGCCCTTTTCCACTTGCACAGGAAGGCGAGTGGGCGGATTGACGGCTGGAAATTCGCCCGGCGATTCTGGCTCCAGCAGGAAGGCAAAAACGATTGTTTTCGACGTGGAAAGTCGTGTAAAATGTCTTTAATTCCCTGACAGGACACGCTTATGACGCGCTTTGAGTCCTTTTCCCGATCGCTTGACCGTCTTACCCAATGGATGGTGCTGGGATACCAGACGCTTGTTCTGGTTGCTTTTGTCGTCATTCCCATTTTAGCCTACAACTGGTTGCATTTGCCTTTCCTGGGGGCAATCGTCGAGCAGACCATGGTGATCAACAACCAGGTTACGCCATCGGACCCGGCAGACTGGCCGTTGCTGGAATACACCCCAGACTTTGGCTATCAACTGGTCGAGGTGGCGGGCGTCCCCACGCCGCGGACCTCGGACCTGCAATCTGTTCTCCGCCGCTTTTCCCCTAGCGATACGGTGGAAGTTGTCCTGCGCAGTCCGACCGGTGAGTTGGTTACTCATTCCATCACGTTGACCTCTTTCCCCCTGGATGACCAGGTTTTGTTCCTGTATGTTCCTTATCTTGTCGGGCTGATTTATCTGGCAATCAGTTTGTGGATCTATCGCATGCGCCGTTCCGAACCTGCGGGACGGGCATTTGCTTTGTTCGCTTCTTCGGTCGCCCTGGCTACGGGTGCCCTGTTCGATTTGTACACTACCCACGTCCTTTCCTATTTTTGGACGGTATCCATCCCGATTGCTGCAAGTTCTCTGATTGAGTTGACGCTTGTCTTCCCACAGGAGGCGCGGCTGGTCCGGCGTTATCCCTCCCTCCGCCGGATTGGCTACCTGATTGCCCTGGGATTGATTGTATATGCTCTGCCGACCGTTTATGATGTTGAGCGGCCGCTGGCCTATGCAACTGCCTGGAAATATATCTATATTTTTGGCGGCATCAGCGTTCTCTTCTTTGTGGCCATTATGTTGCTGCGCTGGTTGTCTGCGCGCTCACCGGTCGTGCGCAACCAGGCCCGTAACATTCTTCTGTCCATTTTCTTCGGATTTGGTCCCCTGGCCACCTGGTTCGTCGTATTTGCGGTCTTCGGTCTCAATCAGGGCAAGGGACTGGTTTACAATCCTTACTTGCTCTTTCCGCTGGTCATCTTCCCGCTGATGACCGGCTACACCATCCTGCGTCAGCGTTTGTTACAGACCGATTTTGTCATTCAACAGGGGACCTTCTATGCTTTGTTGACGATCCTGGTGCTGATGGGGTATGCCTTTCTTGTCGCTGGCCTTTTCATCATTTTTGGCCCAGGCATAGACTTTAAGAATCCCTTATTCATTGGCGCGAGCGCTTTTCTACTGGCCCTGGCGTTGAATCCAGCGCGCAATCGCTTGCAGCAATTGGTAGATAAAGCCTTTTTCCGCGGCGTGCGCGCGTATGAAGAGCGGGTGCGCACTTTCAGTCATGAACTTCTCAACACGGTGGACCAGGCGGCGATTTTGCGCACTCTGCGTCGCCATATTTCTGAAAGTCTATTGCCTGATCAGATCCACATTTACGTCTATGAGCCACTTAATGACTTATATATTGCTGCGGCGGGCGATGACGGAAAACCAACCAGCGATTTGCGCTTCACGTCAAACAGCCCCTTCCCCCAACTGCTCAGCCGCAACCCGATCCCATTCTACCTGGATGAGGCCTCGGTTCCTGCTGAAATTCGATCTGAATTACCGCGCCTGAAGATTTTGGGCGCTAACTTGTTTGTGCCCATGGTCGGTTCCGAGCGATTGATCGGCTGGCTGGCGTTGGGCGAGCGGCGGTCTGGCGAGTCGTATAACAGTGCAGACTTGATCTTTTTGGACCAGATCAGCGCAGCCGCGGCCGTGGCTATTGAGCGCGCTCAGGTGATCTTCAATCTTGAACGCCGCGTGCGTGAAATGAATATTCTCTCGCGCGTCGCCCAGGGCGTGAACGTAACGGTCAACTTTGATGACATTCTCGAATTAATCTATGCCCAAACTGACCAGGTCTTACCGGTAGATTATTTCTATATCACCCTCTATAACAAAACCGGTAATTACTACTACCATGCTTTTTGCCTCGAGAATGACGACCGCGTTCCAGCCAAAGAGAACGTGCCTCTTCCGCCAGACACAGGCCTGGCCCAGGAAGTCATTCGCCAGCGTCGCTCTATTTTGACCAGCGACTATACTGTGGAATGTCAGCAGCATAGCGTCTCCCCCGACATCTCTGAAATTTATGCCTGGATGAGCGTGCCGCTCAATGCTGGCGCCGAAACGATTGGGGCGCTTTCGATTGGCAGCCGTGATGCGCTGGTCGCTTACACCGCTGCACAAATGCAGTTACTGCAATCCATTGCCGATCAGGCTGCTGGCGCCATTGTCAAAGCCCGTCTGTTACAGGAAACTGAACGCCGTGCTCGCCAGTTGACAATCTTGAACGAGATTACCCGCCAGTTGACTGGAACGCTGGAAAGTGAACCTCTTCTCGAAAAAATCCTGGAGAGCGCGATCAACATCCTCAATTGCGAGGCCGGTACTCTCTTCCTGGTGGATGAGCAAACCGACGAATTGGTCTTCCGCGTCGTGCGTGGACCGGTTGCTTCCACGCTGGTCGGTCAGCGTTTGGCTCCCGGAACAGGACTCGTGGGGGAAGTGGTGCGCACCCGTCAGCCGATAATTGCCAATAATGTCCAACAGACTGATAAGTGGTTTTCCTCGCCCGATAAGACCACGGGCTTTGTCACCCGCTCCATCCTGGCAATTCCTCTGCAAATCAAAGACCGTGTGATTGGCGTGCTGGAGGTCATCAATCGCAAAGACAGTCTCCCCTTTGTGGAAGATGACATCAATCTCCTGGCTGCTTTTGCAGGTCAGGCGGCTGTTGCCATTGAAAACTCGCGCCTCTACACCCTCACGGACCAGGAACTGAACAGGCGCGTGGAAGAACTCTCGGTCATGCAACGCATTGACCGGGAATTGAATACCACGCTGGATGTCAATCGCGCCATGCACATTACCCTGGAGTGGGCTATGCGGCAAACGAAAGCGGATGCCGGCTTGATAGGCGTCCTCGAAGAACACGGCATTCGCCTCATTGCTCAGCAAGGGTATGAAGAAATTGAACAGCAGTATCAAAACCGCCCGATCCCCGTTGAGCAACCGGCCCTGCGCGCGGCCTTGGAGACGGGTCAGGCGCAACTCCTGGCACTGGATGACTTTCAACCGGGTTTGTTGCCGGGGGCGCGTACGCAAATCGTGGTTCCCATCCGGCGCGAGGCCAAAGCGATTGGCGTGCTCCTGCTGGAAAGCCGCTCCGTCGAAGGTCAGCGAGGACAGGAAATGAACTTCCTGACGCGCCTTTGCGACCATGCAGCGATCGCGATTTCGAACGCTCAGTTGTATGCCGAAATTCAGCGCGCCAACGAGGCCAAGAGCGAGTTCGTCTCTTTCGTGGCTCACGAACTCAAGAATCCAATGACTTCCATCAAGGGCTACACCGAATTGCTGGCCAAAGGCGCAGTTGGACCGGTCACCGAGATGCAATTGAATTTCCTCAATACCATTCGCTCCAATGTCGAGCGCATGTCCACCCTGGTCTCAGACCTCAACGACAGTTCCAAGATTGAAGCCGGCCGGTTGCGCCTTGATTTCAAGTCTGTAGAAGTAGGCGATGTTCTGGATGAAGTCATGCGCTCTTCAAGCCGTCAGGTTGAAGACAAAAAACAAACGCTTGAGGTGCGCATCCCGGAACGCTTGCCTCGTGTTTGGGCTGACCGTACTCGCATGATCCAGGTGCTCATCAATCTCGTCAGCAATGCCAATAAATACACCCCAGAAGGCGGAAAGATTATCATCGGGGCCGAAGAGAGTGCCAATCACTGGGACTCGACCGGTGCCAGCAAAGTGGTCCATATTTGGGTCCAAGACAATGGGATTGGCATCAGCCTCGAAGACCAGAAGAAAATTTTCAGCAAGTTCTTCCGCTCCGAAGACCAGAAAGCGCGCGAGGCTCCCGGCACTGGTTTGGGCCTCACCATCACAAAAAGCCTGGTCGAAATGATGGGCGGGCGGATCTGGTTCGAAAGCGAGTTCCGTCAGGGAACAACCTTCCACTTTACCGTGCCGGTTGCAGAGGAGTAATATGAGCCTGATTGCTGCAGTAGGAAAAGCCCGTGCTCTGGATGGGCGAGAAGCCGGCCTGCAGGCTGCCCATCAAGCAATCAATGGGTTAGGAAGTGCAACACCGATTTTTGGCATTGTCATCTCCTCCTACCAGTACGATGCCCAACAGGTGATCAACGGCATTGCTGGTCTCACCGGCAGCATGCCCATCATCGGGTTCAGCACCTCAGCCGGCATCACAGCGGATGGCGTTCATCCACATTCCGTAATCGTTGCCCTGATTGCCTCGCCCGATGTGCGCGCGGACGTTCAGTGGCTGGCAGGATATACCCAGGCCAGCCGCGAAGTGTCACAACATGTTGCCGAACTCTTCAAACGCAAACCGCAACAACTTTCCATCGCGTTTGCTGATGGCTTCAATGCCGATATCGAACAACTTTGTGCCGCCTTGCCGACTAGCGCAAACCTTTTGGGGGCCCTGTCAACGGCAGATGTGCAAAGCGGCAACGCTTATCAGATCGGTGGGGCGCAATTTGGGTCGGGTGGGCTGGCGCTCGCCCGTTTGGAAGGCGCAATTTCTGTTGGCATAGGCTACGATCATGGCTGGCAACCGGTGGGGGCACATTTCCGCGTCACCCGCTCGCGCGGCTTCTGGGTGCGGACCCTGGACGGGCGCCCGGCCTCTGAAGCCTACGCCCGCCTTTTCGATTACCCCCCTCGTGAGTGGGCGTTTCCTCCCCTTAACCAACTCGTCCGTCTCTACCCCCTGGGGCTGGAACAATTAGACAAAAGCCTGCTCATTCGCTCTCCTTTGCGCGTCGAGGCCGACGGCTCCTTCCGCATGAACACAACAGTTGGCGATGGAGCCGATGCTTACCTGATGGTCGGCAGCCTCTCGGCTTGCCGCCTGGCTGCGCAAAATGCAGCCCGCCAGGCCCTCTTCCACCTGCAAGGGGCGCGGCCTGTCCTGGCGCTGGTTTTGACCGACATCGCCTGGCAAATGTTGCATGAGGCCGAGCCTGGCTCCGATATCGCTGCTGTTCATAAAGTGTTGGGGGACGACGTGCCGATTGCCGGAGGCTACACCCTCGGCCAGATTGTCCCCACGGAAAACGACCGCCCAAAGTTACTCAATCAGCACATGGTGGTCGTTCTCGTTGGCGACCCGCAGGACGCGTTCGGTAAAACACAATTCAATCCCTGATCCAGCGCTCACAGCGACGCCCAATCTCAACTGGCAATGACATAAAACGAGCGATGGCGCTCTCACAAGGCCATCGCTCATTCTGTTTGCAGGAGGGTTTCTCCTTTTTATCTTGCCAGCATTTCCACTTTCGGCAAATGCTGCATGGATTCGAAGACTCTCTCGCTGGGATACTCATAATCTTCCAGTTTTCCGGCCAGATATTGCTGGTAAGCCATCATATCGAAGTGCCCATGCCCGGAAAGATTGAAGAGAATGACCCGCTTCTCCCCCCTGGCTTTGGCGTCCAACGCCTCGTCAATGGCCGCGCGGATCGCATGCGCCGACTCCGGAGCGGGCAAAATCCCCTCGGTACGGGTAAACAGCATCGCTGCCTCAAACGTCGCCACCTGCGGCACGGCTACGGCCTCGATGTAACCGGCATCATACAACGCCGACAGGGACGGCGCCATGCCGTGATAGCGCAACCCGCCCGCATGGATGCCAGGCGGCATGAACGTGTGGCCCAGCGTGTACATCTTGACGATTGGGGCCATCTGAGCCGTATCGCCGTAATCGAAAGCATACACGCCCTTGGTCAGCGACGGCGTAGCGGTGGGCTCCACAGCCACCAGGCGCGTGCGTTGACCGTCCCTCAGGTTCTGGCGCAAGAAGGGATAAGCAAGACCGGCAAAGTTCGAGCCACCGCCCACACAACCAATCACCACATCCGGATATTCCCCGGCCATGTCCATTTGCTTCAACGCTTCCTCGCCGATCACCGTCTGGTGCATCAGGACGTGGTTGAGCACCGAGCCGAGGCTGTATTTCTTCGTCCCGCCCGATTTTGCCGCTACTTCTACCGCCTCTGAGATCGCAATGCCGAGGGAACCACTGTTGTCGGGGTCTTTGGCGAGCAACGCGCGCCCAAACTCCGTCCGGTCGGTAGGGCTGGCGAACACCTGGGCCCCATAGGCCTCCATGAAAATGCGCCGGTACGGCTTTTGCTGATACGACACCTTTACCATGTACACTTCCAGCGTCATATCGAAGAAATTACACGCCATCGCCAGCGAAGTCCCCCACTGCCCCGCGCCGGTTTCCGTTGTAATTGCTTTCGTGCCTGCAACTTTGTTGTAAAACGCCTGGGGAATGGCGGTATTGGGCTTGTGGCTGCCTACCGGCGAAACGGATTCGTTCTTGAAATAAATGTGCGCCGGCGTGCCGAGCGCTTTCTCCAGCCGCCGCGCCCGAATCAACGGCGTGGGCCGGTACAGTTTGTAAATTTCGCGCACTTCTTCGGGAATATCAATAAATCGGTCGGTGCTGACCTCCTGCATAATCAATTCCATCGGGAACAACACCGACAAAAAGTCAGGGGTGACTGGTTCCATCGTGACCGGGTGCAGAACTGGCTGAGGGGGCACCGGACTATCAGCCAGGATGTTGTACCACTGCTTCGGCAGGTCGGTTTCGTTCAGAATAAAACGAGTTTGTTCAGACATGGCTATCTCCTTGAAAAATGATGAATGTTGAAAGAGTGAATAGAAAAACAGGACAGGAGCGACAGAGAGGCTGCCCTTCAGGGGGGATGAAACAGGGGAACAAGAATCGGCGTGCGGGGGCTCTTCCCTGCTCCGGACGGGAATCCGGTCAGGGGAAGGGCAACCGGGCCTCCGGTCCGCGGCGCGGCGGGACCCCGCGCCTGCTCCTCGCCAGGCAGCCTGGTTCGCTGCTGAGGCAAGGGGCTGCTCAGGAGCATCGTTGGGATTGTGACAGGCAGGGTCATTGTGCTTTTCTCTCCTTCAAAAAAACAAAAACGCGTTCGTCCGTAAACGGGACGAACGCGCGGTCCGTGGTGCCACCCGAATTAGGCTTAACAAAAATCCCTGTGGTGATGCACAGGGAAAAAGCCAGCCTCACTCACTTCAGGTACGCCCATTTCTGGGTTATACCCTAGCCCGATAACGGGGGCCTCCGGCTCAGACTACTTCTTTCGGTTCGCCTGGCGACTCCGAGGTCCATTCGGCTTCATCGTGCGGGCAGGACTTTCACCACGTGCCGCCTGCTCTCTGTGCCGCCGTACGAGGCTTACTCGTCCTCTTCAGCGTCTTTGCGATATTGGGCATGATTATATGCTGAATGCGGTTTCTGTCAAGGCTTGTTTTTGGAGACCGCTTTGATGCTTTGCGCCATTTGCAAGATGTCGTGCGCTGAGCGAATGGTACCTTCGGTGACTTCGCCGAGCATTTGCGCCAGTTCGAGGGTGCGCATTTCTCCTTCCAGTTTGGTGACGCGCGTCAGCGTGCGGCCATCCTGGACGATTTTTTGCACCTGGTAATGACTGTCGCCAAAGACGGCCAGTTGCGGTAGATGGGTGATGACCAGGACTTGATGGGTGCGGCCCAGCCGCCACAGTTTTTCGCCCACCGTCCCCCCCACGCGTCCGCCGATGCCCTGGTCAATTTCATCGAAGACGAGGGTCGGGACCTGGTCGGCCTGGGCGAGGACATGCTTGAGGGCCAGCATCAGGCGCGAGGTCTCGCCGCCGGAGGCGATTTTTGCCAGCGGTTTGGGGCCTTCGCCCGGATTGGGAGCAATCAGGAATTCGACTTTGTCGAAGCCGGTGGAATCAAAGGCGACGCGCTGATGGTCGTTGATGGGGAGGCCGTTTTCGTCCACTCTGGTTTGAAAATCGACAGTGAAACGGGCCGCAGCCATGCGCAGGTCGTCCAGTTCTTTTTCGATGGCTTGCCCCATCTTGGCCGCGGCTTGTTTGCGCGCTGCAGAGAGCGCCAGAGCCGCCTGGGCAGTTTCTTGCAGGGCCTGGGCTTCAGCTGCTTCCAGTTCGGCGATGCGCGTGGAAGCGGTGGTGATGGTTTCTAACTGTTGACGCGCCCGTTTGCCAAATTCCAGGACGGCTTCGATCGAGCCGCCGTACTTGCGCGTCAGGCGGCGAATCAGGTCGAGGCGTTCTTCCACTTCCTCCAGCCGTTTGGGGTTGTACTCGATGGCTTCGAGGTAATCGCGCAGACTGTGCGCCAGGTCAGCGATGTTTTCTTCCAGGGTGGCGGCCTGGATTGCTAAATCGGCGTGGGAGGAGTCGATTTGTGCCAGTCGAGTCAGGGCTTGCGAGGCCTGCCCGATCAGGTCAATGGCCGCGGGCGCATCGGGGGCGCCTTCGTCAAGGGCGGTAATGGCCTGCTGGGCCAGGGAGGCCAGCGCCTCAGCGTTCGCCAGACGGTCGCGTTCCTGGCGTAACTCTTCTTCTTCCCCAGGCTTGAGCCGGGCCGATTCGATTTCTTCTGCCTGGAAGGTGAGCATTTCCACCCGATGCTCGGCGTCCTGTTGTGATTGGCGCAGTTCTTGCAGTTCACGGCGGATGTCCAGCAGATGATGGTAGGCTGCTCGATAGTTTTGCAGGAGGAAATCGACGCCGGTGTATCGGTCGAGCAGGCCGAGATGGGCGCGCACGTTCAGGAGCGAGAGGTGTTCCGATTGGCCGTGGATATCTACCAGCAGTTCGCCCAATTCTTTGACCAGCGACAGGTTGACCATGCGCCCGTTGACGCGCGCCGCGCTGCGCCCTTCGCGGCGCACTTCGCGGCTGAGGGTGACGTAGTCGGGATCGTCGAGCAAGTCTTCGCGCTGGAGCAGGTCATTGACCGCGCCGCGCTCGGCGTTGGACAGTTGGAAGGTGGCCTCCACCCGCGCCAGGTCTGCTTCGGCGCGGATGACGGTGGCATCCGCGCGTCCACCCAGGAGCATGTCGAGGGCGTCCATGATGATGGATTTCCCCGCGCCGGTCTCGCCAGTGAATACGATCAGACCCGCTCCCAGGTCGAGTTCGAGCCGGTCAATGATGGCAAAGTTTTGAATACGAAGTTCGGTGAGCATACGTCAAGAGCGAATGATGTGCATGCCAGAAAGGCGGTGGTAGATGATGGGGATTGCAATGATGAGGTAGGCGGCCTCAAACAGCAGGGACCAGATGTTCAACGTGAGAAGTTCAAACAGAATGACAGGCAAGGCGCCCATAAACAACGAGACGATGATCGTGATGAAGAGTGCTTTAGAACGATGGCGGCGGGTAACGAAGCGCAAGACTTCAGCGATCCCTATGGCCATGCTGGAGACTCCCGCCACCAGGAGAATCCAGACGAAGAAACCGGTCACAACACTCACCAGGAAGACCACTATGCTTGCCAGAAGGGAGAGCAAAGAGCCGGTCAGGAAACCAAGCACGTAATCGTACCAGCGGGCGGTGACAAAGATTTTTTGCTGGGTTTTGACACAATCTTTGCAACGGTAACCGGTGGGAGTATGCACAGCGCATTTGGGGCAAATGGGCTGACCACAACGGTTACAACGCAGGCTGGTCTCTATTTTTGGATGGTTGATGCAGTAGGTGGGGGACGCAAGATCGCTCATCGGGAGACTCCTGTGGATGGATTTTGATTCATGTAAGCCGTTAAATTCCGATAAAAGTAGCCAGGATCGCCAAAGCGGACAAAACGCGCCGCATAATCGCCAGCACGAATCTTGACTTCATCACCTACTTGAAGGGGCAGCGGTGCCTGACCATCCACACTGAGAACGGCTTCCCCATCTCGAACGACGAGACTGACCGTGGAACCTTCGGCCAGCACGACCGCCCGATCCACCGAAAGGTGCGGCGCAATGGGGACGAGCAGGATGTTGCGCAGTTCTGGTGGCAGGATAGGCCCTCCCGAAGCGAGTGCATAAGCGGTAGAACCAGTGGCGGTGGAGGCAATCAGGCCGTCAGCGACGTAAGTGGTCAGGAGATGGCCGTCTGCGCTGGCCATAATTTGAATCGGGCGGATGGTCGTTCCACGGCAGACGACGGCTTCGTTCAGGGCGTGCCAGTTCCCTTGTGCGATGTCCTCGCGCCAGTGCTCGGCGCGCAACATCATCCGTTCTTCGATCCAGTAATTACCGGCCAGCAATTTTTCGAAGGCCTCGGGCCACTCGTTTTGCCGCACTTGCATCAGAAACCCCAGGCGTCCGAGGTTAATGCCTAAAATCGGAATTGCCAGGGGCGCGCAGAGATGCGCTGAGCGGAGCATGCTCCCATCGCCGCCAGCGATGACGAAGAAGTCCACTTTGCCAGCCTGGACCTCGGCGCGCAGGGTGGGGTCATCAATCCGCCCACAAATTGCTTCGAGGCCATGTTCCTGAAGCCATTTCTGGATGGCTTCGACAATTAGCAGCGATTCTGAGAGTTTGGGGTAGGCAGCAATTGCGACTCGGCGGGGAGGGGGCGTGAGCATGAAGGTATTATACCTTGACTATTCTTCAGCATTAACGTTTGGGAGCGCCTGCGAATTTCCCCCGCGCCATTTATTCCACTGCGGTCTGGGTTTGGCGATATGCGGAGGACACGCCAAAGCCGAACGTTCAGGCGAGGCTCTCATCGCAGATTTCGCGGAAACCGCAGCGTCGGCAGCGCTGCTCGTGCTCATGCGAACGCGGCACTGATACGCGGCGCTCGTCAATGCGCATTTCGGCCAGGATGTCTTTGAGCCGCGATTCGAGTTCGGGAGTGTAATCAATGGCAAAGTTACGTTCTGGATAGTGAATAATGCCAAAGGGGGGACGCTTCTTGAACGTTTTTTCAACCAGGTAGCAGTAGGAGGCTAACTGAAAAATGTGGGAGTCGTAGGGCGCTTCTGGTGTGCGTCCCGTCTTGACCTCGACGGGGATGATGCGGCCATTCTCTTCAACCAGGTAGTCCGGTTTGCCGGTCAGGCCCAATTCCGGGTCGTAGAGCGGTTTTTCGACTGTCTTCCAGGCGCGCGTGTCGGTGTAGATGACCCGTCCCCCGGGGAGACCGGCCGCCTGTTGCCTGGCGGCGGCGACGATCCATAACACGACCGCTACCACTAAAATTACAAGAGCCAGGTAAAAAAGAAACATCTTCAAAACTCAAACCAGGCGGGCTGTGCAAAAAGCAGCCAGCAGGGCCAGGGCAACCAGGAGCAGGAAGAGGGCCAGCGTGCGCATGGCCTGCACAATGAGTACCTGACGCCCGTGCTGGCGATGCAGTTCGGTGCCGGTCAGCATTTCTGCTTGATTGGCCGATTCGACACCTTGTTGCCGATACCACCAGGCGCGGGCGCAATAGAGATACGAGCCAATGTCAGAAGAACGAATCGGTTTCATGACCTTCCAGGCGCAGAGTTCTGCAAAAGGTTCCACCACCGAGACCGATAAAGAACTCTGCCTTCTCCGCGTCTCTGCGGTGCGTTTCGCAGCGAAGTCATAGCACATTTATTCTATCATGAAAGCAGGCTGCGTTTGGGCTATAATAGCACAACCTCAACCAGGAGATTCCCATGCCTAACTTGCCTGAAATCAATATTCATTTTTTGCTTGACTTTCTCACTCGCTTACTGAACACCCCCTCTCCGACCGGTTTTGCCGAGCCTGCCGTTGCGCTTTGTGAGCAGACATTGAGTCAGTTCCCCGGCATCACTCTGAGCCGCACTCGCAAAGGGGCGCTGCTGGCCACCCTCCGCGGCGACCTGGAGGGCAATCCGCGCGGCGTCACGGCCCACGTGGATACCCTCGGGGCCATGGTCAAGGAAATCAAAGCCAATGGTCGGCTCAAATTGACCAAAATCGGCGGCTTTGCCTGGAACACTGTCGAAGGAGAAGGCTGCACCGTCTTCACCCGCTCCGGGCGACAGGTCCGCGGCTCCATTTTACTGACCAAAGCCTCTACCCATGTCTTCGGCAGCGAGGTCAACAAAATGAAGCGCGATGACGATAGCCTCGAAGTGCGGTTGGATGCCCGCACCACTTCTGAAGTGGAGACTCTCGACCTCGGCATTCAGATCGGCGATTTCGTCGCCTTCGACCCGCGCGTTGAGATCAATGCCGGTTTCGTCCGCTCCCGTCACCTGGACGACAAAGCCTGTGTCGCCGCCCTGGTGGCGGGCATCAAAGCCCTGGCGGATTCAAAACGATGCCCCTTACACACCACCCACTTCTTGATCAGCAACTACGAGGAGGTCGGCCACGGCGCCTCGACCGGACTACCAGCGGACGTGGAAGAACTGCTTGTGCTGGATATGGCGGCGGTGGGCGAGGGCCAGAACTCAGACGAGTTCCATGCCTCCCTGTGCGTGAAGGATAGCGGCGGCCCCTACCACCGCGGCTTTTCGCTGCGGTTGCAGTCCATTGCCGAAAAATACGGCATTCCCTACAAAGTGGACATCTACCCCTACTACGGCTCGGACGGGGAAGCCTGGTGGCGTGCTGGCGCCGACGCGGCCATCGCCCTCATCGGCCCCGGCGTGGACGCTTCGCACAACTACGAACGCACCCACACCGAAGCCTTGCTCGCCACCACTCGCTGGCTGCTGGCATATTTGCTGGAGGAGTAACCAGACACGAAAAACACAAAGTCACACAAAGGCTTTACTTTGTGGTGAATGAATCCCCGGCATTTCTCGATGAAGAAAAACAATCTATCCGGCACCCATCTGCTGTGGCTGGCGTTCGTTCTGATGATTGCGCTGGCGATTGCCTTCCTGCTGCCGGTCACGCCGCAGGATTACTGGTGGTACCTGCGCATCGGACGCGATACCCTCGCCGCCGGATCTGTCCCCACCGTGGATGAACTGTCCTTTTCCCAGGCTGGCGCGCCGATGGTCTATCACTCGTGGGGCGCGGCGGTGCTCTTCTGGCTGGTTTATCAACTTGGGGGGCTCTCCCTCAGCGTCCTCCTGCGCGGCATCCTGCTGGCGGTGGCTTACGGGCTGGTCTGGCTCACCGCCCGCCGCCTGGGAGCCGGGCGCATCGGCGCGGCGCTCGTCCTCCTGCTGGCCGTGCTGGCCTCCAGCAACAACTGGTCCATGCGCCCGCAACTGTTCGCTTATCCGCTCTTTGCTCTCTCGCTGGGGCTCCTCTATGAATGGCACAACAGCGACAAAGAGGGCACCACAAAGGACACCAAGGTTCACAAAGGAAGCGCGCAGAGAACTCCTTTCGGGCCTTCTTCGAGGAACTTCGTGTCCTTCGCGTTAAAGTTTTTCCCGCTGAAACAGAGCGCCATCTACTGGCTGCCGCTCATCAGCCTGGTGTGGGTCAACCTGCACGGCTCGTTCATCATGCTGATCCTTCTCACTGGCGCGGCGCTCGTCTTCGGGCACGGCGACCGGCGCAGTCTCGCCCTGGCCTTCGGCGGCGTTCTCCTTGCCACCCTGGTCAACCCGCGCGGCCCCGGCGCGTGGACCTACGTCTATCACTCCCTCACCGTAGCCGCCAACCGCTACTCTGTCGAGTGGAAACCGCCGGTCAACGACGGCTGGCAGATGAACCTGTTTTTCCTCTGGCTCCTTGCCTTCCCCCTCCTCGCCGCCTTCTCGCCTCGCAAACTCGACCGCCTGGAATGGACCTGGTTCCTTGGCTTCGGTTTTCTGGCGTTGTGGGGCGAGCGCTACGTCATCTGGTTTGTCTTCCTCCTGACTGTGCTGACCGCCGGGATGCTGGCCGACTGGGAACGGCGGCTCATCAAAGATGCCCCTCCGCCCCGCGCCGCGACCCGTCTCCTGCCTGCCGTTAATTCGATCCTCGCCCTGCTCCTGATTCTGCTCCCGTTTCCCCTCCTGCCCGGCCTGCGCGCCACCTGGTGGCCGGCCGCGCCCCCTGCCACTGAAAACACCCCCATTGCTGCCACCGAATGGCTGGCGGCTCATCCTGACCTGCCCGGCCCGCTGTGGGCTGAAATCGGCTTTGCCAGTTATCTTGAGTTTGCCCTGCCCGCTCGCCCGCCCTGGATGGACACGCGCTTTGAGTTGTTCCCCGTGGAGCAGTGGGAATCCTACAAGGCGGTCAGCGAGGCGCGCTATGACTGGACAACGCTCCTGGACGAGACCGGCGCGAACCTGTTGATGGTTTCGGTGCAGTACCAGCCCGACCTGCTCGAAGCCCTGGCCTCGGCTCCTGCCTGGTGCGAACTGTACCGTGACCCGGTGGCCGTCATGTACCGGCGCTGTGGAGGGCAGTGATGGACCAATTTGCCGGAAAACTGGCCATTCAACAGCGCGTCCTGGCTACCTACCGCGCCCCGCTCTTCGACGCCCTGGCGCAGGCCTGTGACGGGGGGCTGTCGGTCTTTGCCGGCCTGCCTTTGCCGAAGGAGAATATCGCTGTTACCGACCATCTTACGCGCGCCCACTACGTTCCTGCTCGCAACGTGCATCTGTTTGGAGGGGCGTTGTTCTATCAGGGCGGTTTCCTGGCCTGGCTGGCCGATTGGGATCCCGACGCCCTCATCGTGGAAGCCAATCCCCGCAACCTGTCCGCCCCGGCTGCGATTCGCTGGATGAAACGGCGCGGCCGCCCGGTGCTGGGCTGGGGGCTGGGCGCGCCGTCCCTGGCCGGCCTGCTGACAGGTTACAGAGTTGCCCTCCGCCGGTCATACCTGCTGCATTTCGACGCCCTGCTCACCTATTCCCGCCGCGGGGCGGAGGAGTACGCCGTCCTGGGGTTCCCCGCTGACCGCATCTTTATCGCTCCAAACGCTGCCACGCCGCGCCCAACGCATCCCCTGCCTGCGCGTCCGCCGCGCTTCGAGGGGAAGCCAGCCATCCTGTTCGTGGGGCGTTTGCAGGCCCGCAAGCGCGTGGACGATTTGATCCGCGCCTGCGCTGCTCTGCCGGAACATCTCCGCCCGCGCCTGGTCATCGTGGGGGATGGCCCGGAGCGTGCCGCGCTGGAGAACCTGGCCAGGGCGATTTATCCGGCGGCGGAATTCGTCGGCGCGAAGCACGGCCCAGACCTGGAGCCGTATTTCCGTGCTGCCGACCTGTTCGTCCTGCCGGGGACGGGCGGGCTGGCGGTGCAGGAGGCCATGTCGTGGGGCTTGCCGGTGGTCATGGGGCAGGGGGATGGAACCAACGACGACCTCGTCCGCCCGGGGAACGGGTGGCAGTTGACGGGTCCGGGGGCGCTCGCCGGGGTGCTGGCGGAGGCCCTTTCGGATGTCTCCCGCCTGCGTCGCATGGGAGCCGAGTCGTATCGCATTGTCTCTGAAGAAATCAACCTGGAGCAGATGACAGCCGCTTTCATCCAGGCCCTGCGCCAGGTTAGGATAAAAAAATAGGACGAGAGCGTATCTCGTCCTATTTTTGTTCGTGGCAGGTGGGGGATTAGACCCAGCCGCGCAACTGCATGGCTTTGACCACGCGGTCAATGGCGACCATGTAGGCGGCGTCACGCATGTAAACGTTTTGCTTGAGGGCCATGTTCAACACGGCGTGGAAGGCAGCCGTCATCTTGGCGTCCAGTTTGGACAGGACTTCTTCTTTCGACCAGTAATAGTTCATGTCGTTCTGGACCTGTTCGAAGTAGGAGCAGGTCACGCCGCCAGCGTTGCACAGGAAGTCGGGAATATCGAAGATGTTGTGGGCTTTGAAGTATTCGTCGGCTTCGGGGGTGCAGGGGCCGTTGGCGCCTTCGGCGACGATCTTGACGCGCGGGGAAATCTTCTTGACGGTCTCGGCGTTGACGGTGCCAGAGAGAGCGCCGGGCATGAGGACGTCGGCCTCTTTGGAAATCCAGGCGTCGCCGTCTTCGACCTTGTAACCGGCAGCGATGGCTTTTTCTTTGTCAATGGTGCCGTACTGGTCGGTAATGCTCATCAGGAAGCGCGGATCAATGCCGCCTTCTTTGCTGTAGGTGTAGGCGCACTTGTCTTTGCGATCCCAGCAAGAGACGCAGGCGACTGTACCGCCCAGAATTTCGACGAAGCCGAGGGCGGCGTATTGGGTCACATTGCCGAAGCCTTGCATGGCAGCCACTGATTTCTTGGGGTCGATCCCCAGGTGTTTCATGGCCTCGCGGATGGTGTAAATGACGCCGTAACCGGTGGCTTCGGTGCGGCCTTCAGAACCACCGCTGCCCAGGGGCTTGCCGGTGAAGACGCCGGGGGTGTACTGGCCGACGAGTTTGGAATACTCGTCCATCATCCAGCCCATCATCTGCGGCGTGGTGCCGACATCGGGAGCGGGGACGTCCTGGCGCGGGCCGATGTTCTTCCACATGGCCTGCACCCAGCCGCGGCACAGGCGTTCTTTTTCGCCGTCAGACAGCGTGGCGGGGTCAACGACGACGCCACCTTTGCCGCCGCCCAAGGGGATGTCGGCCACGGCGCATTTCCAGGTCATCCAGGTCGCCAGGGCGCGCACCATGTCGAAGGTCTCGGCGGGGTGGAAGCGAATGCCCCCCTTGTTCGGGCCGCGAGCATCGTTGTGCTGGACGCGGAAGCCTTCGAAGACTTTGATGGTGCCGTCATCCATGCGAACCGGGATGCGGAAGTGGTATTCGCGCATCGGCCAGCGCAATACCTCGGCGATTTGTGGGTCCAGATTGAGGAGTTTGGCCACATGATCAAATTGCCGTTGCGCCATTTCAAATTCATTGAATTTTTCAGCCATCTTGTCTCTCCTGATAAAGATTTTGGTCTGGTGAAAATATAAGCGGGCACCCCGGACGGAGGCCCGCTTTAGCGTGTGCTTATGGTCAATAATGCCATCATAGCAACGTCACCAACGCAGATGTGCTCTTAAAATACCTGATTCTGAGTAAAGCGTCAATATGACAAATACCACTCTTCCCGCGGATTTCCCTCGTGAGTTTCGTCACGAGTATCTTGCCTCGGGCTGCCTGGATCACAACCTTTCAGGAAGGATCTTCTTCCTCGCCTGAGTCCAGGTCAATTTTGACTTTCTCCATATCGAGAGCAACCCACAGCAGGAGGACATGGCCTTCGGGGGTCTCGACTGCCCGGACGGCCACGATGGGGGCTTTTTCCTCCAGCCCCAGTTCGTTGCGGTAATGGAGGTGAATCGGCAGGTTGTTTTTCCAGCGGCGGTAACAGCGTTCGACCAGCGCCGGGCCGTTAAATGTCCGCAAGCGGGTCATCACCGTCAGCGGCAGGCGCGGCCCTTCGGCAAGACTCATTGCCCAACCGTCTTGCGCTGGTTCGAAAATGGGAGAGGGGCCTTCGATGATGGTAATTTTATCGTCCATGAGCGTGTTCTTCTTGCTAAATGATACCATGAAATATCTATTGCTACTCCTACGGTGGAATTACAATAGTGAAGTGATTAGTTTGACAATGTCATCTTTTCGTATAGTTGTCATTGCGAGGAGCGTCTTTTGCGACGACCGCGAAGCGTACCCGAAGGGTAAGCAATCCCCTCGCAAACCAGGAGACTGCTTCGCTTTGCTCGCAGTGACAAAATGCGTAGAGTTTATAGAACAAGAGTTTAACTTGACATTGTCAAATTACTCAAGCCCATTCAGCACGCGCCGGCCGCGTTCCAGCCAGGAATAGGCCTGCACGGCCTCGCGGGCGCGCTGACCGAGAGCCTGCCGCCGCGTTTCATCGCTTAGCAGGCTGCCCAGGGCGGCTTTCCACGCTTCCCGGTCTCCTGGCGGGCAAAAGATGGCCATCGTCTCGTCCAACACTTCGCGTAAGACGGGCAGGTCGCTGGTCAGGATGGCGCGTCCGGCGGCCATGTACTCGAACATCTTCATCGGGCTGCACACCTCGGCGGTATTGCCGCCGCTCGAGGTGGCCACCTGTGCCCCGTAAGGCATGAGCAGGATGTCGCCTGCTGCCTGGTAGAGCGGAATGCGGGCGTTGGGGACGAAGCCGGTGAAGGTGACGTTGGGGAGGTGGGCGGCGCGCTCTTTCCAGGTTTCCACATCCGACGGGCGGCCTCCTACCCACACGAACGATGCGGCGGGGAAGGCCTCGGCCAGGGCCAGGAACAGGTCGGCGCCGCGGCCCTCGTAGAGATGCCCCGTGCACAGCACGGTGGGGGCCTGCGGCAGTCCGAGCAGATGGCGGGCTGTGGTGGCGTCGGGCAGGGCAGCGTAGCGTTCCACGTCCACGCCGTCGGGGGCGATGACCGTATCGCCGCCGCGCATGGCCCCGTAGCGGGACTCAAGCAGGCGGCGCAAGGCGTCGGTGATGGGCAACAGGCGTTTGCGCCCCGGCAGGGTCAGGAAGAGCCAATACCAGAGCGGACCGAAGCGGCCGCGGGGCAGGTCGTGCACCTCCAGCAAGGAGGGCAGGCCGAGCAGCGTCCCGAGCAGGGCGGCCTGGGCCGGCCAGCAGTAGAGCAGGTCCGCGCCGAGGCGGCGGGCGCGCAGGGCCGCTTTCCAGGGGAAGAGGCGGCGCCTTCCTTCTATCCACTCCACCGTCGGAGTCTCGGTCAGCCCATAATGCTCGGCCAGGTTCACCGGCGCGGTGGGTGGCTTGCCGGGCACAATCAACGTCACGCTATGCCCCAGTTGCAGAAAGGACTGGGCCACTTTGAGCGCCTGAATGCTGTTGGCCGTGTCGGACGGCACCTGGGACGGGGAAACACAAACGATGTTCATTCTTTTCGCTCAGGCGAGTGCAGGTCGAGCAAGGCCATGCGGGTAGCGGCCAGTTGCTCGGCAATCAGACCGATGGCAAAGAAGAGCAGACCGGTGACGATGGCAAGCATCGAGCCGACGCTGACGCCGCGCCCCCGCAGCAGGATGGGCAGGCCCCACACCACCCCAAAGGTGATGCACGCCGCCGCCAGCGGCAGGAAGATGCGCAGAGGGTTGAACAACATGGCGATATGGAGGATTTCCATCAAGGTCTGGAAAGCGGTGAAGGCCGTGATGGTACTGCGGCCGGTGCGCCGCTCGCGGACGTGGATGGGATGCTCCAGCACCAGGTGGCGCTTTTGAATAAAGATGAGCGTGATGACATCGCTGAAGGCCATCGTATCGGGGCAAAGCGGCAGGTATTTCTGCGCCAGCGGCGTGGCATAGAGTTTGCAGCCGGAGTTCAAATCGGAGACGTGGATGGGGAGCAGCAGGGCGGCAAAACGGCGGATGAGCCACTTGCCCATCCCGCGCCAGAAACCGCCGGCGCGATGGCCGCGGGCGCCTATCACCAGGTCGGCGTTGCGCTCCAGCGCCAGGGAGAGCAGGGCGTCCAGGTCGGCGATGTTGTGCTGAGCGTCGGCATCAATCGTGACGGCGTAGGGCGTTTTGACTTCCATCAGGCCGCTTTTGAGGGCGCCGCCGTAGCCGCGATTGACCTTGTGATGCAGGACACGCACCTGCGGGGGGGCGTGGTGGGCCTGCAAGAGTTCGGCGCTGCCATCGCGCGAGCCGTCGTTGACGAAGATGACCTGCCAGTTGCGGGCGCGGCAATAGGGTAGCACTTCCTCCAGCAGGGCCGGCAGGGCTTCGGCCTCGTTATAAACCGGTATGACAACCGTCAGGGTGGAATCGGAGGACGGGGTGTTCATCATGGCAATTGTAGCAGAGTATAGGCCTCGTTTTGGACAAGAACGCGCACCGACAGTCCGCTCAACAGGTCGGAGGCGGGGGCGAAATCGAGGGCCAGATAATCGGCGTCGAGCGATTGCGCCAGTTGGACGATTCCCGCCAGGCGGGCGGCTTCGTCCGCTTCGGCGCGCAGGGCCTCGACCTGCCGCGTGGTCGCCAGCCATTGCTCCAGGGCGGCGCGGTGACCGTAGCCCAGCAGGCCGACATCGCGCGGGGTATAAACCAGCGGACGCAGCGCCAGGTAACGCACGGCGATTGTCTGCGATGTGTGCGCCGGCTCCTGGTTGAAGAACAGCACGCTCTCGCCGGGGCGGGTCTGGACCTGGAGGCCGGTCAGCAGTTCATCGAGCGGACGCGGCGCGGCGCAGACCATCCGTCCGTGCCCCAGGCAGAGAGCGGCGTCGAGCATGTCGCCGATGGCGGGGCGGTTTGTCGCGCCCCAAAAGGCGACCAGCAGAACGCCCAGGCCCATCAGCCCCAGGCGCAGACGAGGCGCAAGCGGGCGGGCGCTCAGCACGGCCAGCGGCCAGAGCCAGAAGAGCAGCAGGAGCGGCACAAAGTAGCGGATGCCGCGCAGGAGTTCGGTCTCGAACGGCAGCAGGTGGAAGCGCGCCTCGATCAGCCGCTCGGCGAAGGGCAGGGCCACACTTGCCAGGAACAGCCCCACCATCCAGGCAATAACGACAGGCAAGTCGGTCCGGCTTTCGGTCCGGCTGTAGGTCCGGCTGTAGGTCCGGCTGTAGGTCAGGCTTTCAGCCTGACTGTTGACCTTACTGTCGGCCTGCTTGTCGGTCCGGCTGTCGGTCCGGCTGTCGGTCCGGCTGTAGGTCCGGCTGTAGGTCAGGCTTTTAGCCTGACTGTCGGCCTGACTACCGGCCTGACTGTCGGTCCGGCTGTCGGTCGGGCTGTCGGTCGGGTTGTAGGTCAGGCTGTAGGTCAGGCTTTTAGCCTGACGATTGGCCTGACTGTCGGTCAGGCTTTCCGCCCCGCCCTTTTCCCCTTTTTCCTTCTCCCTTTCTCCCTTCCCCCCTCTTTCAATCCACCCCAGCGCCACGCCCCCTCCCACCGCCAGCGGCAAGAGTAGACTGCGCACTGCCTGCCCCACAAACGCCCCTACCGCTGCCGGCACGTTGAGCAGATTCTCCGGCCAGTACGTTTGCAGAACGGTCATCACCGTCTCATAATCGGCGGCGGAGTCGCTGCTGCGGTAGGAGATGTAGTTCCAGGCGAAGGGAGCCAGGGCGAGCAGAAAGACCAGGCCCAGGGCGAACATCACGAGCAGTCGCCGCAGCCAGGTCCAGGCGCGGGGCACACGCGTCCACAGGCCAAGCCAGAGGGCCAGTCCCCAGGCCGGGGCGCTGATGGGATGGGCATAGACGAGCAACCCGGCCAGGAACATCAGCCAGGGCCAGCGACGCGGGGCGTCTTTCCACAGCAGGGCGAGGGTCAGCAAAAACGGCAGAAGCGATTGGAAGGTGACCCGCGGCAGGGCATCCTGCCAGACGCCCCAGATTTCGCCCAGGCCGATGCGGGTGACGGTCATGGAGGTCAGCCAGGCGAGCAGGTAGGCCCAGAAGCGGCTGCGGAAGAGGACGCGTCCGAGCAGGTAGAAGCCGGTCAGTTGCAGAAACGTCTGCGGCAGGACGAGCCAGGCGTAGGCCAGGGCGTAGTTGCCGGCCAGCGGAGCCAGCAGGCGCAGGAGGGGGATGTGCAGGGTGGCGTAAATGCCGATGTTGGCCGGGTCGCCCAGCACCGGGTCGGCGGCGAACCAGTCGGGGTGGTCGAGGGCGGCGGCGTAACTGGCGATGTTGCCAGCGTCGCCGGTGAGCAGGACGAGGGGGTAATTGTCCTGTAATTTGCCGAGGAAATAAAGGAGCGAAAACGCCAGGAAGGTGAGCAGGGCGAGGGCGTCCCAGCGGGAGAAACGGCGCGGGGCGCGGCGGACCGGTTGCCGGTCCGCGGCGGACGGGGCGAAGGGCGCGGCCGATTCGGTCGGCGCGGCGGACGGTAGTTCGTCCCGGTCGGGGTGTTTGCCAATTTCCTTCCATCCTTTCCAAACGATGAGACCGATGGAGACGATGAAGAAGGCCGAGAGCAGGCCCGCTTCCATCAGGTAGCCAAAGCGCGGCACGAGCAGGAGCGTGAGCATGAGTTTGGCCGCGCCGGCAAAGGCGGTGACTTTGAGGGGGTAATCGGGCTGGCCGAAGGAGAGCAGGAGGTTGCGATTCCAGTAGAAGATGTTGGCAAAGCCGTAGCCGAGCAGGAGCAGCAGGATGGCCGGGTAGGCGGGGGCGAAGTCGGCGCCGTAGAAGGTGGTGATGAGCCAGCGGCCAAGCACAATCAGCCCCAGGGCAGCCGCGCCGGTCCAGGCGGCGGAGAGGACGGTGAGACGGCGCAGAAGGCGGCGCAGGCGCGCCCAGGCACGTTCGGCAATGGAGCGGTTGATGGCCGGGTAGGCAGCGGTGATGAAGGGGGTGATGGGCAGGGTGACCAGGTTGATGACGGCCTTGGCAGTTTTGTAGTAACCGGCGGCGAGCGGCCCGGCCAGGGCCGAAATCCAGACCGATTCGCTGTCGCGCGTCACCATCGTCACCGTGCCGCTGAAGTTGGTGCTCCAGGCGAAGGTCCAGAACTCGCGGCGGGGAGGCAGGAGGCGGAAGGAGGCCCGCCACCAGCCCGCACCGAGCACCTGCCGCGCCCGCCAGAAGGCGTAGGCGGCCAATCCCAGGCCGTTGAAGGCTTTGCCGGTCAGGTAAGCGCCCATCACCAGCCAGATGGTGCCGTGGGTCAGGTAGGCGTAGAGGATGATCCCGGCGGTGAGGAGCGACTGGATGAAGCCGATGATGGCCTGGCTGCGGAAGCGATCCACCGTTTGCAGGAAGCCGGTGGAGGATTCAAGGGCAAAATTGGCCAGCATGGCCAGGGCGTAGAAGGAAATCAGCGGCGCCAGGGCGACATCGCGCAGGATGACGGTGGCAGCCAGGGGGGCCAGCAGCACGATCAAGAGGTAAGCCAGGATGGAGGAAATCGTTTCGAGCAAAACGGCGGCCTTGAACACGGCGGCGGCCCGGTCACGCTGATCTTCCGCCAGGAATTGCCCCATGTACTTGACGACGATCTCGCCCATCCGGAAGGAGAAGAGGCGGTTGATGTTGGTGGCGAACTCGATGGCGGCGCCCAGGATGCCAAAGCCGAGAATGCCCAGCAGACGCCCGCTGAGGATGCTTTGTACCATCGTGCTGAGGGCGTTGCCGACGATGAGGTAACCGCTGTTGCGGACAACCCGCCTCAGCAGGTTGTCTTGTTTCCAGATTTGGAGGGCTTTTTGGACGAAATTCACAGGGTAGCGACCTCTTTTGCCCAGGTGCGCTCGGCGCGGTACCATTCCACCAGGCGGGTGACTCCCTCGCGCAAGGAGACTTGCGGTTGCCAGGAGAGCAGGCGGCGGGCTTTGGTCACGTCGGCGTGGTTGGTCTGGAGTTCGCCGGGGTTGGGCGGAAGGTGTTCGATGATGGCTTTGCGGCCGAGGATGTCTTCCATCATGGCAATCAGGGCGTTCATGGTGATGACTTCATGGCCGCCCAGGTTGAAAGTTTCGTAGCCGAAGGGGTGCAGGGCGGCGATAGTGCCGCGCGCGATGTCGTCAATGTAGGTGAAACCGCGCGAGGCCTCGCCGTTGCCGTAAAGGCGGACGGGGCGCCCTTCGCTGATCCACTGCACGAAGCGGAACATGCTCATGTCGGGGCGTCCGGCCGGGCCATAGACGGTGAAGTAACGGACGACGCTGACGTCCAGGCCATAGAGGCTGTGGTAGGTGAAGCACAACGTTTCGGCAGCCTTTTTGCTGGCAGCGTAGGGTTGGGGCGGGTAGTCGGTGCTGGCGGTTTCGGGGGTCGGGACCGGGGCATGCAGCCCATAGACGGTGGAGGTGGAAGCCTGGATGAATTTTCTGATGCCGCGCTGACGGCACAATTCGAGCAAGTTGAGGGTGCCGATGACGTTGGTTTCGTAGAATAGCCAGGGATTTTGCAAACTGGCGCGCACACCGGCGCGGGCGGCCAGGTGAATCACCGCCTCGAATGACTGATTGGTGATTGCGGCTCGCTGAGTGAGGAGGTTCCGGTCGGCAATGTCTGCCCGGACGAAGTGAAAGCCGGGAAGAGATTGCAACTTCCGCAGGCGGTATTCTTTCAGGCGCACATCGTAAGCATCGTTGAGGTTGTCAATGCCGGTGACGGTGTGCCCCTCTTCAAGGAGCATTTCAGCGACGCGTGCCCCAATGAATCCGGCTGCGCCAGTAACGAGGTAAGATGCCATATTTTTGTTCTCCAGTTATTCCGACGGCGAGCCCAAAATTCGGCGACAAGCCGCCGTACTCCAGACGTTCATCTCAGTTCATCCCCGTTTATCTCCGGTTCAGAACAGACTCAATTGCTTGGGGTCTTCCTTGGGCGTTTCGGCTTGCGCGGTCTGGGTGGCTGGCAGGCGTTTCAGCGCGGCGCGGGCCTGTTCCAGCAATTTGGGCAGTTGGGCAAAATCTTGCAAGAGCGCCGGCTTGAGGGCGGCCTGATGCAAAGCCGCGGCTGGATGGAACATAGCGATGACGAAACGATTGCCCACCCGGCGCATTTGTCCGTGGATAGCGCTGATTTTTGCTCCCGGCAGGAACTTCCCCATCGAGTAGCGCCCCAGCGTGATGATAATTTTGGGATTGATGGCCGCGATCTGGCGTTCGAGATAGTCATTGCAGGCGGCCAGTTCTTCGGGGAGGGGGTCACGGTTGCCGGGCGGACGGCATTTTACCACGTTCCCGATCCAGACATCCTCACGTTTCATTCCGGCCTGCGCCAGCAATTCATTCAAAAATTGGCCTGCTGCGCCCACAAAGGGCCGTCCCTGCTCATTTTCGTGGAAGCCGGGGCCTTCTCCAATCAACATAATTTCGGCATTAGCCGGCCCCTCGCCGGGGACGGCGCGTTTGCGCGAATGGTGTAAGGGGCATTTCTGGCAGGTGGTGACTTCTCTGGCAATTTGGGCAAGTATTTCTTCGGCGGTCATACAGTCTCCGGAAATGAGTCGGATTTTGCTAACGGCCTGCGATCAGCAGGAGGAACTCCTTCCTCGTTGTCATTGCGAGCGCAGCGATCTTCTCCTTGTCATTGCGAGCGAAGCGAAGCAATCTCCTCTTTGTTGCCGCAAGCAGCGATCTCCTCGTTGTCATTGCGAGCGAAGGGAAGCAATCTCCTCTTTGTTGCCGCCAGTGCAGCGCAGCGATCTCCTGTCAAGAGTAGTCCATCCCTTTCGCCTGCTGCCGTGCAGGGCGGCTTGCAATGACATAGGGGAGTGGGGAGACAGTTACGATGTTTGAGACTTCTCCAGTTCGTCAAAGTGGTCGAGGCTCATCAAAAGCGCATCTTCGTTATTATCTTTGTAATAGCGCGGACGTATTCCGTCCACCACGAAGCCGTACTTGCGGTATAGCGCCTGGGCAGCCAGGTTGCTGACGCGCACTTCCAGGAAAGCCCGCTTTGCTCCCTCGTCCCGGACGGCGAGCAGGGCGTGTCGCAACAACTGTTCCCCGATTCCCTTGCGGCGAAGGTTCGGGTGGGTAGCAATTGTGGCAATGTGGGCTTCGTCCACGATGAACCACAGGACAAGCATGCCAGCGATCTGTCCGTCCACTTCGGCTACCCAGCAGCGCGCGGTCGGATTTTCGCTCACTTCGTAGCGAAAGGACCGCTCTGGCCAGGGGAGGGTGAAGGACATCTGGTCAATGGCAGAAACAGCGGCGACATCGGCCAGGGTCATGCGGCGAATTTTGACGTTCACGTGGCAGGGCCTCCGGCAACATGCAGATAGATGGGCGCCAGCGACGCCGCCGAATCCACCTGACCAGCCTGCCAGCGCTGCCAGGCAATTTCGGCCAGCAGGGCGGGTCGGCGGACGCAGGTTGCTGGCGAAGCAAGGCGCACGTTTTTGTAGCGTCGTGCCAGGTGATGACGGTCTTCGGCGGTCAGTTCACCACAAATGATGACAGGCTTGCTGATCTGCTGCTCCAACTCCGCGGCAGTCGTCACGGTGGCTGGACCTTCGGCCTGCCACCCGTTTTCGGAGGCCTGGTACCAGACCAGGGCCAGTCGCCCGCGCCCGGCTTGCAGCACAGCCGCCAGGCGGCGGGTCGGGTCGAGCGGCACGGCCGCGGCGACCACGTCGAGGGTCGGGACGCCGACCAGCGGCAGGTGCCGCGCCAACGCCAATCCCTTGACAAAGGCCAATCCAACGCGCAAACTGGTGAAAGAACCGGGGCCGATAGCGATGCCGATGGCCTGGAGATGATCCAGCCCTGCGCCGATGCGGTTCAGCAGGTCGGCTACGGCCGGGGCCAGTTCCTGGGTGTGACGGCTGTGCCCGCGCCAGGTCAGTTCAGCCAGCACCTGGGCGCCATCGTAGAGCGCCAGGCCGAGTTGGGCAGTGGAGGTATCAACAGCCAGCAACATTAGTCGGCTCCATAGGTCGCCTGGCGCAGAGACGTGACCAGCTCTTGATAGCGCTTGCCGCGCGGGGTGAAGCGCAGCAGGCGGTGTTCTTCGGACTGATATTCCAGAAACACCCAGAGACGCTCAAGAGGAAGAATCGGCTCGACGCGTTCGGGCCACTCGATCACCAGCGGCCCGGCCGCAAGCAGGGAGTCCAGGTCGAGTTCCTCGGCTTCGGCAAGACTTTCGAGACGGTAGGCGTCGAGGTGAGCAAGTTGGCCGCCATCAGGGCGGCGGTAGAGGTTGACCAGAACAAAAGTAGGGCTGGAGGCCTGGTCGAGAGCGCCCCAGCCGCGGGTGAGGCCCTGAACGAAGGTCGTTTTGCCGGCTCCCAGGTCGCCTTGCAGGCAGAGAAGATCGCCGGCAGCCAGCAAAGACCCCAGCCGCATTCCCAGGCGGCGGGTTTGCTCGGGGGATTTGCTGAAGAATTCGAAGGAATAAGCGTCCAGGACGGGCATGGCGAAGGGATTATACTACGGGCTTTTCAAGCCGACTTTTTCTCCCAACGTGCGGGCGATGATGCGGGCAGCGTCGGGGCGGGCGGCTTCGCGACAGTTGGCGATGACTTGTTGACGGGTCGCCGGTTTGCAAATCCAGCGGGTGAGAGTGCGCACCACCTGGAGCGGTTCGGGGGCCCAAACGCCTACGCCGCGCTCCTGGACGTAATAGACGTTGCCGTCTTCCTGGCCGGGCAGCCTGGCATACAGGATGATGGGGAGGCTGGCGGCCAGCGCCTCGGCGATCGTTCCCGGCCCGGCTTTGGTGACGATGACGTCGGAGGCGCGCATGAATTCGGGCATTTTGCTGGTGAAGCCGTAGATGAAAGTGGGGTTTTCCCACTCGAGGCTTTCGAGGTAGGCTTTGAGTTTGGCGTTGCGACCGGCGACGATCACCTGGGTCACGTCCAGCCCCGATTCGTCCACGGTGCGGGCGGTTTCGGCCAGGGGCCCCATGCCTTCCCCGCCGCCGACCATCAGGACGGTGAATTTCTCTTCTGGCCAGCCCAGTTTACGCCGCAGGGCGGCCTGGTCGGTGCAGGGGTGGGTGTAGCGGTCGGAGATGGGCTGACCAGCCACTATGACTTTTTCGGGGGGCATCTGGTATTCGAGAGCACGCTGACGGGCCAGGCGGGTGGGGACAAAAATCAGGTCGGCGCGTTTGTCGTACCACAGGGCGTGGGTGGTGACCATGTCGGTAACGACCGTGATGAAGGGGGGGCGGTGATGACCGAGCGCTTTGAGGAAGAATGAGTTGCCGAGGGGGTGAACGCTGACCAGCAGGTCGGCGGGGTGCTCCTGAACCAGTCGCCGGGCGGCCTGACGGACGACAGGCCACAAGGTAGAAGTCATCAGACGTGCTTGCGGGCGGCCATCGCTGATGCGAAATCCGACGCCCCACAATTCTGGAATTTTGACCATTTCCGGATAGAAACGTGGCAGTTGGTTGTAGGGTGGGGGGGCGTAGTCTTTGAGGAAATCTACCATCTCGGTGGTGACGGCATCGCCAAATTCGAGATGGAGGGCTTCAATGATAGCGTCGGCCGCGGCGCGGTGTCCGCCGCCGGTGTCGGAGAAGAGGAAGAGAATGTGCGGTTTACGTCCTTCTGGCAGGTTCATGGGACTCCTTGGGGAGAATGGTTTTTAACCGCCGGGAGAGTTCGCGGCGGGTGAGTAAAACGCGCCGGCCGCAGCCGCAGCATTCCAGTCCAATATCGGCCCCCAAACGGGTGACAATCCACTCGTAGGAGCCGCAAGGGTGGGGCTTTCGTAAACGGACGCGGTCGTTGAGTTGCAGGTCAGGGAGCATAAGGCACCGAAGAGAAGAGTTTCAAAAAAGGCTACTCACCACGAAGGACACCAGGTTCAAGAAGGGGCAAAATGTCCTTCCGCAGGTTCGGGGGAGGGGGAGAATGCTGCAATTTGTCATTGCGAGCGTAGCGACCGCGAAGCGTACCCGAAGGGTAAGCAATCTCCTCTTTGTCGTTGCGAGCGTAGCGACCGCGAAGCGTACCCGAAGGGTAAGCAATCTTCTGCTTGTCATTACGAGCGCAGCGCAGCAATCTCCTGCTTGTCATTGCGAGCGCAGCGCAGCAATCTCCTGCTTGTCATTGCGAGCGCAGCGCAGCAATCTCCTCGTGTCATTACGAGCGCAGCGCAGCAATCTCCTCGTGTCATTGCGAGCAAAGCGAAACAATCTCCGCGCAAGCCAGGGAAAATTGCATTGCCTTCTGGGCACTTTGCAGGCACCACCTGCAGCGGTTTGCAACAGCACGGGCAGGCAGGTACAAAAAATGGCTTCGCAGTCTTTGGATTTCGTAAGTTTTCCAGCGGCGTCATTATACCCAGTTTGGGCGCATCGCTGGTCTCCGATTCCGAGCGAGTTAATTTTTGGGCTAATTCAGAGTGTAAATGTGATAAACTATGCCCAAATTCCAGCGGAGGAGCAAAATGTCCACGCGTGAGACATACCCTATTGAAATTGCCGGTGTGCGGCGTGAATTGCCACTTTTTCAGGTGAAACCGGGGCTGCGGATTGCGGTATTGAATATTCTCGGCGATACGGAACTGGTGCAGGCAGCAGCGGCTGCCCTGGCGCAAAAGTTAAGACAGGTCGAGTTTGACGTTTTTGTCACCGCAGAGGCCAAATCCATCCCGCTGGCTTATGCCCTGTCGGTAGAGACCGGCCTGCCCTACATCGTTTTGCGCAAGACGTACAAGTCCTACATGGGCGCGGCGTTGATCGCCGAAACGCTCTCCATTACAACCGGCGAACCGCAAACATTGATTCTGGACGAGAAAGACCAGGCGCTTATCCGGGGGAAAAGAGTGGTTCTGGTGGATGATGTTATCAGCACCGGTTCGACGCTGGAGGGAATGAAAGGAATTGTGCAAAAAGCGGGGGGTGAGGTGGTTTGCGAGGCGGCAATTTTGACTGAAGGGGAACGGGAGCGGTGGAATCACGTCATTTCGTTGGGACATTTACCGCTCTTTACCGATTGATTGTGACCAATGAGTTCTTGCTTTTGGCGATGCGAGAGGAATTTAATAGCCCTCTCGCGTTTCATCGCGGCAGTCTGGCTGGGCAATTCTTCCACGTACACGAGCCGGACGGGGAGGCGGGCGCGCGTGTAACGGGCGCCGCGTCCGCGGTTGTGCTGCTCAAGTCGCCGCTGCGGGTCGGTGGTCCAACCGGTGTAGTAGGTCCCATCGGCGCATTCGAGCAGATAGCAGAAGAAGCGGCGAGGAGGCAGGGGGACGGGAGAGGAAGAAATGGTCATGACACGATTTTCTTAAAGTCAAAGTTTTCACCACAGAGACCGCTGAGAACGCCGAGAAAACTACAAAAAATCTCTGCGAACTCTGCGACTCAGTGGTCAAATAGCCGCTGATTTTGCGAATTTAAAAAATCAGTGTAACTATTCAGCCATGTCATTGCGAGCCGTTTTTTGGCGAAGCAATCTCCCGTTTATCAGGCCAGCTTGACCGCTTGGGGATTGCTTCGTCGCAAAGAACGCTCCTCGCAATGACAAACACAACAGTTT
>DAOTZT010000341.1:0-4973 GCA_034434255.1 Anaerolineales bacterium | reverse complement strand
TATAAACTCTACGCATTTTGTCACTGCGAGCAAAGCGAAGCAGTCTCCTGGCTTGCAAGGAGATTGCTTCGTCGCAAAAAACGCTCCTCGCAATGACAACTATACGAAAAGATGACATTGTCAAACTACTCTCTCCCCTAGCAAAAGGACTTATTGTATACTAGGCTATGTTGCACGTCCTGAACGTGCTGAACACTGCTCAAACCAAGCCAGTGGTCATGCCAGAAATCTTGCAATTTCTGGCATACATTCAGCTCTACTCCTGCAGAGAAGTCCTGGGAATATAAAATCTTCCAAGGCCACGCGGCGAAGATCGGGGCATAATCAAGATGGATAGCACGCCCAAAATTCTCATCCTAGATGATGAAGCAAACCAATGCAAAATTCTCAGCGATATTCTGCGCCTGAATGGCTTTTATCCTATTCCTGTCCGGTTAGGAAAAGAAGCAGTTGAATGGTTAAAACGAGAAGAGATTGACGTGGCCATTATCGACTTGCAACTGGAGGATATTTCCGGTCTGGAAGCCTTGCGCCGTATTAAGGCAGAGTCCCCTTCTACTGAGTGTATTCTGTTTACCGGTCATGCATCAAGTGAGTCGGCCATCGAAGCCTTGAATTTAGGGGCGTATTCATATTTTCAGAAGCCCTTTGATCTGAACCAACTTCTTCTCACTCTTCGACACGCCATTGAAAAACGAGCCACGCATAAAGCCCTGCTCGAAAGCCAGATTTTGCATCGCACCTTTCTGGATGCAGCCAGCGACATGGTCTTTCTCAAAGATGAGCAGTTCCGTTACCTCTTGGTCAACAAAACCAATGCCCGTTTCTTTGGAAAGCCAGTTGAGGAGATTATCGGCAAGGACGACTTTGATTTGATGCCCTCTGAGGCTGCTGCCAGTTGCCGCGCCAGTGATCAAAAGGCGCTGGAAGCAAACGACACAGTCATCACACTGGAAGAAGTCAATGGGCATATCTACGAAACGCTCAAATTCCCGGTTCCCCTTGCAAATGGCAAAGTCGGCGTAGGCGGCTATGTGCGTGATGTAACCGATAAAATTCGCGCCGAAGAACGCTTGCGCCTGCAAAGCATCGCTCTCGAAGCCTCTGCCAATGCCATCGTCATTACCGACCAGCAGGCGGTGATTCAGTGGGCCAATCCGGCTTTCAGCCGTCTTACGGGCTATTCTTTAGAAGAAATAATCGGCAAAAATCCTCGCGACCTGGTCAAATCAGGAGTGCAGGGACCAGAATTTTATGCAGCGCTATGGCAGACCATTCTCAGTGGTCATGTCTGGCAAGGAACGCTGGTAAATCGCCGCAAAAATGGAACGCTCTACGATGAAGAGATGACGATCACGCCCTTTCTAGCCGACAAAGGGCAACCCAAATATTTCATTGCCATCAAACAAGACATTACAGAGCGAAAACAAGCCGAAAAAGCCCTGCGTGACAGCGAGCGCCGTTACCAGACTCTCGCTGAACTATCGCCAGTGGGAATTTTTCATACTGATGCCAGCGGGCAGACGATTTACGTCAACCCACGCTGGTGTGAAATCGCCGGCATGTCCCCTGATGCTGCTCTGGGCAATGGTTGGCTGGAAAGGGTCCATCCCGACGACCGAAGGCGCCTGTCAGAAGAGTGGGAAAGGAAAGTTAACGAGCAAAGTCTCTCGACAGCTGAGTATCGCTTCTTAAAGCCCGATGGCAGTGTCGCCTGGGTACTCGGTCAGGCTGCGCCAGAGCGAGATTCAGAAGGGCACCTTCTTGGCTACGTTGGGGTCATTGTCGACATCACAGAGCGCAAACAGGCAGAACAGGCCCTGGCAGCCAGCGAAGAGCGATATCGCCTCCTGGCCGAGAACATGAGCGATATCGTCTGGCTGATGGACTTGAACCTGAAGGTAACTTACATCAGCCCTTCTGTCACCAAAGTGCGTGGCTATACCCTGGAAGAGTTAAATGAACTTCCTCTGGAAAGACAACTGGCACCAGGTTCCCTCACAAAAGCATTGCGGGCGCTATCAGGAGTCTTGTCCTCTGAGGCCTTGCACAAGCCAGACGAGTCGATCGTCCGCAACCTGGAATTAGAATTCTACAGAAAAGATGGGCCCTCCTTTTGGAGTGAAACAACGTTTAGCCTGATTCGCAACCCTGATGGCTCTCCGCGTGCCATTTTAGCAGTCGGAAGGGACGTAACCGAGCGCAAAAAGGCCCAGGAAGCACTCGAATACAGTGAAAAACGCTTTCGCGCCCTCATCGAGAACAGCAGCGACATCATCATTCTGCTCGACTCGCGCGGCAATGAACTCTATCATAGTCCATCTTTCTGGAAAATTACCGGCCGCACCTCTCAAGAGCGTTTGGGGAGAAATTTCTTCGAGCAGATTCATCCTGAGGATCAGCCCGAAATCTCTCGCCTTTTCAATGAAATTCTGGCCCATTACGGCGAAAGCCGCAATATACGTTTCCGCTGCTGCTTAGAGAAAGACCGAGTGCGCTGGCTGGAAGGAACGGCGACCAATCTGTTGGGCGAGCCGGCTGTCCAAAGTATTGTGATCAACCTGCGCGATGTGACCGAGCGAGTGCTGGCAGAACAAGACCTCGCTGCTCACCTGAACGAACTGCAAATGCTGTATGAGCATGGCCTGACCATCAATGGCCTGCTGGATGTGGAAGAGATTTGCAAGCAATTGATTCGCAGGATTGAGACCCGCTTGCAATGGCATCACCTGAGCGTGCGTCTGGTAGACCCCAACACAAACGAGGTGCATGTGGTCGCCTTCAGCCAGCCTGGCGTGAGCGATGCAGAACAGGCAGCATACATTGCTCACTTAAACAAAAAAATCAACCGGCCCGGCAAAGGAATGACCGGCTGGGTCATTAAGCACGGAGAACCGATTTGCAGCAAGGATGTTACGCAAGATAAACGCTATCTTGAAACATTCCCTGGCATACGCTCGGGCCTGTACGTCCCCCTCAAAACCGGTCAAAAAACAATTGGTGCTATCAGCGTTGAAAGTGAAAATTATAACGCTTTTGATGAACACGACCAGCAATTGCTGATGACCCTGGCTACCCAGGCGGCAATTGCGATTGAAAACGCCCGTCTATATGAGAAAGCCATCCACAATGCCCGGCGTGATTCCGCCTTGCATGAGGCCATTCTCGAAATGGTCAATGCAGCCTATGACTTGCAGGGGATCTACGCTGCCATACACCACGCCGTGGAACGGGTGATGCCTTGTCAGGCTTTCAGCATTGTCTTGATGGACAAACTTGGAGTCATCCCGCGAACCGTTTATTTTGCTCAAAAAGACAAATCCGAGACAACAGCACGAATCTATCCGCTGGAAGTGATGAACAAGCACGCAAGCCGCATCACCAAGCCGTTGCGGATTGCCAACCTGAAACGTGAAAAGAATCTGCCTGTGCCTGCCGATGAACTTCATCCTTGTTCCTATCTTGCCGTACCGTTGATTCGAGATAACAAAATTTTAGGAATTGTTTCCACAATAAGTGCGGTACCTGATCAGTACTCTGCTGAAGATCAATCTTTTCTGGAGACTCTGGCTGCTGAAGCGGTCATTGCCCTTGAAAACGCACGGCTATTTCGCGAAACACAAAAACGCCTGCGCTACATCTCTGCCCTCCATAACGTTGACGTCGCCATCAGCACCAGTATGGACTTAAGAGTCACGCTCAGCATCATTCTTGATGAAATTATTCGAGAATTAAAAATAGATGCTGCTGCAGTGCTCCTCTTCAACCCGGCTGTGCAAGCCCTGGAATATAGTGCGAGCAAAGGATTCCGCGCTTACCTTGTGGAGGGCATCCGTGTCCGGTTTGGCGAAGGACTGGCTGGTCAGGCCGCCCTGCAACGAAAACTGCTTGCCCTGCACGAGTTACCTCGTGATACACCAGACGTCTTCAAGAGCGAACATTTTGCAGTGCAATTCGCCATTCCTCTGATTGCCAAAGGGCAAATCCAGGGAGTTTTGCACCTCTGTTACCGCGATTCCTTTGAACCGGACGGAGATTGGACGAGTTTTCTCTCCACCCTGGCTGGACAACTGGCGATTGCCATTGATAACGCACATCTGTTCATCAACTTGCAACGCACCAATCTCGAACTGATGATGGCTTACGATGCTACCATCCAGGGCTGGTCCAACGCCCTTGATTTGCGTGATCAGGAAACCGAAGGCCACTCTCAGCGCGTCACCGAGTTAACCCTCGAACTCGCCACTGCCATCGGAGTCCCAGAATCTGCTCTAGAACACATCCGCCGCGGTGCCCTCTTACATGACATCGGGAAAATCGCCATCCCCGATTCGATTTTACGCAAACCGGACAGGTTGACCGACGAAGAATGGGAAATCATGCGTCGTCACCCCATCTACGCCTATGAATTACTGTCTCCCATCGAATATCTGCATCCGGCCATTGATATTCCTTACTGTCACCATGAACGATGGGACGGCACGGGTTACCCCCGCGGCTTGAAAGAGGAACAAATTCCGCTTGCTGCTCGTATCTTCGCCGTTGCAGACGTGTGGGACGCTCTCACCTCCAACCGGCCCTACCGTAAGGCATGGACAAAAGCAGAAGCGCTGAAATATATTCGTGAGCAAGCAGGGAAGCTCTTCGACCCGGCTGTTGTGGAAGCGTTCCTCAAATTACAAAGCATCTGGTAAATTCCTAGAGCGCTTGCATAATGAGATCGATTTGCTTTGAGTGTTTAGCCACAGATTTCACCAACTCGACTTTAAACAAACCATTTGTCCCTGACGGAAGAGTCAGAGTGGGAGCAGTACCCTACCCATCGAATGTCAAGCGGTGTGGGCGGCAGCAACGCTCTTTTTGACGACTTTGTGCCGCTCTTTGGGCATCCTGTGCTTACCTTTGGGCCAGCCAGGCGTTTTTTTGCGCGGTTTGGGACGCTGCGCAGCGAGAGACAATCTGCAAGAAAACTT
>DAOTZT010000340.1:0-2032 GCA_034434255.1 Anaerolineales bacterium | reverse complement strand
TCATTGCGAGGAGCGTTTTTTGCGACGAAGCAATCTCCTTGCAAGCCAGGAGACTGCTTCGCTTTGCTCGCAGTGACAAAATGCGTAGAGTTTATAGAACAAGAGTTTAACTTGACATTGTCAAAGTAGTTACGGCTGAAAGCCTTGTTTTGGACAGGCTGAAAGCCTGTCCTACTCCAGACGGTATTTTTCTTCGGCCAGGCGGTAGAGCGGCCGCCAGAACAGACGGTTGATCAGCACCACGGTCAGCACCATGCTGAGGGTGGCCGCCAGCAGAAGCGGGTAATTTCTGCTGGCGGTGGCCTGCGAGATAAGCGCGCCCAGGCCGGTGGTGGTGAGCGTCTGCCCGCCGAATTGTTCGTACTCGGCCACGATGCTGGCGTTCCAGGCGCCGCCGCTGGCCGTGATGCCGCCGGTGACAATGTAGGGGAAGATGGCCGGCAAAATCAACGTCCGCCAGCGCGCCCAACCTTTCAGGCCCATCAGCGCCGAGGTGTACTTCAGGTCCTGCGGAATGGCGCTCGCCCCGGCGATGATATTGAACAGCAGGTACCACTGCGTGCCCATCAGCATCAGGAAGACGGCTGAAATGTCCAGGCCGCCGGTCAGATGGATGACCAGCAGCAGGAAAACGGGAAAAATGGCCGTGGCCGGCACCGAGGCGGTCACCTGGACGATGGGCTGGAGCACGGCGGCGAGGCGCTGATTCGTCCCGATGGCGACCCCGACCGGAATCGTCCAGAGCAGGGCGATGAACAGGGAGACGGCCACCCGCAGCAGGGTCGCCAGCGTGCCGAGGAGAATCTTGCCCCACTCGGCGATGGGCAGCGCGGCGAGCATTTGCGCGGCGCGCACTCCGCCGTAGAGCAGGAGTCCGCCCAGGAGCAGATTGAGCAGGATGCTCAGCCAGTTGCGTTTGCGGGCAGCCTCATCCGGCATTCGCATTGGGGAGCGGCGAATCAGCCAGGCGTCGAGGCGTTCGCCCAGCGGAGCCAGCAACCGTCCCAGGGCGTTCATCAGCGCCGAGTTGTGCAGGGCATTGTAGAACCAGGAAGTCGGCGGCTGATCGCTTTCCGTCATCTCCAGTTTGAAGCGGTCGGCCCAGGCCAGAAGCGGACGCCAGACGAACTGGTCAAGGAGGACAATGGTCAGGATGAGCGTCCCGATGCCCCACAGGATGGCGCGCGTGTCGCCCTGGTTGGCGGCTTCCTGCAGGTAGGCGCCCAACCCCGGCAGGCGGAAGTCGCGCGCGCCGACGGTGAAGATTTCTGCCGCCATGAGGAAGAACCAGCCCCCCGCCCACGACATCATGCTGTTCCAGAGAAAACTGATGGTACCAAAGGGAAATTCCAGCCGCTTGAAGCGCAGCCAGGTGTTCAGGCGGAAGATGTCACTGGCCTCGCGCAGTTCTTTGGGAATGGTGGTGAGTGACTGATACCAGCCAAAGGTCAGGTGCCAGGCCTGACTGGTGAAGATAAGCACGATGGAGGCCAGTTCGACAGCGACTTTTTGCGGCAGGATGGCGCTCAAACTGAGCAGGACGACCGGCAGGAAGGAGAGAATCGGTACGCTCTGGAGCACGTCTAGCAGGGGCATCAGCACCCGTTCGGCGCGGCGGTTGTAGGCGGCGGCGCGCCCGTAGAGCAGGGCAAACAGCGCGGAGAGGGCGTATGCGGCGGCCATGCGACCGGTGGACAGCAGCGCGTACCAGGGCAGGACGCGCGGCTCCAGGCGGATGGTCGGGCCTTGAATCTCGGCGGGAGCGTTGAAAGCCAGGCGGACGCCGCCGTAAAGCAGGACGGCGATGAGCAACAACGCCGCCGCGTCGCCCCAGGTGAAGAGGCGCTGCATGCGTTCTTTGGGAGGAAGGATGTTTTCGAAGAGTCCCATGCCGTCTCCTGAAGTGATTTGTTTGCGCAAAATGAATTTTGCGTTACGTTACACACGCAAAGCCCCGCGCCGGTTCGAGCGCGGGGCAGGAGACAGCCAGAGGGCAGGCAGGGTCAACTTCCTGCCCGAGCGCTACGAACCG
>DAOTZT010000339.1:0-5991 GCA_034434255.1 Anaerolineales bacterium | reverse complement strand
ACAAAGGAGCACGAAGTTTTTTTCAAACAATTGTGCGCCGGAATTCAAGATTCTCAATTGAGCCTTTCAGAAATCCTTTGTGTACTTCGTGTCCTTTGTGGTTCAAGACCTTTTTGCAGGAGAGTCATCTGATATAATCACGTTTTGCTATGGGAACTACTCTCGAACGCGGCAGTTTGCTTCATAAACGATATCGGATTGTTGAGATCCTGGGGCAGGGGGGAATGGGATCGGTCTATCGCGCCGTAGATGAAAATCTGGGCGTGGATGTGGCAGTGAAGGAAAATCTCTTCACCACCGATGAATATGCCCGTCAGTTTCGTCTGGAGGCCGTGATTCTTGCCAGTTTGCGGCATCCCAATTTGCCGCGCGTCACCGATCATTTTGTCATCCCTGATCAGGGGCAGTATCTCATCATGGATTACATCGAGGGAGAAGACCTGCGCCAACGGATGGAACGCGTGGGATTTATCTCAGAAGAGGAGGCAATCAAGATTGGCGTTGCGATGTGTGATGCATTGCATTATCTGCACACGCGCAAACCTCCCATCATTCATCGAGACGTCAAACCGGGCAATGTCCGCATTACGCCGGATGGCCACATTTACCTGGTGGATTTTGGACTGGCCAAACTGGTCAAGGGATCGCAAGCGACCACGACCGGGGCGCGGGCAATGACCCCTGGTTATTCCCCGCCTGAACAATATGGCACGGCTCGGACAGATCCCCGTACCGATATCTATTCTCTGGGAGCCACGCTCTACGCGGCATTGTGCGGCGTTATCCCCGAAGATGGGCTGGCACGGGCAATGGACAATATCGAATTAACGCCGCTGCGCAAGCGCAATCCAAAAGTCTCGCGCAAACTGGCTGCTGTTATTGAAAAGGCTATGGCTGTCCGCCCGGAAGACCGCTTCCAGTCGGCGGAAGAGTTTAAACAGGCTTTGCTTGCTGCAAGTGTCAAGACCCAAAATTTAGAGGGGGCGGTGAAAGTGGAACCACCACCCCAAGGCTCTTTGCCGCCAGAATCGGAACTCGTCTTTGACGATCCTTATGGAGACGGGAATAGCCGGCCGCCCTCCCGTCCATCTTCTCGTCCGATCCGCAAACGCAATAGCACGGGCTTCTGGATTTTCTTCTCCTTTTTCCTCCTGACTATTTTGACGATAATTCTTACTCTAATCTTGTTCTGGTCGCCTGTTTCAAAGGCGCTGATCGGACTCTTTGCCAGTGATACCCCTCTGCCGATTATTGCTAATACGCCCACGACTGACCTGACCGTTCCTCCTGTCCTCACTGCCACTCCTACCTTTACCGCTACCAGCACTTTTACTCCGACTGTTACACCTTCTCCTACGCATACAAAAACTCCTTTGCTAACTCCGACGCCAACTGTTGATGTGGCGATCACACCAACTTTTACGCCTTTAGGGGGGGGGTATGGTCAACTGGCGATTGTCTCCTTGCGTACGGGTATCCCTCAGGTTTTCTTGGTGAACTCAGATGGTACTGGTCTTACCCAGATTACCAATATGCCGGATGGAGCCTGCCAGCCCGATTGGTCGCCTGATGGAATGAAGATCGTCTTCATTTCACCTTGTCCAAAAAGGCAAAATGACTATACCGATTCGTATGTTTATACCATCAATGTCGATGGCACGAATTTAACCCAGTTGTCCATTCCAATTGGTGGTTCTGAACCGGCCTGGTCTCCAGATGGCAACTGGATTGCTTTCACTTCAAAACTGAGTGGCGCATATCAAATTTATGCCCTTAATTTGGCAGAGAACAAGATCATCACGTTGACCGAAAAGTCTGAAGACATTAAATTACCGGATTGGTCGCGTCACCCCGCCTGGTCGCCTACCGGCACGCAAATCCTTTACACGGGTCACAGCCAGTTGACGAACGCCTTACAAATCTGGGTGATGAATAGTTTTGGAGATGGAAAAACGCGGCTGGTTCTCAATGACCCGGCCTACCATGATTTTCAGCCGGTTTGGGGTTCAGATGGGAGAACCATCCTCTTTAGTGAGACGCGTGGCCCGCAAGCCTTGGGTTGGTTGATGCAATTCGATTACGAAAATCGGGTTACCAAAGCCTATCCCTCCCGTTTCCAAAACGGCGCGTATGCGACGGATGTAGATATTTCTCCCGATATGTACTGGGTCGCTTTTGAAGGCACAGACGATGGTTATCGTTTCTATGTTTACCTGATGACCATTGGCGGGCAAAATCGTTCGCGTCTGACTGCTGAGCCAGAAGAGGAATTTGATCCTGTTTGGCGACCCCTTCCCTGATGTTTGTGTTGGATTGACGATGCAAATTTGGGCAGGGTTGCCTTTTGGCACTTGCCCAAATTCTTTTACCGAACCCTGCTGCGGTTTTGCGGCGAAGTTGTTGTACGATCAGACCGCGCAATGAATTCCGTATTGTGGAGTAGGAAAATGAATAAATTCCTGGAAAAACTGGCGACCCAGAAGGTCCTTGTTGCTGATGGCGCTACTGGCACCAATTTGCAAAAGATGGGCCTCAAACCCGGTACTCCGCCGGAGGAATTGGTATTTGACCAGCCGCAGTTGATTCTCGACCTGGAGAAAGCCTTTGTCCGCGCTGGTTCGGACATTCTTCTCACGTGTACCTTTGGGGGCACCCGTTTTCGCCTCAAAGAGTCAAGATATGCCAATCAGGTAAAGGAAATCAATCGTCGCGCAGTGGAACTGGCACGTGAGGCGGCTGCCTCTCGACCCGACGTGCTGGTAGCGGGTTCCATTGGCCCAACAGGTCTGCTGATGAAACCCTACGGGCCACTTTCTCGGGAAGATGTGTTTGATGCCTATCGTGAGCAGATTTCTGGCCTGGTAGAGGGAGGGGTAGATTTTCTGGTTATTGAGACTCACTTTGCCCTCGAAGAAGCCGATGCTGCCTTTGATGCCGCGCGTACACTGACTGATGTGCCAATTGTTGTTTCTTTTAGTTACGACCGCGGCGTACGAACGATGATGGGCGTCAAGCCAGCGGCCGTAATCCGTCACTACAAAGAAAAGGGGGCTGCACTTGTTGGCGCAAATTGTGGAACTACGCTGGAAAACATGGAAAAAATCGCCAGCGAATATGCTCAGACAGAACCAGGCTTTCCTCTTTGGATTAAGCCTAATGCAGGCTTGCCCCGCATGGAGGGGGACGCAACTGTCTTCGATGTGACTCCTGCCCAAATGGCTGATTTTTCCCAACGTTACATTGCCCTTGGCGCACGCGTGGTCGGTGGTTGTTGCGGCTCCACTCCTGAGCACATTGCTGCAATTGCCCAACAAGTCAAGGCATAGCGCATATATTTCCCATGCAGTCGATCTATCGTGTCAAAATAGCCATGGGGGGATGGCTCTTGGTATTTCTTTCTCTGATGGGACTTTCGTCTTGTGTTCCCGCGGCGACTGAGATCCCGATCGTTCTCCCTGTCTCCCCCTCGCCAACGATGACCTCGCTGCCTGTGGCTGAAGCAGAAGCATCGGCTACCGTTTCACCTGTTTTGACCCCCACGCCTTTACCACCCGATTTTTGGACCTCGCTGCCAGTTGTTCCAGAAACGATCAGCGACCGGACCCGACAAATTTATCTCACAGGTTTACAAATGGGGAACAACCCGCGCGTCTTTTCTCGGATTGGCGACTGTGCCAGTGCGGCTCCTGGCTTCCTGGTTGGATTCGATAGCAACTATCACTTGGGGGAATATGATTACTTACAACCGACCATTGAGTATTTTCAGGGATCCTTTCAACGCCCAAGCCTGGCGGCCAGAGCGGGGCTGAATACGGCGGGAGTGTTGAGTTCCCTGTGGAATGGCGAACAATGCTATCCTGACGAATCTCTGCTGGAGTGTCAATACCGCCTCGATCAGCCTGCTTTTGCGTTCATTTCGCTCGGTTCGAACGATGCCTATTATGTCCGTCGAGACCCGGCTTCGTTTGAACGCAATATGCGCATCATCCTGGATAAGACAATAGCGAGAGGCATTGTGCCGATTCTGGCGACCAAAGCAGATAACGCCGAGGGGAATCAGGCCATTAATGCAACGATTGCTCGTTTGGCGCTTGAATACGAGATTCCACTCTGGAATTTTTGGCTGGCGGTGCAACCCTTACCCGACCATGGCATGCGTGACCCGGAACACTTGACTTCAGTCTCATTTGTCAATTTTACAGATTTCACCATCCCGGACAGTCTGGAGTATGGCATGCAGGTTCGCAACCTGACTGCATTGCAAGTATTGGACTTGCTGCGTCGCGAACTGGCAGAATCAGCCCCATCTTCTTCAACCAATTTGCCGTAAAAATTTTCTCGTGGGGAAACTTTGAAGGGAGCAGTGACCAGATTCCCGACAACCCACAAAAAACAGAGATGAGCAGCGTTTTCTCAAACATGCTCATCTCTGTCAGGTCTGATTGGGAATCTGAAGGAGGCAATCAATCAAAAGCGGCCTGGGCTACTTCTTCGGGGTCAAAAACGACTTCCTCCTTGCCGGTAAGTTTTTGCTCTACTTTTTGCGCAATCAAGTTCAAATGGCCCGAATGGGCCACGTAATCAATGTCATCGGCTGGCACAGTCAGCACAGGGCAGAGAGTGAAATTCTCAATCCAGGATTCGTATAAATTGTTCAGACTGGCCAGGTAATCAGCCGGGATGGTGCGTTCATAATCACGGCCGCGTCTTGCAATGCGCCGAATCAGTGTCGGGACAGAGGCACGCAGGTAAATGACCAGGTCGGGCGGGGGAAGGAATTCAATCATCGTTAGATAGAGTTCGCGATACGTCTGATAATCGCGAGGACGGATATGTCCTTGCAAAAACAAGTTGTGCGCGAAGATTTCGGCGTCTTCATAGACGGATCGGTCTTGAATTACCGACGACGGATATTGGGATAACTGATAATGAGCGCGCAAGCGGTGGGTGAGAAAGAAAATTTGTGATTGGAAAGCCCATGCCTGCATATCCTGATAGAAATCTGCCAGGTAGGGATTTTCGGCAACTGGCTCAAAGAAAGGTGTCCATCCTAATTTTTTGCACAACATTTCTACCAGTGTGGATTTCCCCACACCAATATTTCCTGCTACAGCGATAAATTTTTTCATGACTTCCTCTTGATTGGCAAAATTATCTGTTGACCCGTGCCAGTTCAGCATCAATTAATTGTTTAAACACAGAAAATGGTTGTGCCCCCACAATTTGTATGTCATTGACAAAGAAAGTTGGGGTGGAATTGACGCCTAGCCGAATTCCATCTCTGAAATCCTGGACTACTTCATCCTGGTATTGACGACTATTCAGGCAATCATTGAATTTCTCAATATTCAACCCCAGATCGCGCGCATATTGGACATACGCAGCTTGCCCATAGCCGTATTCGTTGCTGAAAATGGCATCATGAAATTCCCAGTAAGCATCTTGGTCACCAGCGCAATTGGCTGCTTCGGCAGCGGGTTGCGCTTCTGGATGTCCATTGAGGGGATAATCGCGGTAGATGTACCGTATTCTATCCCCGTATTCTGCGATCAAAAGCGGAAGGACTGTATCATGCCACAATTTACAATAAGGACATTGATAGTCGCTGAATTCCACGATGGTCACAGGAGCATTTTTAGGACCAATGGAAGGGTCATCCTGCGAGACGGGGCTGATTGCTGTGGAACTGGCGTTTTTGCCCCACAACAGATAGCCACATACCAGCCCTGCAAAGAACGCGACCGGAATAAACAGAGCGCTAGGAACAGCAGAATGTCTACGGGAGTGCTTTTTGGGAGTATTCATGGGCTGGATTATACTGCCAAAATTGAGGCACTTCGCCTGATTGACTGACAAAATTGTAACTATTCAGCCATGTCATTGCGAGCCGTTTTTTGGCGACCGCGAAGCGTACCCGAAGGGTAAGCAATCTCCCGTTTATCAGGCCAGCTTGACCGCTTGGGGATTGCTTCGTCGCAAAGAACGCTCCTC
>DAOTZT010000338.1:0-1748 GCA_034434255.1 Anaerolineales bacterium | reverse complement strand
AGAGCCGCTGAGAACGCAGAGAGAACCACAAAAAATCTCTGCGAACTCTGCGTCTCAGCGGTTAAAATTCTCAATTGCTGTGTTTGGCACAGGGCATCAAGGGACTTTGAGAAAACCATACCTTTTTGCTTCGTAGTTTTCTCAAAGTCAAATCTTTCACCGCAGAGCCGCTGAGAACGCAGAGAAAACCACAAAAAATCTCTGCGAACTCTGCGTCTCAGCGGTTAAAATTCTCAATTGCTGTGTTTGGCACAGGCATCAAGGGACTTTGAGAAAACCATACCTTTTTGCTTCGTAGTTTTCTCAAAGTCAAATCTTTCACCGCAGAGCCGTTGAGAACGCAGAGAAAACCACAAAAAATCTCCGCGAACTCTGCGTCTCAGCGGTCAAAATTCTCAATTGCTGTGTTTGGCACAGGGCATCAAGGGACTTTGAAAAAACCATACCTTTTTGCTTCGTAGTTTTCTCAAAGTCAAATCTTTCACCGCAGAGCCGCTGAGAACGCGGAGAAAACCACAAAAAATCTCTGCGAACTCTGCGTCTCAGCGGTCAAAATTCTCAATTGCCGTGTTTCGCACAGGGCATCAAGGGACTTTGAGAAAGCCATATTAACTTCTGCGCACCCCTAGACGATTTTTCGCTCTGCGTGGTAGAATATCGCCCGCTGGATTGATGGGGGCTCGTCTAATGGCAGGACGACTGACTCTGGATCAGTTAGTAGTGGTTCGAATCCATTGCCCCCAGCCTGACCGCTCCGCAAGGGGCGGCTTTGTTTTAAGGACGAACCCTGCTTTTTGCCTCAGGCTGATTTTTGCGAGTTGGTCTTTCCAAGAAAAAATCCCCCCTCCTGAGAGGAAGGGGGGATGGTCGGGGTGGGCGGCTTCGAACCGCCGACTTCCACGTCCCAAACGTGGCGCGCTGGCCAACTGCGCTACACCCCGTGCGGGGGTGAGTATATCTGTATCGCCGAATGGCGTCAAGAATCTGATACAAATTCAGTTTTGTTCTGTTGCGATCAGGCCATTGCGGGCCGCCTGCCACGCTGCGCTCGCGGCAGGTTCCGGCGGCGACGGCGAAGCGTACCCTCCCTGGCGGGGAAATTGCTTTGCTCGCAGTGACATAGTTTGAGAAGGTTTGCAGCAGAGCAATTCAGTTTCTGTTTTACTTCTGCCTGCATGATGAGCCAGGACATTCTAACAACAAAAAAGCGGCGAAACTCCAAGTTATAATACACCTTCAATAATCATTCAGGCCTTGACCTGGACATCACGAGTTACACTTACTTGAGGACCAAAGGCGCTCTTCTTTTGCTTGCTGTTGTGCGTTCTGCTGATGTCCTTGCCAGGCCCTGTACTCTATCACTTTAGAGAGGACTCCATGAACATCTTTCTCACAGGCGGGGCCGGTTACATTGGCTCTGCGGCTGCTGAAATGCTTCTCAAGGCCGGTCATTCCGTCACCGTGTACGATTCCCTGGTCACTGGCTACCGCGCTGCTGTGCCTGCCAATGCTCATTTCATCCAGGCTGACCTGGCCGACGTTGCTGCTCTCCAAAAAGCACTCACAGCCCAACCGTATGACGCCGTCATGCATTTTGCCGCTTTCATCGAGGCTGGCGAAAGCATGAAAAATCCGGGCAAATTTTTCCAGAACAATTTAGCCAACTCCCTGACGCTCATTGAAATGACCTGGCGGGCTGGTATCAAGCGCTTTGTGCTTTCTTCCACGGCGGCTGTCTATGCTTCCAG
>DAOTZT010000337.1:0-3709 GCA_034434255.1 Anaerolineales bacterium | reverse complement strand
CTCACAATGACACAAATGGCAGGTAGTTCTCTATTTTTTATTGGTAACTATTCAGCCATGTCATTGCGAGCCGTTTTTGGGCGAAGCAATCTCCCGTTTATCAGGCCAGCTTGACCGCTTGGGGATTGCTTCGTCGCAAAGAACGCTCCTCGCAATGACAAACACAACAGTTTTGATGCAAGACTGAACAGTTACAAGATTTTGTAGCGAGGCTTTCATGTCGCGTGGGGTTGCGGGATAAATCCCGCGCTACGATTTGGAGAGGCCATCACGCATGGATGCAATAACTATTCTTTCTTCTCTGCTCGACGGTTTGCTCATTGGGTTTGTCTATGGGATTGCCGCTATGGGGTTGAATCTCATCTGGGGGGTGATGCGCGTCATCAATCTGACGCATGGCGCGCTCATTGCGTTGGGGATGTTCGGCGTATACCTGTTGTTCAGCGGCCTGGGTTTGAATCCTTACCTGGCGCTCATCCTGGTTGCTGTGCTGGGCTTGTTGGCCGGCATTGCGATTTACTATATCGCCATCGAGCGCGTCATCAATGCGCCGCATCTTTCTACCCTGCTGGCGACTTTCTCGGTCAATATGATCATCATTGGCTTGGGAACGGCAATCTTCACCACCACGCCGCGCGACACGGGGTTTTCGCTTGGCAGCATTCAGGCCGGGCCAATCACGCTGCTGGGAACGCGCATGGTGGCTACACTCATCACGCTGCTGGTCACAGGTCTGTTGTATGCTTACTTATATCGCACGCGGGCGGGCAAATCTATCCGCGCCGTATCGAACAACCGCGCTGCCGCTGAACTGATGGGCATTCCCTCTACGCGCATCCTGGCGCTCAGTTTTGGCCTCGGCACGATGCTGGCGGCCATCGCGGGCGGTTTGATTTCGACTTTCTTTTCGTTCACCATTCTCTCTGGCAGCGTGTATGAGTTGAAAAGTTTCATCATTGGCGTATTGGGCGGACTAGGCAATCCCCTTGGAGCATTGCTGGGCGGCCTCATCCTCGGCGTGTTGGAAGGGGTGCTGCCGTTGGCTATGCCGAACACCTGGGTGCCTGTCATCGAGTTCTTGTTGTTCACCCTTATTTTGTTGCTCAAACCCAATGGCCTGCTTGGAGGCAAACAATGAAACGCTGGCTTAACCCTGGCTTTGGGTTGGTTTTCTTGTTCGTGCTTGGCATGGGGCTGGCGCCGGTCTTCTCCAAAGATGCGGCTGCGCGCGAGATCGGCTTCACTGTGTTGCTGGCCATCAGTATGGCCAGCAGTTTGAACATTATCACCGGTTACACGGGCTATGTCTCGTTTGGACATGTGGTCTTCTATGGCTTGGGGGGATATTTTGGGATGTACTTGATAGACCAATGGGACACGCCTTTACCGCTGGCAGTCTTGGGAGGCGGCGCCATCGCTGCGGTGTTGGCCTTCTTGCTCGGCAAAGCCATTTTGCGTTTGCGCGGCGCGTACTTTGCGTTGGCAACCATCGGCATCAACGAGGCTATGCGTACTTTTGTCTCGAACTTCGATCCATTTGGCGGGCCGACCGGCATCGAATTACAATTCAGCGTGTACAAGCCGTATGGCGGCGCAGCGCAGGCGCTGTGGATGACTTACTATGCTGTGGTGGGTATCGCGGTCTTTTCGGTGGTCTTCAGTTACTTTCTCAAAAGCAGCAAATTTGGGTTGGGATTGATGGCCATTCGGGAGGACGAGGACGCTGCCGAAGTGGTGGGCGTGGTCGCGCCCTCTGCCAAGACATTGGCTTACGTTCTTTCGGCTTTCCTGCCGGGCATGTTGGGGGTGTTGTTCTTCTTCAAGAACGGCAACGTGGAACCGGGCGACGCCTTCCGTTTGCACTTTTCCATCGAAACGCTGGTGATGATGATGCTTGGCGGGCAAGGCACGGTCATGGGACCCGTCATTGGCGCGCTTGGCTATCAACGTCTGCGCGGCATTCTGCTCACCAGCGATGTCAAGATTGGCGCGTTGCCTCTCAAAGATTTCCAACTGGTCATTGCGGGCGGGTTGATGCTGCTCATCATCCTGTTCATTCCGGCCGGTTTGGTTGGCTGGCTGCGCCAGCGTTTTGCGCGCCTGCGGAGGTATTTGGTATGAGCATTCTTCTACAAGTCCAGGGTGTGACCAAACGGTTTGGCGGTTTGCAAGCGCTGACGCAAGTCACTTTCGACCTGCCTGCCGGACAAATTCTGGGGTTGATTGGTCCAAATGGCGCAGGCAAGACTACGCTCTTCAACGTGATCAATGGCGTGTATAGCCCGGAAGAAGGCCGTATCCTGTTTCGCGAGCAGGACATTACCGGCAAAAAACCGTATGAACTGGCTAAAATGGGTATGGCTCGCACACATCAAATCGTGCGTCCCTTGAACGAATTGACGGTTCATGAAAACGTGATGGTGGGTGCTTGCTTTGGGCGCGAAAATCAGCCGCTGGGTCGCGCCGCTGACATTGCGGCGGAAATCCTGCAATTCGTTGGGTTAACCGTCAAACCCGACCAACTCGCCGGCAGTTTGAACGTTGCACAAAAGAAGCGGCTGGAGATGGCACGCGCTTTGGCAGCCCATCCCTATCTTCTGCTGCTCGATGAGGTGCTGGCTGGCCTCAATCCCTCTGAAATCAGCAATATGGTAGAGACCATCCTGAAAATTCGCGAGCAGGGCATCACCATTATCATGATTGAACATGTGATGAAAGCGGTGATGAACGTTTCTGACCGCGTGATTGTGCTGGATTATGGGCAGCAAATCGCCGAAGGCACACCGGCGGAAATCTCGAAAGACGAAAAAGTCATCGAGGCTTATCTAGGCGATCCCAGGTTGGCCGAAAGACTCTTGCAGGAGAATTGACATGGCGCTCTTGGAAATCAAAGACCTGGTCTCTGGTTATGGAGAAGTGCAAATTTTGTGGGGGGCGAGCCTGGAATTGGCGGAGGGCCAATTGACTTGCCTGGTGGGTGGTAACGGCGTGGGTAAAACCACCTTGTTGCGCTCTTTGATGGGATTGTTGCGTCCGTGGCAAGGCTCGGTTACTTTTCAAGGCAAAGACGTCACTCACTTGCCTGCTTATACCAAAGCAGAAATGGGTCTCGTGATGGTTCCAGAAGGCCGCCAACTCTTTACAGAGATGAGCGTCTATGAAAACCTAGAAATGGGCGCCTCTAACAAACGCGCCAGGCCGAAACTGAAGCACAATCTGGAACGGGTATACGAGATGTTCCCCCGTCTCAAGGAACGGCAGGCGCAAAAGGCCGGCACGCTCAGCGGCGGGGAGCAACAAATGTTGGCGGTGGGACGCGGCATTATGGCCGACCCTGTGGTATTGATGATAGATGAGTTGTCGCTGGGGTTAGCGCCTGTGCTGGTGCTGCAATTGTTCGAGAGTCTAAAGCAACTGCGCGAGTTGGGCATCACCATTCTGCTCGTCGAACAAAACGTCCAGATGGCGCTGGCAGTCAGCGATTATGGGTATGTGCTGGCCGAGGGGAAGGTGGAGTTGCAAGGCCCGGCCCGCCATCTCATCAAAGATCAACATGTACGAGAGGCTTATCTCGGTTTATAATTACTTTGACAATGTCATCTTTTCGTATAGTTGTCATTGCGAGGAGCGTTTTTTGCGACGAAGCAATCTCCTTGCAAGCCAGGAGACTGCTTCGCTTTGCTCGCAGTGACAAAATGCGTAGAGTTTA
>DAOTZT010000336.1:0-7084 GCA_034434255.1 Anaerolineales bacterium | reverse complement strand
CCGCGTTTGCCAGGGGCAGGTTCGGCAGGGCGGTAAAACACCCGGTCAGCGCGTAAACGGGTCACGATCCCTACTCGCAAGCCGCTCACGCGGGACAAAAAGCGTCCATTGCCGTATTTTCCATCCGCCGGGACAATATCCAGCGCCTCTGAGCAGTCTGCACGGGCTTCGGCCAGCGCCTGGATTTGCGCTACACCTACATCCTGCGCCGTTTGTTCGCTCGAAATGCGCCGCACGTCCAGCGGCAGCGACCAGCTCGTATGCGCTTCGGCGCACCATTCCAGCAGCGAGTAAGGGTAGCCAATAGTGATATTGCCGCCATCTACATCACTGGAAGCCTGATAGACATACTGCAGGTCTGCCAACACGTGGCTGCGCGGGCGCGCCCAGGACGAGCTATCCAGCGGGAAGACGCAGATGCCTTTCTGTGGCAGTTGGCTGATCAGTAGTTGGCGCATGGCTTCAGAATCTATCTGCCCATCTTCTACTGCCGCATACAGGCTCGGCCACTGACGTTGAAAACGCTCACTCTGGCTCAAGTGGGCAAAAGAAGCAAATGTCCCGCCGGACAGGAGAGAATCCAGCGTATCGAACAGGGCATCGCGGCGTTTCCGAAAGACGTGCTTATAAACCGCTTGACGAAATTCGATAAGAATGTTAATGTTCTCTTTGGTAGAAGTTGGCGTTTTCACAACTCCAAGTTTCTACCAAAGGGCGGTTTTGCTCAAGGGCAAGACCGCCCACAATTTTGTCTAAACTCGAAAAGCAAAAAACAGTAAAATAAATCCATCTTTGCCATCGAGGAAACCCTATGACCGTTCTTGTCACCGGAGCCTTTGGCAACCTTGGCGGATATGTTCTCGAAGAACTACTGCGACAAGGATATGCCGTTCGTGCTTTCGACATCCAGACCCCCAAAAATCGTAAAAAAGCAACGCAGTTCGAGAACAAAATTGAAATCGTCTGGGGCGACATTCGCCAAATTGACGACGTAAAGTGTGCCGTGCAAGGGGTAGATACCGTCATCCATCTGGCAGCCATCATCCCGCCAGCCAGCGACGAGGCCCCCGATCTTGCCTGGGCAGTAAACGTAGAGGGGACCCGCAACCTGATTGCTGCCTGCCAGGCACAAAGCCAATCGCCGCGCCTTCTCCTGGCCTCCACTTTCGACTTGTTCGGGCACACCCAAAAACTCCCCCCGCCGCGTCGCGCCAGCGATCCCATCGAAATCAGCGATATTTACACCAAGAGTAAAGCCGCCGCCGAGGAAATTGTCCGCTCTTCGGGCCTCGACTTTCTCATCTTTCGTTATTCTGACATGCCCATCATCGGCCTGCGGCCCGGTCACCCTATCATGTACCGGATTCCGCTTGATACGCGCCTCGAGACCATGCACCCGGCTGACGGCGCTCTGGCCACCGTCAACGCCCTGCACACCCCCGAATTATGGGGCCAGGGCCGTTTACTCCTCGTGGGCGGCGGAAGCAAATGCCAGGTCACGTACCGGCAATTTCTGTTCAGTTTGTTGACCGCCATGGGCATTGGCCCCTTACCGGAGGAAGCCTTCGGTCACGAGGAATATGTCACCGACTGGCTGGATACCGAAGAAAGTCAACGGTTGCTTCAGTATCAACAGCATTCGTTTGAAGACATCGTCCAGGAAGTGGCTGCATGCCTGGGCTGGCGGAAAATCTTTGTTCCGCTAGCGCGTCCCTTCGCCCGTGGCAGCATGCTCAAACTATCTCCCTATTACCGAAAATGACCCCTATTGAAATCATCCCCGTTTCCACCGCGCGCCAACAGCGCGCTTTCTTAACTTTTCCCTGGACCATTTACCGCCATGATCCGCTATGGGTTCCGCCACTTCTTTCCGAAAGGAAGAAAAAGATAGACCCCGCGCACAATCCTTTCTTCCGCAACGGCTACGCTGAATTCTTTTTGGCCCGCCGGGGCAAAAAAATCGTGGGGACAATCGCCTGTGCTGAAGACTTCAACAACACACAATCCAAAGGCCGGAAAGAGTGCATGATTGGCTTTTTTGAATGTGTGAATGATTACGCCGTGGCCGAAGCACTGTTCGACCATGCCACCGCCTGGGCACGTCAACGCAACATGGTCAGCCTGTATGGCACATTTCATCTCGACCGCGAAGACTCGCGCGGCATTCTCATCGAAGGCCGCGACCGCCCCCCAGCCATTTACTGCGGACATAACCCGCCTTACTACCCCGAATTTTTCGAACGTTATGGTTTCCAAAAAGATGGCGATGACGGCCTGGCTTATGCGATAGATGTCAACCTGAATACCCCACAAGTGCAACGGCTGATGCGCCTGGCAGAAAAAATCCGTCAACGGAAACATATCACCGTGCGCGGTGGCCGGCTCGATGACCTCGATGGAGAGATTGACCGCATTCTGGAATTACAAAACCGCGCCCTGGCCCATTTCCCCAACTTTACCCCTTACACCCGCTCCTCGATTGAGGCAATGATCCTGCCGGTTCTGGACATTGTTGACCCCGATCTGGTCCTGTTTGCAGAAGTAGATGGCAAAACCGTGGGATGGTTTCCAGGAATCCCGAATATGAACGAGATTCTGATCCACCTCAACGGTCTCCGCTACCCATGGGATTATTTGCGTCTGCTGAAATACAGGCATCAAAAGCCTAAAAGTCTGGCGGTCAAGAGCGTGGCAGTGGTGCCAGAGTACTGGGATACCGGCGTAGGAATCTTATTGTTTGACGAAATGGCCCGTCGTGCCGCGGCCAAAGGCTATGAATGGGTGGATCTCTCGGTCACTGGCGAGAATAACGCCGACACGTTTCCGCTTGCCCATCACATGGGCGCGAAAATTTACAAGCGTTATCGGTTTTACCGGAAAGCGCTCGCCTGACCAGCACCTGTTTTTTCTCATCAATTTGCCTTATAACTTCAACTTGACCGCGCTGCTGATGCGAATCGTGTTGCTTTCTCCCTGCCGGCGCAGCGGCAACACCACATGAAACTGGCTTCCGGGGAAAGTCAAATCATCATAGCCGGGGCTTTCGACCCAGATACGCCCCCCATGGGCCTCCACAATGCCCCGCGAGAGTGCCAGCCCAAGCCCGGAGCCAGAGCCTTTGAACTTCGATTTGCCGGTCGAGTGCTTGTTCAAATCTGCCTCGGGCTGGTAGAACTTCGTAAAAATAAGTTCCCGAGCGTTCGGGTCCACCCCCACTCCCGTATCGGCGACGATAATCTCCACACCGCCCTCGGGCAGATCGCGCTGATTCGGTGGCACGGGATGGCCCGAAATTGTAATTTTCCCGCCATCTGGGGTGAATTTAATCGCGTTCGTAATCAAGTGATAGAAAACTTTTCGCAGCGTCTTGGGATCCGCCTTAATGGTGGGCATCATCTCCAATTCAACGCTCAAGGTCTGACGGCGTTCCTTCACTGATTTGGAAACTTCGGCACAGACGCTCTGAATCAAGAGCGAAAGATCCACCGTCTCCATATGCAACTCAATCGAGCGAGCGTCTATCTGGGCAATATCAAACATTGCGTCAATAATCTCACTTAACCGTAATGCTCCTTTGTGAATGCCCTCGATCGTGCGCAGATGGTTTTGATTGGCGCGAATATCAGGATCTTCCAAAAGCATCTCGGTATAACCGCGCAATACGGTGAGAGGCGTGCGCAACTCGTGCGAAGCAATACTGATAAAATTGGCCTTCGTTCGCTCAAGATGCTCCAGGTTGCGGTTGACAGTATCCAGCGCCTGGTAGGCCTGACGAATCTCGCGATTCAAGCGCATCAGATTGTCCACCAGGCGCGCATTTTCAAGCGCCACCGCCGTTTGGTGTGCAATCGTCGTCAACACATTCAAGTCATCTTCGGTGTAAGGCTGACCCGAAGCCTTTGCCCCCAGCGCCAACATCCCAATCCATTCATTCTTGGCATAAATGGGCGCATACACTTCCACATTCAGGCTTTTCAAAAAGTCACACTCATTCGCTGGCGCCTGCCGAAAAACCGCGTCAAAATCCACTTCGTATTGAGACAACGGGCGCCGGTTTTGTAAGAAGAAAAGCGCAATCGGGCTATTCGCATTCAGAGTACCCGTCCGTCCGGGTTTTTCCCCCGCCCCGCGCACAGGTCGCAGGCGATAAAATGCTCCCCCATTCGGCGCCACTTCCTTATCCACCAGGAACAAGAAGCCCCGGCGAATGTCCATGGCTTCAATAATCAGCCCAATCGCCACAGTTGCCAGGCGTTCAACGTCAATGATATTACTGATCGCCAATGAATAATCGCGCAGCGTTACACTCGGGTTGTAACTCTGAATGGGGATCAAACGAATAATCAGGCGGCGCAACAACACATACAGCGCCAGCGCACCACTTGCAGCGACGATCGTGGTCAACAATCCCAGCCGAATTGAATCCCACATTGGCCAAAGCCGTGCAGCCGTCGGAATCATCGCCTGCGCACTAAAATATCCCCCTACAATCAATCCCAAAATCAACACGCCAAACAGCAGATGACGGAACACCTGGCGAATATCCGGCAGGGACACATGCGTCATCACATACGCCAGAACTCCTGTGCTGACCAAACGCAAAAAATCGTTTCGCCATTCCACACCGAAAAGGTGGAACAGATCATTCAAGCCGACAAGCAGAAGCGCAAACAACAAGAATGCCAGTCGATTGCGATACATTGGCTGGCGCGATTGCAAATAAATCGGATACACACTGAACATCGCCCCCATCATCAAGATTGACCAGCCTCCAAAAATCACCAGAAGGCGCAAATCATTGCGCGTGAAGAAGGCCATGTCTGTGGACCATAAGACCGTCTTTCCCCCTGTAAAAGGAACAAAGGTCGCTGCCACAAGAACAGCCCAAAAAAGCAGAATTCCCATCCACAACCGCTTTCCCCCTGCATTGACGAAAGAGCGCATCAAAAAGAGCAACCCCGCCGCCAGTACAAACGTCTCCAACCAGTGAAGAGCAATCCTCTCCTCAGCGAGGACCGGTAGCCCCCCTGCATACATGACTGCATCCAGCAGCGCAAACACGCCAGCCGCTGCCGCGTATCCCACCATCCAGCCTGCAGTCTGCTCCTGGCTCTTGCGTTTGCGAAACACTGCCCCCCCACAAAAGAAAAACGCCAGTGTCTCCAAAACCAATAAGACTGAAACAAAAGTCCTCAATTCTGAAGTCATACGGCAGAAGTATAATATGAAAGTTCACAATCGAGTATGCTTAACACATCTCAAAACACTTACAGGAGAGTCCAATGATTGGCTTCGAATTCCACATCTCGCTGACAGCCCGACGCAAATACAACTTTGATGATGCCCTCTTTGGATTGGATGGACGTGTGGTTGTGGCCGATTTCGCTGCCGCCCGCCGCCTGGCCGAAAACATGACCCGCCTGCGCGGTTACGTCGTCCCGGCCAGTGACATCAACGCCCTGGGCCTGATTGACGAAATCCTGCACATCCTCATCCGCCAGTACGAGAAGCAGAATCCGGGCGTAATGCGCCGGGCGCTCGAGGCCGCCGGCGAAGATGTCGAAGCCGCTCTGCTCAAATTCACCGAAGAATTTCCTCCCCGCGCCGTGTACCCAGGCGGCATGTCTCCTCGCCACTACCTGGACCTGGAAACTGACGGCCGACCCCATCGCCAGTCCACCCTGGAGGAAATGCTCATCCTCCACATCACCAACCTGAACCCTGCTGCGGCCCCCTATAAGGACCTCTTCGACGACGAACCGCTCAAACAGGCTACCCCCTACGAACAGGCCATGGCCAGGCTGAAACAATTCTTCCAGGGAGAACCTCCTTTCGGTGCGACCGATCAAAACCGTCAGGGAGAATCGCTGCTCGACGCCTTGCTGGCGCCCGCCCGCGTCGCTCCCCACTCCCTGAGCGCCCAACTAGATTTCCTCCTCCACCGCTGGGGAGGCCTGCTGGGAGAATCCTTCGTGATGAAAATCCTGCGCGGCATAGATTTCGTTCGCGAAGAAGCCATCCGCTCCACCGGCCCGGGCGGATTCGGCGGGCAGGCCCCCGTCCTGACCTTTAGCGGGCACGACTACACCGAGTACGAGCGCTTCAGCCCCGACCGCGACTGGATGCCTCGCCTGGTCCTCATTGCCAAAAACACCTACGTCTGGCTCGACCAGTTATCGAAAAAATACCAGCGCCCCATCATCCACCTCAACCACATCCCCGATGAAGAACTCGACCTCCTCCAGCAACGCGGCTTCACCGGCCTGTGGCTCATCGGCCTCTGGGAACGCAGCGTGGCCAGTCAACGCATCAAACAAATGACCGGGCAACCCGATGCCGTTGCCTCGGCCTACTCCCTGATGGATTACCAAATCGCTGCCGACCTGGGCGGTTGGGAAGCGTTACAAGACCTGCGCTATCGAGCCTGGCAGCGCGGCATCCGCCTCTCTGCCGACATGGTCCCCAACCACATGGGCATTGACTCGCGCTGGGTCATCGAACACCCTGACTGGTTCCTTTCCCTGCCCTACTCTCCTTATCCTAACTACACCTTCAACGGTCCCGACCTGTCTGGGGACCCGCGCATTGGCATTTACCTGGAAGATCACTACTACGACCACACCGACGCAGCCGTTGTTTTCAAGCGCTTCGACCGCTGGACCGGCGACACCCGCTATATCTACCACGGCAACGATGGTACTTCCATGCCGTGGAACGATACCGCCCAACTCGATTATTCGAAAAAGGAGGTGCGCGAGGCCGTCATCCAGACCATTCTGCACGTCGCCCGCAACTTCCCCATCATCCGCTTCGACGCCGCCATGACGCTCGCCAAGAAGCACATTCAGCGGCTGTGGTTCCCGCTGCCCGGGCAGGGCGGCGCTATCCCGTCCCGGGCCGAGCACGGCATGACCCAGGCCGAGTTCGACGCTGCCATCCCGGAGGAGTTCTGGCGCGAGGTCGTGGACCGGGTCGCGGCGGAGGTCCCCGATACGCTTCTGCTGGCCGAAGCCTTCTGGCTGATGGAGGGCTACTTTGTCCGCACCCTCGGCATGCACCGGGTCTATAACTCCGCCTTCATGCA
>DAOTZT010000335.1:0-5467 GCA_034434255.1 Anaerolineales bacterium | reverse complement strand
CGATATACCCGACCTCGAAGACCAGATTCGTCAAGGTAAGTTCGATGCCCTGCTTGGCTGGCTGCGCGAAAAAATTCACCGCTACGGCAGCAAATACGAACCGCAGGAATTGGTCTTGCGCGCCACCGGCTCCAAGATCGACCCGGCGCCCTATCTCGGCTACCTTCGACAGAAATATGGTGCGATTTACGGACTATAAACATGTAGCGTATAGACTTGCGCTGTATGCGCTGCTTGCGTCTCTCTCTGGACTTGTGGCTGCGTGCGTTTCCCCGGGCGTTCCACCGGCCCCCACGCCTTTTCCAGCAGATTATTTCCCCACAGTGGTGGTGATGACTGCCCAGGCGGCCATGGCTACCTCGCTGGCCGGTACCCCCAGCGCCACGCCAAGCGAGACGCCGACGCCGACCGAAACGCCTGTCCCTCCTACGCCGACTCCCACCGACACGCTCACGCCTGCGCCCGCCGCTCGCGAGGCGCAAATCCAAATTCAATCGCCGGGGCCGATGTCGAAGGTGACCTCGCCCTTTCATTTGCGGATGCAGATGGTGGCGGGCGAGAGTCGTCTGGTGCAGTTCGAATTGCAGGGTGAAGACGGCCGCACCTTGTTCAGCAAATTGGAGCGCGTGCCAAACAACGGAGATGTATATTTCTCGTTCAAGATTCCCTTCGAGATTCGCGCAGCAGCCGAAATTGGGCGGTTGACCGTCAGCACCCGCGATGGGCTGGGCCGCCTTCAATCGCTGGCAACGCAACATTTATGGCTGTTGTCGGTGGGGAATGACGAGATTACCCCGCCCGGCGATTTGCTAGAGCGCGTGGTGCTGTACGAACCTCGTCCCAGGGATACTCCTACCGGGGGCGTCTTGCAGGTGGAAGGACGCTTCCGGCCGTGTAACGACCAATTGGTTTACCTGGAGTTGCTCGACGAACAGGGCAAAACCATCGGTTTGCGCGAGTTGGACTTCGTTGGCACGGACGAGCAGCCTTTTTCGACCACTCTGCCTTACAAAATCAGCCAGCCTGTCCAGGCGCGCCTGGTGTTGCGCCAGGCAGATGATCGCATGGAGGGGCTGGCCTATTGGTATAGCATGGAAATTACACTCAACCCTTGACGAATTCGAAAAAATGCTTATAATCGGGCGAAGTTAGAAAAAACATGCATACCTCACTGTTCACCCTCGTCCTTATCGCCATTATTTTGGTCCTTATTCTTAAGGACCTCTTTGTGGTTAGGACGGTACCGGTGAGCGTAGAATAGCACGCACCTGCTCCAAGAAAGATGAAAGCCGCCTGACCACACAGGGCGGCTCTTTTCTTATATCTGTTTCCAGGATGTACTATGCGTTCCGATACAGTCAAAAAAGGGTTCGACAAGGCGCCCCATCGCGCCCTATTGCGCGCCACCGGTTTGAAAGACGCGGATTTCGACAAACCGTTCATCGCCATCGTCAATTCGTATGTAGACGTGGTGCCGGGGCATGTCCATTTGCAAGAGTTCGGCAAACTGGTCAAGGAAGCGGTGCGGGCGGCCGGCGGGGTGCCGTTCGAGTTCAATACCATCGGCGTAGATGACGGCATCGCCATGGGCCATGCCGGGATGAAGTACTCGCTTCCTTCGCGGGAACTGATTGCTGATTCGGTCGAGACCATGATGGAGGCGCATCGCTTCGACGCCATGATTTGCATTCCCAATTGCGACAAGATCGTGCCGGGCATGATGATGGCGGCCATGCGCGTCAATGTGCCGACCATTTTCGTCAGCGGCGGCCCCATGGCGGCGGGAAAAACGCCCGAAGGCGAGACGATTGACCTGATTTCGGTGTTCGAGGGGGTGGGGGCGTACTCGGCGGGAAAAATAGACCAGGCGCGTCTGACCACCCTGGAGCAGTTTGCCTGCCCTTCATGTGGGTCTTGCTCGGGGATGTTCACGGCCAACTCGATGAACTGCTTGATGGAAGCGCTGGGGCTGGCGCTGCCCTTCAATGGGACGGCCTTGGCGAAGACGCCGGAGCGCGAAGCGCTGGCAAAACGCGCTGCCGAACAAATATTCATCTTGCTGGAACGCGACCTCAAACCGCGCGATATTGTCACTGCCGAAGCGCTCGATGATGCTTTTGCGCTCGATATGGCCATGGGCGGTTCGACCAACACGGTGCTGCACACCCTGGCGCTGGCAAACGAAGCGGGCGTGGATTATCCGCTGGCGCGCATCAACGCCGTGGCCGAGAAAGTGCCGCATCTGTGCAAGGTCAGCCCATCGGGCAAGTGGCACATGGAAGATGTCCATCGGGCAGGCGGCATCCCGGCGATTCTGAACGAAGTGCAGCGCGGGACCGGGATGCTGCATTTCGACCGCATGACGGTCAGCGGAACTACGTTGGGGGAAGCGATCAAAGGTTGTGAAATCAAGGACGATGAAGTGATTCGCCGTTATGAAAACGCCCACTCCAAGCGCGGCGGGCTGGCGATTTTGTTTGGCAACCTGGCTCCTAACGGCGCCGTGGTCAAGGTGGGCGGCGTGAGCGCGGAGATGATGAAGTTTTCTGGCCCGGCGCGGGTCTATGAATCGCAAGACGAGGCGTTGGCTGGCATCCTGGCGGGCGAAGTGAAAGCCGGCGAGGTGGTCGTCATCCGCTACGAGGGGCCGAAGGGCGGGCCGGGGATGCAGGAGATGCTCTCGCCCACCTCGGCCATCATGGGGCAGGGCCTGGGCGACAAGGTGGCGCTCGTCACCGACGGTCGCTTTAGCGGCGGGACGCGCGGGGCCTGCATTGGGCATGTCTCGCCAGAAGCGGCAGCGGGCGGGCCGATTGCCGCACTCCAGCCGGGGGACGTGATCGAGATTGATTTAACGGCGCGCAGGCTCGAGGTCCGTTTGAGCGAAGCGGAAATCCGCCGACGCCTGGCAGCGCTGCCTCCTTTCCAGTCCAAGGCGCAAAGTAAATGGTTGAAGCGGTATTCGTATTTCGTGACCAGTGCCGACACGGGTGCGGTTTTGAAGGAAGTTTGAAGCGACGAAAGGAACTGTCCAATGAAATTATCAGGTGCAGAAATCTTATGGGAATGTTTGACGCGCGAAGGCGTGGAGGTTGTGTTTGGCTACCCAGGCGGGGCCAACATGCCGATTTACGACGCCATGCTCAATTATCCCGTCCATCATGTGTTGGTGCGGCATGAACAGGGCGCGGCACACATGGCCGATGGTTATGCGCGCGCTTCTGGGCGGGTTGGCGTGGCGATGGCGACCTCTGGACCGGGCGCGACCAACCTGGTGACCGGCATTGCGACGGCGATGATGGATTCCTCGCCGGTGGTGTTCATTACCGGCCAGGTGGCCGCGCATCTCATCGGCGGCGATGCTTTTCAGGAAACCGATGTGACGGGCATTACCCTGCCGATTACCAAACACAATTACCTCGTCACGCGCGCTGACGAGATTGCCCAAACAGTGCGCGAGGCCTTTTACATCGCCCGCAGCGGACGCCCCGGCCCGGTGCTGATTGACATTTGCAAGAACGCGCAAATCGAAAAGGCCGACTTCGTGTATCCAGAAGAAGTGAAATTGCCCGGCTATCAGCCACCTTCGCACGCGCCCGAAGTTGACTTACAAGCGGCGGCGGCGTTGATTGCCGAGGCCAAGCGGCCGGTCATCTTGTGCGGGCATGGCGTTTTGATGTCGGGTGCAGAGGAAGTTTTGCAGCATTTTGCCATCAAGACCCAAACCCCGGTAGCCATGACCTTGCTTGGGCTGGGCGCCTTCCCGGCCTCCCATCCGCTCAGTTTGGGGATGATGGGGATGCACGGCGAAGCCCATTGCAACCTGGCTATCCAGAACGCCGACCTTCTTCTGGCTTTTGGGATGCGCTTCGACGATCGCGTGACCGGCACGCTGAGCTCTTATGCGCCGAAGGCCAAGAAGATTCATATCGAAATTGATCCCTCGGAAGTTCACAAGAACGTTCCGGTGGACGTGCCGCTGGTGGGCGACTTGAAGACGGTGCTGACCGATTTGCTGCCGCTGGTGGATGAAAACGATCACGATGATTGGCTGCGGCAGATTGCCGATTGGAAGGCAGAGGGCGATGCGCGCAGCATCATGAATTGGCCGCAAGATGGCAAGTTGCACGTCTCGCACCTGGTGCATGATTTATGGGAGGCGACGGCCGGCAGCGCCATTGTGACCACCGATGTCGGTCAGCATCAGATGTGGACGGCGCAATACTATTTCATGGACCAACCCCGGCGCTGGATTTCCTCTGGCGGGGCCGGCACGATGGGCTTTGGCTTGCCCTCGGCTATTGGAGCCTGGTTTGCCCACAAGGACGAGGAAGTCTGGACGGTGGTGGGTGATGGCGGCTTCCAGATGACTCAGGCCGAGTTGTCTACGGCCGTTCAAGAGGGCGCCAACGTCAAGATCGCCATCATGAACAACAATTTTTTGGGCATGGTGCGTCAGTGGCAGGAATTCTTCTTCGAGAAGCGTTATTCGGCGGTCAACATGCGCACGCCCGATTTCGTGAAAATCGCCGAGGCGCACGGCGTTCCGGCCCGCTTGGTGACCAAGCCCGAAGAGGTGAAAGCGGCGATTGCCTTTGCCCGCCAGACACCCGGGCCGGTGTTGCTCGAGTTCCGCGTGGAGAAGGAAGAAGCCGTGTACCCGATGGTGCCGGCCGGGGCGGCGCTGGATCAAATGCTGCGGCGTCCGGTGCGTCAGGATGCTGCATGAAAGGATAAGGAGAGAACTATGCAATACACCTTTATCGCTCTGGTCGAAGATAAACCCGGCGTGTTGAATCGTGTGGCTTCGCTGTTTCGCCGCCGTAACTTCAACATCGAGTCGCTGGCGGTAGGGCGCACCGAAAGGCCGGGCATCTCGCGCATGACCATTGTGACCGAGTGCGCCAACGACCTGGATGCGCACAAGATTGAGGCCAACCTGTACAAATTGGTCAATGTGATTGACGTGCAGGATGTCTCACGCCAGCCGGCAGTTACCCGCGACCTGGCGTTGATCAAGGTCAAAGCAAAGCCGGAACAACGCGCCGAAATCAACAATCTGGCGGCGATTTTCCGCGCCCGCATCGTGGACGTGGCGCCCGATTCGGTCATTGTCGAAGTTACCGGCACCGAAGACAAAATCGAGGGCATGGTCGAGTTGCTGCGGCCGATTGGCATCCTCGAAATGGTGCGCACCGGGCAGGTTGCCATGACGCGCGGCGAACACGTCGGCATCCGCCGCACGCCGGGCGCCAACGGCAATGGCTGGCATGCTCACCAGGCCGCCGCTCTGGCAGAGTATTGACAACTACTCACTACTCACTACTCTCTACTCTCTACTTTGACAATGTCAAGTTAAACTCTTGTTCTATAAACTCTACGCATTTTGTCACTGCGAGCAAAGCGAAGCAGTCTCCTGGTTTGCGAGGGGATTGCTTCGTCGCAAAAAACGCTCCTCGCAATGACA
>DAOTZT010000334.1:0-11172 GCA_034434255.1 Anaerolineales bacterium | reverse complement strand
CGTGCAGTGCCTTTTCAGGTCGGGTGTTAGCCTTGCGACCAGGCGCAAGCCCCTGAACCAAAGCCAAAATCTTGTGATTCAATGCCGTTTTTCAACGAATCGCTTCTGGTTGCACAAAAGTTGGGTTAATTGAGCGAGGACAAGAGTAGGTCACGTTTCAAACGTGACCTACTCTCAGGAGATTCTCTGGACGGCTGGGCCATTCAGGGATTCAGTTTGAACAACCATGCCTTATCGAAGGTACAGGTCATCGTCCCGGACTGGCTCATGGCAATAAAGCCGAGGAACCCCTCGTCCAGGATCACGCTGTCGGCGGTGAAATTTTGGATGGCCTGGTTGAGCAGGGAGTTGAAGTATTCCACCCCGCTATTGATTTGATTCATCTGGTTCTGGTAATCCTGCTTTTGCTCGTCAGTGGCGCCGGGGGGCAGTTCGAAAGTGGGAACAGGGGGCAAGCCAAAACTCGGCGGCACGGTGACGTCCACCTGCCCGATCGATTCGCCGTTGGTGTACAGGTCCACGTATTTGCCGCGCACCACCACCGCCAGCCGGTTGGTCGCGCCGTTGAACCAGTCGAAGGATTTGTCCACGCCTTTGGGGTAAAAGAGTTTGAAATTGGAAATCTTTCCTTGATTCATGCCCAGGAAAACCATCTGTCCGTTGGCAACGCGGGAAATCAGCACGATATACTGGCTCGGCTGGTTGGTGTCGGCGCTCGAACGGAACATGAAGCCACAGCCGGAGGCGCTGTTGAAGGTATTCCAGGTAATATCGGCGGCCAGGACAAAATCCAGGGCAGTGATGTTCTCGTAATCGTTGGCGTAACCGGTTTGCTGGTAACCCTCCAAATTTATGGTGACGGGATCGTGCAGCCAGGCCACATACCCGGCAGCCGGGTCAATGCCGTAGCGGGGCAATTCGGCTACCACCGGGGCAATGGCAGTCGCAGTGGCCAGCCGCGAGGCGTCGTTGAGCGCCGCGACAGCGGTCTGAGTGCCATAGACGATCGCGGCCTTTTCGGTGGCGCGGACAAAGGCAGTTGCCAGTTCTTCCTCCGCGCCCGGATTGCCGGCACGAGCAGTCGCCGTCTGGCGGACTGCTTCACTGAGGGGCGTCAGGGTCTGGGACATGGAATCGAGGGGGCCTGCTCCACTTCCGCAAGAGACAGCAGATACCAGCAGCAGGGCAAGCGCAAGTGTCAGAAGAATCGAAAACTTAATCTTGTTCATGAGTCTCTCCACACAACCCCAGGCCATTATTTGACATCCTTGCGCTTGATGAGGAACAGGATGATCCCAAAATACGCAATCATGATCTCAACCTGGGAAAACCAGACCTTAAACAGCCAGGGGCGATAAATCTCGGGGGTATCCTTGTCCACCCACGCCCAGCCGTATTTTTCGGTCACGCTGTCAATAATTCCTTCTCCACCCCGCACTGCTGAGACGCGCAAAATGTTGTAGATGGCCAGGTCTTCGAGATAGGCGCTCATCTGGCTTTTATAGACATCTGCCATCACCTGATAGAGGTCCATCTCGTTGCGGTAGTTCTCCTGGATGGCTTTGGCGGTGTCCTGGTAAGCGCTCAGGGCATTCAGATACTGCACCATCTGGACCTGGTCATATTTATCCTCTGGCGGCTCGGGAGCAGGCGGCAGGTCAGGTTCGGGCGGCGGGTCGGGGAGCGGCGTCGGTTCAGCAGGCGGCTGTTCGTCAATGGCCGCCACGTAATAATCGCCAACGCCCGGGAAGTTGCAACTTTGGGGATCGAAGATCTGCACGCCCATGCATTTGCACTGATGGTAAGCCTTGTCGTCCAGGGTCATGGCATCGCGCAGTTCTTCGTCGAGATGCCAGCAGGGATCGGCGGCCACGTCCGAGCCGACGCCGACGATGCCCAGCAGACCCTCGAAGGCCCAGCGGGTAGAGGCCACCTGGCTGATGGCCGGAGGCACGGGCGCCAGCGCTCCACTGAGGACAATGAGCGGCACAATCAGCATAATCATCGTCAGTGGCGCAGAAGCCGCGTTGGGAGCAATCGCAGAGGCCAGCAGGCCGAGCATCATCCCGGTCATCACTGCCAGGACGAGCGTGATGTAGATTTGGAAGAATTCCGCCGCACCGCCGGGCATCTTGAAGGCCAGGTAATGCAGGAGCGTGTACGCCAGGGCGTGCCAGAAAGCCAGAAGCAAGGCCACCCACACTTTCGAGGTCACATACGGCACGATGCGCAGGTTCACCAGCCGCTCCCGCTTGTAGATTTCAGACTCTTTGACGAACTCGCGCATTTGCGACATGCCGCCCACCAGCAAGGCATAAATCGTCAACAGGAACAGGGTGATGCCTCCGCTGGCCGCATCGCCGCCGACAAAGGAGAAAGGCGCCTTGCCCATCACTGCGGCCAGCACCAGGTCCAGGGCGCCGACGGCGGGGGCGGCGGCAAGCATCAGGATCAGGCTGGAACGGTCACGTGTCAGGATGGTGATGTTTCGCTTCGACAGCACGAGAAACTGCTGCCAGGAGGAGATGCGCGACCCCGTGCGGGCGGCTTTGCGGACCGGCAGCTCGGCCGCGGCTGGGGTGGGCTTTTCGCGTCCCGCCAGCGGGCCGGCGACGTATTTCGAGAACGCCTCGCTCGCCCGGAAGCGCTCGGCCCAGTCTTTGGCCTTACCCTGTTTGGGGTCGTCCAGGATGGCGTAAATCTGATCGAATTCCATCGGACGAATGCGCCGTTCCTGCTCGCTGCGGAACTGGTCGAAATAGGCCAGGGCCTCATCGGGCGGGCCAAACCAGGCCAGGTAGCCGCCGCGCGCCAGAAAGACCACCTTGTCGGCCAGCATCACGTTTTTGGTGGCGTGCGTGACCATGATGATGGTGCGGCCCTGATCGGCCAGGCGGCGCATCAGATGCATGAAGGCCGTCTCCGTCCCCGGATCGAGGCCCGAGGTGGGTTCGTCCAGGAAAAACAGCCCCGGTCGGGTGAGCAGTTCCACCCCGATGGAGACGCGTTTCTGCTGACCGCCGCTCAGGCTGGAAACCTGCACGTCCTTGCGATGCACCAGGTCGAGGTCGTCCAGCACTTCCATAATGCGCTTGTGGCGCTCCTCCGCGCTGGTATCCCTGGGCATGCGTAACTGGGCGGCGTAGTCAAGCGCCTGATACACGGTCAGTTCCATGTGGATGATGTCACGCTGCGGCACGTAGCCGATCTCGTTGCGGATGGCGTCGAAATTCTGGTAGATATCCAGGTCGTTGACAAGTACCCTGCCATGCGTAGCCGGCCGGTAGCCGGCAATGGCATCCAGCAGGGTGGATTTGCCGCCGCCGCTTTGCCCAACAATCACAATGAATTCACGCGGTTGGAAGACGAGAGAAATATCCTGCAGCAGGTTCAAGTTCTTGCGCACCCATTTATTCAGGTGCATGGCCTCCACCCGCACCCCCTCGGCTTCGTCATAGCGGGTAAACTGGTCTTCGCCCATCACGAGGCGGTAAGAACTAATCTGGATGACATCCTGAGGATTGAGCCAGACATTGCCCTCGACGCGCTTGCCATTGACGAAGGTGCCGTTCGTGCTGTGCAGGTCGGTGATGTAATAGCGCCGCCCCACGCGCGTCACCTGGGCATGGTAGCGCGAGACATTGGGCATGTCGAGCACCACGTCGCAGGAAGGATCGCGCCCAAAAGTCAATTTCTCCTTGTCGCCAAAACGGACTACAAAGGGGAGTTTGGCCGCCGCCTGCAAGGGGGAGCGATAGGTCATACTCACCATCATGCCGGGGATTTCGCTGTCCAAACGCAGCACATCGCCATCCGCCAGCAAGCGGCGTTCCATCACGGGCCGCCCCTGACAGGTCAACGTGTTGGTCGCGCCGGGCAGGGCCTGGATCTCGTAGCCGTTGGCCGTCAGTTCCAGGACAGCATGATGCCGCGACACAATCATGGACGGGATGACAATATCGTTGTCATCGGCGCGGCCAATCGTCACGACTTCTTTCGTGAGAGGATGCTCTACAGACTCCTGGCCGGCCAAAGTCACCACCAGGGTGGGCGGGACCGCAGGACGGACGGGCGGCGTCGCAGCCCCCGCCTCTACATCGAGCATTGTCTTGTTCAGGCTTATGTCCGCGTCAATCGCCCGGTCAAGCGATTCAACTTTGGCCACCGGCCCCTGTTCAAAACGTAGAATGACATTCGGGCCGAGAGCAATCTCATCCCCCTCCTGGAGGGCCTGCAGCCCCCCCACCGGCTTGCCATTCAGGAAGGTTCCGTTCGTACTCCCCAAGTCTTCGATAAGATACCGTCCTTCCTGAAAAACAATGCGGGCGTGTCGCTGAGAGACTTCTGGATGCGGAATCACCAGATCAGCCGCCTCGGAACGCCCAATGACCTGCGCCTCGCCCGCCAGATCGAGCGTTTTCCCCGCCCCTGGCCCAGCCTTGATCAGTAGTCTGAAAGAAACATGTCCATCCACATTTGCATCTCCTCTGGTATAGCCCTGGCAAAATCGGATTCGATGATCAGCGTAATAATGTCAGTTTACAACAAAACACCCCCAAATACACCCCCCAATAGTAACTGACTGCCACAAGCAGTCCCCCCTCTCCTTTTACTCATTGCGAGTGGCAGCCCAATAATGCGCAATCAGCCTGAGTTTCGGCGCCTAGGGGGCCATCTGTCGCTGCCGCACGGCTTCGTACAGGATAATCGCTGTCGAAGCCGAAACGTTGAGCGAATTGACCTTGCCAGCCATCGGGATTTTGATTTGCAGGTCGGCGTTTTGCAGCCAGAAATCAGTCAGGCCCTCGTCTTCTGCGCCGACAGCAATGCAGAGCGGCCCGCGCAAGTCCGTGTCGAAGTGGAGGACATCCGCCTGGGGCGTGGCGGCCAGGACCCGAATCCCGTTCGCCCGCAACCAGGCCAGCGCCTCGGCTGAGGCCGTCTCCACCGCCGCTACGGTGAAGACCGTCCCCCGGCTGGCACGGATGACGTTCGGGTTGTACAGGTCAACGCGCGGATCGCAGACGAGCAGGCCATCCACGCCGGCAGCGTCGGCGGTGCGCAGGATGGCGCCCAAATTGCCGGGCTTCTCCACCGCCTCGGTCAGGACGAGCAGGGGGACCGCCGATAACGGCAACCGGTCGAGGCTGCGGTGCGGCAGCGGGAAGACCGCCAGCCAGCCGTCGGGGCCTTCGCGGTGGCTCATCTTCTCGAAAACGGCCCGCGAAACGGTAACCGGCGCGAGGTCCAGCCCCGGCAAGGTTTTTCCAGCAGAGAGTTCGGGGCAGTGAAACACTTCGCGCGGGCGCAAGCCGCTGGCCAGGGCCAGTTCCAGTTCATAGACGCCCTCCACCAGCGTGACGCCGTCCCGTTGACGCTGACGCCGATCGTTGCGCAGTTTGACGATGTATTTGACGCGGGGGTTCTGCAAACTGGTCAATTCGGGCATGGGTCATAGTATACCAGCAACTGCCCATCCCCCAGATGGGCGATAGAAAAAGCGACAAAAAACAAGATAATAGGGAGCGGAGGTAGATATGCGTACAAAAATAATTGTCCCAATCCTGGTCATGATTGCAGCGGTGCTGGCTTGTAGCGTACAAGCCACGCCTACTCCCCTGCCAGCCGGTGGAATCGTGCAGGGAGTTGTGTATGCTGACCTGAATGGGGACGGGGTCATTGATGAGAGTGAGCAATCGTCTCGCGTGGAGGGGGTGACGGTCACCCTGACCGATTGCGGCCCCACCCAGACCACACTGACGGATGCAGGAGGCAGTTTTCAGTTCGTAGATTTACCGGCAGGGATTTGTCATATCTCCGTCTCCAAAGGAGGCTGGGAGTACCGCGGCTCGTATCCCGATCCGGCCGCTTACCCTATTCCGGTCATTTCGGACCCAACCATGCCGACTTCCTTCAGCATCTACATGGCGCCGGTCATGGACTTTCTCCCGACCGACACAGTGATTCCCACAGCGACCCTTGTTCCAACGCCGGTATTCACCAGCACGCCGTCCCAACCTGTGGTAACCCCCACCAGTGAAAACGTCAACTGCCGCTTTGGGCCAGGGGCAGAGTACCTGGCCATCGGCTCGCTGCGCATCGGGGAGGTGGTGCCCATTCGCGGCACTCTTCCCGATCATTCCTGGTGGCAAATCGAGGACCCGCGCAATCTGGGCACGATGTGCTGGGTGATGGCTTCGTTGACCACCACCAGCGGCGACTTATCCCTGGTGCCGCTGGCCCCCACACCGACCGGACTGGTTACCGATTTGAGTGTGACCGTAGGCGGCGGGCCGACCATTCACGGATTCTGCGGCGGCCCCAACCCCGTGAATTTCTTCATTTCGATGACCACCAACGGCCCGGCAACGGTGAAGTATGACATCGAAATTTATAACGCCAGCGATAACTCGCTACGAAACGCCCTGCGGGGGGAAACAATTGTCTTTACCACGTTTGGGACACAAACGTTCGACCCGGCTGGCGTGTATAAGACAGACTGCGGAAACTTTTACATCCGGGTGATTGTGACTTCCCCCAACTCGAAGACAGCGCAATATAACTGGTCCGTGGTCAGCCCATAGGATGGTCGTGGCCACCAATGGCTGTCGTGCGAGTGCCATGAGATGACAGAGGGGCTGCCCGGTTTTGGGCAGCCCCTGTTTTCATGGAGTTACCGGTCAGCAGGTCAGGAAAATATCCTGATCTGCTTTTCTTCCTCCGAAAATCCAATGCGATACAGATCGTAATACATGCCTTCCTGCGCCAGCAGTTCCGCATGAGTCCCTTGTTCCATAATGCGGCCCTCATGGATGACGACGATTCGGTCGGCGTTGCGGATGGTGGAAAGCCGATGGGCAATGACAAAAGAGGTACGACCTTTCAACAGCACGGAGAGCGCTTGCTGGATGAGTTGTTCGGTCTGCGTATCCACGCTGGAGGTGGCTTCATCCAGGATGAGGATGCGCGGGTTGGCCAGCAGAGCACGCGCAAAGGAGATGAGTTGCCGCTGGCCCACCGAGAGGAGCGCCCCACCCTCCTCAACCACCGTGTCGTAGCCATTGCGCAATTCCATGATGAAGTCATGGGCGCCGACGGCCCGCGCTGCAGCCTCGATTTCTTCGTCGGTGGCGTCCAGGCGTCCGAAGCGGATGTTTTCCCGCACTGTACCGTTGAAGAGGAAGGGGTCCTGCAATACGATGCCCATCTGCCGCCGCAGCGAGGCCTGGGTGACCTGTCGCAGGTCGTAACCGTCCACCAGGACGCGGCCCACGGTTGGGTCGTGGAAGCGCGCCACCAGTTTGACGATGGTGGTTTTGCCCGCGCCAGTCTGACCGACCAGGGCCACGGTTTCGCCGGGGCGGACCTGGAGATTGACGTTCTCCAGCACGAGAGTCGGGTCGTCAGAGTAGTGAAAGGAGACATTCTCAAAACGCACATCGCCGCGAATGGGGGGGAATTCCACCGCGTTGGGGGCATCCTGGACTTCGACGGGGGTATCGAGGAGGCCGGTCAAGCGCTCCACGCTGGCCATGGCAGCCTGCAGGGTGTCGAAGCGGCGGCTCAGGTCACGAATCGGCTCGAAGAAGCGGTCAATGTAGAGGACAAAAGCGACCAGGATGCCGGGGGTGATGCTTTCGCCCAGCACCGCCGCGCCGCCCAGCCAGACAACGAGCATGGTGGCAATGGCGCCAAGCACGTCCACAACGGGAGAGAAACCAGCCGAGACACGCGCCGCGGTCATGCTTGTCTGTAGATAGTAGCGGTTGACGTAGTCGCGAAAATGAGCGTAGTTATATTCCTGGCGGGAGAACGCCTGGACGACGCGCACGCCATTGACATTCTCGGCCAGCACCGAGTTGACCCACGAAACGGCTGCGCGCACGCGGCGGTAGACGCGCCGCGCCAGCCGGCGGAAGAGGATGGTGGCCAGAATCATCAGCGGCAGGACGCTGAAGGTGATCAGCGAGAGTTTGGTATCCATCTTCAGCATGGCGAAAACGATTCCGACCAGCACAAACAGGTCGCGCGCCATCGCCAGAATGGCCCAGGTGATAAAGTCACGCAGGGTCTCCACGTCGTTGATCACCCGCGTCAGGATGCGTCCAACGCTCCAGCGAGCGTAGAAACTGAGCGAAAGGGCCTGCAAATGCTCAAACAGCGAACGGCGCAGGTCATAGATGATAGATTGCCCGACCCGTGCCATCATATTGACGCGCACGTAAATCAGCACCCATTGGGCAGAGGCCACGGCGAGATAGGCAAAGGCCGTGTTGCGCAGAGCAATCAGGTTGTTTTTAGCCAGGCCTTCATCAATCGCCTGCTTGACAAAATACGGCCCCAGCACCGAGGCAGTAGCAGTGCCCAGCATCAACAGCACAGCGACCAGTAAACGAAACCTGTACGGGTGCAGAAATTGCCAGATGCGGCGGGCCAGGCGAGGGTCAAATTTTTTGTCGTATTGTTCTTCAGACTGCGTAACGTAGGCAGGAGGGTTAATCGGAGTTACCATTGTTTTTTTCATAAATTGCGTAATCTCCAAGAGGGGCAAAAAAACAAGCCACGTATCAGGATAAGGAACGATCGCTATAACGACGAGTCTTGAGCGCATCGCGTTCACGCTGCAACTGTTCGATGGCTTCGCGTTCCTCGCTGGATTCGACGAATTGACTCAACTGCAAATCGTAAATTTCACGGTACAGACCGCCCTCCGCCAGGAGCGATTCATGCGTCCCGCGCTGGACAATGCGGCCATGATCCATGACGATAATCAGGTCAGCATTGCGAACGGTGGAGAGACGATGGGCAATGACAAAGGTAGTGCGCCCCTGCATCAGCATCCGCAAGGCCGCCTGCAATGCCTGCTCGGTTTGCGTATCCACGCTGGAGGTCGAATCGTCCAGGATGAGGATGCGGGGATTCAGCAACAGCGCGCGGGCAATGGCCACCCGTTGACGTTGCCCCCCGCTGAGGGTCACGCCGCGCTCGCCCACAATGGTCTCGTAACCGTTCGGGAGATTCATGATGAAGTCATGGGCCTGCGCTGCTTTTGCCGCAGCGATAATCTCTTCCATGCTGGCATCCGGGCGACCATAAGCAATGTTCTCTCGAATGGTGTCAGAAAACAAAAGGGATGTCTGTAAGACAATGCCGATGGAACGCCGCAAGGTAGCCAGATGGAACTGACGGACATCCACGCCATCTACCAGCACCTGTCCTTCGCTGGCATCGTAAAAACGCGGAATAAGGTTCACCAGGGAGGTCTTGCCCGAACCGGTCGGTCCGATGAGCGCCACCATCTGATTCGGCTCAACCCGCAAATTGATGCCCGAAAGTGACTCTTTTTTCTCGTCCTGGTAAAGGAGACTGACGTTGCGGAATTCCACCGCGCCGCGAATCTCAGAGGGCGCAAACGGCTGCTCAGGATTGCGAATGTCTGGCTGGGTTTCCAGCACTTCAAAGACGCGTTGGGCACCCGCACTTGCCTCGCCGGCGGCGTTCACCAGCCAGGCCAGTTGCTGAACAGGCGCCGAAAGCATCATCAGATAAGCATTGAAAGCCACCAGTTCGCCGACTGTCATCGTCCCGGCCATCACCATTTGCCCCCCAAACCACAGGATGAGAATCGTGCCCATCACAATCAACAGGTTGGTCGTCGGCATGACTCGCGACCACTCACCGATGACCTTCAGGCGGGCGCGAAAGTAAGCGCGGTTGCTTTCGTCGAAACGGGCGATCTCATACGGTTCACGCGCAAAGGCCCGCACCACCTGGACCCCGCTCACGTTTTCCTGCAAGCGGGCCGAAAGGTCGCCCAGGGCATTATCCACGGCGTAGAAAAGTTGCGTCACGCGCCCCCCGAAGGCGGTCGTCATCATCGCCATCGGCACAAGCGGCAGAAGGGCAATGACTGCCAGAAGCGGGTTGGCGAGAACAAGCAACGTAACCACCCCAACCGTCATGAGGGCTAACTGCACAAGTTCAATAATGCTGCCCGCCGCGAACCCTTGAATGGCCCGCACGTCTTCGATGCAGCGAGAGATGAGTTGACCGGTTTGGGCGTGGTCGTGATAGGTAAACGAAAGATGCTGGAGATGATCGTACATGCGGTTGCGCAAGTCATAACCGATGTGGGCCGCCACCCATTCCGAAAGATAGCGTTGGGCAAAAGAGAAAGCAGCGATGAGCAGGCCCAGCCCGAGCAAAACCAGCGCAGAGCGCACGATATACCGCGCGTCGCCACGTTGCAGGCCATCGTCAATGACCAGACGAATGACGTTCGGCACAACGAGAGACAGGACGGTGATGGAGAGCAAGATCACCAGGTTAAGCAAAATGCGCCAGAGGTAAGGCTTGAGAAAAGGACGAAGTTTGAGGAGAAAAATCATAGGGCAGGTTGTCCAATCCTTGCGTGAGTCCAGGATTCATTGCAAAAGCGCCAAAACGACAGTGCGAGAGATGCCGCAGAGGCGAACAGAGAGCGTGGGGAGACAAAAAGTCAATCAAACGCGCGACGGAGCGCGATCAGCGCGGCAATGACTTGTTCGCTCTCGGCCGCACTCAAAGATTGAAAACGCTCCGAAAGCCAGGCTTCCGTCTCGGCGTATATGGCAGACAGGGTCTCCTGACCCGCCTCGGTCAGGGAAAGGCGAATGTGACGGCGATCGGCCGCGTCGGTCAGGCGAGTGACCAGGCCGCGCCGGACGAGAATCTCGACAGCCCGGCTGGCCTGCGAGCGGCTGAGACGTCCCTCCTCTGCCAGGGCGCTGACCGTGTCATACCCCTTGCGGATGCGCCGCAGCGCCTGGAATTGCTCCACAGTCAAGCCAAAGCGCTCGCGAGCCACCGAACGAATCTTTCCCCGCGTCTGTCGCCAAACAGGGGGAATCGTTTCCCAAAAAACATCAATCAGTTGCATAGACATATCACTTCACAAAACAGTTGCTAAATGAAACGATTGCATTATACAATCATTTTGGAGAAATGACAATTTTGGAACAGGGTTCGCTTGCCCCAGCCACCTCTTTGTGCTAAACTAAACTTGAAAATAGAGAACGCACAGGCAAACCCAGGAACACGGCACATTTTGACTGAAAGGTGACTCAAACGCATCTGTTCAAGCAGAAAAGGAGGTGGCCCATGTGCGCGCAGAAAAATAACCAAACATCCGTT
>DAOTZT010000333.1:0-2966 GCA_034434255.1 Anaerolineales bacterium | reverse complement strand
GCGCTGGCGCACGCCTCGTCCCGAAGATGCCACCAGCGGAAGCGCCTTTCTCGATAGTGTGGCAAGAGGCGTACACCATACGCTGTACCTGCTCGCCTTCCTCATGCCGCTCAGCGGGTTAGCGCTTTCTGTCCGCTATGGGCTGCCCCCGATTGTTTTCGAGGGGCAGGGAAGTATGCCGGCGGACTTGAACCCCGCGCTGCATGGCCTGTTTTTCTTCCTCTCCGCGCTGCTTATCCTGCTGCACATCGGCGCTGCGCTCTACCACCAGTTCATTCTCAAAGATAACCTGCTGGCGCGCATGTGGTACGGGAAATAGGCGTAGACCTCCCCGCAAAAGAATTGAAAAAACTGTAGCGCAAGTCCCCGACTTGCGCCAGGGAGAATCCAATGCGAAAAGCCCAAATCATCTACTTCCCGCATGGCGGCGGGCCTTTGCCCATTTTGGGCGACCCCAGCCACCAGGCGATGATAGATTTTATGACGCACCTGCCGCAGCGTCTGGAACGCCCGGAAGCCATCCTCGTCGTCAGCGCCCACTGGGAGGAAAACGCCGCCACCCTGTTGAGCGCGCCCCAGCCGCCCATGTTTTACGATTATTACGGCTTTCCGCCGCAAGCCTACCAAATCACCTATCCCGCCCCCGGTCATCCTGCGCTGGCGGAACGGCTGGCTGCCCTGCTGGAGAAAAACGGCATCCCCTCGCGGCTGGATGCCCAACGCGGCTTCGACCATGGCGTTTTCATCCCACTCAAATTGATGTATCCTGCCGCTGACATTCCCGTCATCCAGCTCCCGCTGCTGCGCGGATTGAACGCCGCCGCGCACATCGCCCTCGGCAAGGCATTGCGCGAATTGCTGAGCGAAAATATCCTGGTGGCTGGCTCGGGCTTTTCCTTCCACAATCAGCGCGCTTTTTTCGGACGGGAATTGGGCGCGCCCGACCCGGCCAATGACGCCTTTCAAAACTGGCTGATTGAAACCTGCACGGGCAACCTGTCTCAGGCGGAACGGGAGCGGCGACTCATCGAATGGGAACAAGCCCCCGCCGCCCGTTACTGTCACCCGCGCGAAGAGCATTTATTACCCCTGCACGTTTGCCAGGCTCTGGCTGACGCCCCCGCCGAAGTGATTTTCGACGACCAGATTCTCGGCAAGCGCGGCGTGGGATTTTTATGGAGATAAAGATGAGCCCTGTCCACTTGACTGTTTTTCACGATGTGCTTTGAAGTTGGTGCTTCGTGGCAAGCGGTCGCTTGCATCAAATCGAACAAGAGTACGGCGAACGGGTGACCTTCACCTACAAGACGTTTCCACTGGGACCGACACGCGAGGAACTAACGCGCATGTTCGGCTCGGAAGAAAATGCCAAACGTGAGATTCTCACTCACTGGGCGGCATCCAGGCGTCTGCCCGGCGGCGAAGAAATCAATCCCGCCTTGATGGCTTCGCGCCCCTTCCCGTATCCCTACTCGATGCCTGCGCTGCGCGCCGTCAAAGCCGCCGAGTTCCAGGGCGGCATGGCGGCGCACGCGCGGATGTATGATCGCTTGCAACGCGCCCATTTGGTTCAAGCCCGCAATGTCGCGGATCCGCAAACCTTGTTGGAGTGTGCCGCCGAACTCGGCTTCGACCTGGAGCGCTTTCGCGCTGACCTGGAATCCGAGGCCACCCTTCAGGCCGTCTTACGCGACCAGCAAGAGTCCCTGGCAATGGGCGTCTCCGCCACGCCGACGGTCGTGTTCAACGGCCGGTGGATACTTCCTGGCGCCGTCTCGGTTGAAATCTACCGCCGCGTCATTGACGACCTGCTCGCGGGGCGAGACCCGGCGCGAACGCGCTGATGCGCAAGTCACGGCGAATACGATGAACGAATCATTGTTGCCCGAGTGAATTCCCCTCGGTGGCGAGACAGGCGGCTATTGCGATCCTGTCACCGGCGAGGGTTACCCTTTCGATCTCCTTTCGATCCCTAGGAGAAGCAGATGACGAATCAGCACGAAAAACATTTTCAAAATCACTCCTATATCAATCTGACCACCTTCCGCAAGACCGGCGCGGCTGTCGCCACGCCGGTCTGGTTTGTGGAGATGGATGGCAGACTCTACGTCTTCACCGGCGCGCAAACCGGCAAAGCCAAACGCATCCGCGCTAACGGCAAAGCGCACATCGCCCCCAGTGACGCGCGCGGCAAGCCGCTCGGCGCGTTCCTCCCCGCCCGCGCTCGCCTCGTGGAGGAGGACACCCTAAAAGCGCGAGCCGACGAACTGTATCGCCAGAAGTACGGGTTTGCCCGTTTCGTGTTGACCCTGCTGAATCGCCTCCGTCGCAACACCGGCGATTCCGTGTTGCTCGAATTCACGTTCGATGAGTAAAGCGTGACTGACGGGCGCATGGACAAATTAGCGCCAACCAACAATCCAAGAAGAGCAAGCCCATGTCCCATGATACCCTAAAACTCAGCGATGAGAAAGTTCTGCCCAAAGCCCGTGAGGTGCTGACAGAGCCCCTGCCGCTGGAAGCTGCAGGTTATGTTTGCACGACGGACAATTTGTATGACGCCTTGCTGGGCGTGGCGCGTAAGCGTGGCACCCTCCAAGCCGTCTGCACCGATTGGCTCGGCATGGCTGACCCCGAAACCATCCGGGGCTATCTGAATGATCAACTGCGCATTGAAGATTTGCCCGAACTGGAGCACCGGCTCAATGCGGCATTGGTAGCACAGACACCGAAACGGATCTATCGTGCGCCTCAGGATGGAGCCATTGATTTTCCTGACCGCCCCTATTACGGCAAGCCACCCCAGTCCACGGGCTTAGCCTAAATTTCGCACCTTGGTAGTGGTCAAATCGAAGTGATGTGTAGTATACTATACTCATGATTACAAAACAGTGTATATGTCGGAAGTGCAACAGCACAAACATTGTCAAGAATGGGCACAATGCCAGTGGTAGTCAACAATACAA
>DAOTZT010000332.1:0-4209 GCA_034434255.1 Anaerolineales bacterium | reverse complement strand
GTTTCACTCATCTCTGTGCCTCCTGCGTGTTCTTGTGCAAAATTAGCATTATGGTTGCGGAATAATGAAGTTTAAAAAATTATTGCCGTAATCTGGCAAGATGCGACTATCAGCCGTCGTACCACCGACCTTTGGTCGGCTTGACCAGGCAGAGCCTGGTGATACCCTGTTTGCGCTTGTGCTGAAGCCTGGAGACGGCTGGAAGCCGACTTTTATGCGCTGAGGCGGGGGATGGTCCCCCCGCCGAAGCCGGAGGGAAAGTTGCCAGATTATTTTGTTAAACTCCATAATTCCGCGTTACGTTTTTGAAAGTTGCGGAATGAATTCCACGCTACGTTTCGATAGAAATCTCACGTGAGATTTCTCGAATGCCGTCGGCGACCTGATAAAATGTGCTGGGAGACAGATTGACAATCACGCCCGCATTGAATAAGCGGGTGAAGCGGGCATCCATCCACATCAGCGAGATGCCCATTTTCGAGGCGACCTCGGTATCGGTCCACTTGTCAGAAAACTGGGTCGCCAGTTGATAGAGAAGATGAAATTCCTCGTCGGTCAGGGAGGGGTAGCGAGGCTTCCCTTGCGCGTCCGGGCGCTCGATCACAGCCTTGCAGCAATCCATGAAATTTTGCGATGTGAGAGGAGCCAAGGTGGAAGCATCCGGGCTTTTCAGACCGCACTCGAACAGGAAACGGTTTATGAAGGGATGATTCCAGCGGTAATGCTGGCACTGCTCCTTCATCCAGTTGGATGGGTCGCGAGGAGGATGGCCGGGGTATTTTTGTTCGAAGAGGCGTTGGAACTGCTCGAGGGCAAATTCCCAGGAAAGCGGGTCTCTCTCGGAAAGCAAAAGCATCTGCCGCTTGTAAAAGGAGAGCCCCTTGACCAGCCACTCGGCGCGATGGGCGAGGATCAGGCGCGTGCATGACCGTCCGAGGAAAGGGTGGAGAATGCGTAAGGAAAGCGTTTCGGCTTGCCTTTCGGTGATTTCGTCGTAGCCGTCCACGATCAGCACAGGGGAATGGGCGAGATCGCAGTTGCACAGCATTTCGACCAGGGCTTCGATCTGTGCCTTGAAATCGGCAATTTGACTGATGGGGCGCAGATGATGGCAATGCTGAGCGGCATGGTCCCAGGCTTTCTCGAACCATTGCCTGAAAGCCTCTGGCTCGATCATGCGGGCGGTGTCTTGCTCCTCCTCGCGGCAGATGATGTCGGGCGCATCCAGCCAGAGGACAAGACGCTTCCCCGGATTGCTCCACTCTTTGTGGAGATTCTTCAAGATCCAGGTCTTTCCGTTTCCAGGCGGGGCGACAACGGAGAGGATGCGCTTCTCCGTAGGCGACTCTACCCAATTGGTAATGGCATCCTTCGCCTTGGGGCGGTCAACAAACTCTTTTTCAAGCAGGTCATCCCAGTCCGCTGGTAGCATAAGTTTATCCCCATCCTTTTGCACGGCGCCGTCCTGCCTTCTGCAAGACAAAAGAAAAATCTCCTGCCACCAGGAAAATGACTTGGAGCATGGTCACTTCTCTTTCTGCTGGTATTCTTCCCAATCTTCCTGGCTCAGGAGCGGCGAATCTGGGGTGCGGTGAACATGAATATCAATTAAGTCGCTGATGGTCTTCAGCAAGCGACGTGGGGAGCCCTGGGCAGCCTGTATGACCTTTGCCTCCAGATTCACTCCGGCCCTTGCCAGATTGTCGAGACCCGCATAAGGGGGGCTCGAGGACGGGCGAGCAGCGCGCAAACGTTGTGTTAAGAGTTGCTGCAGGGCTTTTTCATCCCACTCTATCATTATAGAGAAAACGGAAGGGGAATTCAAGTCTTTATGATAGCGAGCCTTAAGGAGGGGACGAACGGTTTCTTTCAATTCGGGCGGCAGGAAGAATTTCCCCCATACTTGTCGAGTTTCCATTTGCGGCAGAGCCTCCAGCAAAGGAGCGATCAGAGCAGTCATTTCATCGGTCTCTCGCTGGCGAGCGTCCACCTCATCTACCAACAGAAGAAAACGAGTGAAGTGCCACAAACGAGCGGTTTCCAGACCTTGCCAAAACATCTCCCAGCCGCGCGGCGCAGCGGAGGCAGGAGTCTCTTCCAGCAAAGCGGTCACTAACTCTCCCAGTTTCGTCGAAGCGCTCACATACTTGACCGGCGCTTTGCCGATGATGTGCCAGTCTTTGCTCAATCCCCAGGTAGAGTCTGCTTGCTCTTCTCCTCTGATCTTGCGTAACACAGTTCGAAGCAAGCGCTTCAGGGGTCGTCCTCCCACTTGAACCTGCTCCTGCAAAGATTGAATCTGTTCCGAGGTGGGAAAAGGCTTCAGCGGATTGAATTGCTCCAGAACGGCAAGCGTCAAATCTACCGCCAGCGCTCGCGCCAGTCTTTCCCCATGTTCTTGCGCCGTAAGCGGGCGCTGGATGTCCTCGCCGAGAAGATAAGTAATCGGCAACGTGCCATCCAGCACAGTGCGGCAATCAGCATCGAGCATCAACCGTAAGGTGCTTTTGCCGCTGCCAGGAACACCAAAAATGAATGCATGAGAGGAAGTGCGCAGACGGGAGAGAAGTTCTTCTTGAGAGGCAGGGGGGGAATAGTAGGTGTAAAAAACATCCTGGATTCGCGCCAGTTCTTGCTCCGCAACTGGGGTTTCGAAGGGATCGTGGGTGAGGCCAAAGTATTGGATGAAACGAAGCCGAGGATTTTTTCCCATAAAAGCCACTACAACGCCACGAAAAACCTGGCGCTTTACTTTATTTGTTGAAGACAGGGCTATTGTTGTCTGAACAACCTGGTCGAGTGCTTTTAGTATATGCGCTCTTGCCAGCCGAGGCAATAAGTAAGGCTGACTTTAACCTGTCAAAAACCTGTCGAAAACCTGTCAAAAACGAGGCTCTTGCAAGGGGACAAAATTTTCCAGCCAGTAACCCTCATCCCTGCGGTTTTTCAAGTAGACCTTATCAGCAGGATCTGGCTCGATGACTTTCCTCAAACGGCTGGCCAGGGTATGTAAATTACCTTTCGAAGGCATCATCTCACTGTCCACCCGACGTCCTTTTTGCTGCATTAGAAGGGTCAAGAAGTCGTAAAGAGCGCGGTCGAGACTTAACCACTGATAGCCTCTCCAAACGCCGGGGAACTGCTCTTTGGCTCCCAGCCGTAGCGGTTGGTGACGTAGAGCGTAGGTGTGCCGCAGAGCGGGGAACATCTCGCTGCTCAGGGGAACCTGGCCGGTTCGATTCACCATTTCGAGCGCTATTTCGCAAACCTTGAGCCATGCACCGGGGGGGGACGAACGGTCGAATTCTTCTGCAACCATTTTTTCGAGCCTGGCGAGCAAATCAGGCGAGCAGAGTTGCCGCAGGTTCTCGAACTGTCCTGCTGTGGCAGCGCGGAGATGACGAGCGATGATCTCACTGGTCAAGTTGGGCGCTGCCTCGACCTCCACAAGCCTCAGACGGCCTCGGCCCAGGTACACAATCTCTTCTTTCGAGAAAAGCGGCGGCAGGGCCAGAATGACCTTGATGCCGTAGTGTTCCATCGGCTTGAGCCATCCCAGAGTCGCTCGTATTTCGTCCTGTTGCCCGGCACTCAGAAAAGGGGTTGTATCAACATGGAGAATCACCTGCTGATAACCCAAGCGATGACATACGTTGACCAGTTCTTCGAGTTGACCCTCCACATGTATGGTTTCGGTTTGAGTGGGGTAAAGGTCTTCGTAAGGAATCGTTTCCAGCGTCTGAGCGTTCTCCGCTGGCAAACCATCCAACCAGCGCAGGAAGGCGCGCCGGCTGTGAAATTTCTCGACCGCCCAGCGCAGGAATTCCAGTTGTGTTTTGGAAAGAGAAGCAAACAGCCCTGGCTCGTTCCGCAGCCGCTCGCGCAGCGCCCAGGAAGCACGATACAGGATGCGGTAGAGAATATTTCCTGACGGATGTTCCAGGCCTGGAGCGCTGAAAGAATCGTCTTCCAGAACCAGCGCGTAGGTCTCCTGCCGTCTCTTCAGCGCCCGCAGTAAGGCGCTTTTGCCTTGCTGAAACCCTCCCCATAGCACACACCATTGCGAGTGACTTTCTACGACCTCCAGCGCCGGAGGAGGTACATAGCAAGTTTCCCACCAGCGTTCTTCCTCTTCAGGAAGACGAGCAGAAGGGGGAGCAAACGGCCAACGCGCGAAATTTACGTCCATCCCAGGCGCTCCGCAGCGTT
>DAOTZT010000331.1:0-12738 GCA_034434255.1 Anaerolineales bacterium | reverse complement strand
ATAAAAAAGAGTCCACTGCAAAAAGTCCTTTAACCACAAAGGACACAAAGTACACGACGGTTGAAAATGAAGAGATTTTCCTTTGTGTTCCTTCGTGACCTTTGTGTTTGACGAGTTTTTGCAGGAGAGTCAAAAAAAAACGGCGCAGATAGGCATGCGCCGTTTGTGGGGACAGAAAATGGATTTTTATAAAAGACTCCACTGCAAAAACCCTGAAGTTTCACTACGAAGACACGGAGTCACAAAGTTTCCTTTCATTTACTTACTCGTGTCTCCGTGTCTTTGTGGTTCGATTTTCACCTTTTTGCAGGAGACTCATAAAATCCTTGAATTACTTGCGAGTCGAGAACTTGAAGAGGGTGTAGAGCGGGCAGAACGAGACTGCGCTGGTCAGAATGAAGACCACGGCTAGGATGAGCAGGATGATGCCCAAGACACCCTGGACAAAGCCGCCGAAGTACAGCACCACGAAGAACGCTGCCAGGACAAGGCGGATGATGCGATCAACAGTGCCCATGTTTTTGTTGAGTTTCATGTCAATTCTCCTTTGGTTTTTATGAAATGAAAGATTGGATGAGGTAAGCCAGCCCCGTCACGAGAATGAGGCAGAGCGTGCAGTAATTATATCTGAGCTTTCTCTTTTTTTTGATGCCCCAGATAAGCAAAAGTTGCTACCTTTTGCTTTACTTCTTACTTCTTACTTTTCACCCTTTACCTTTTACCTTCATTACGTTCTGTTTGGATCCCTGCTTTTGCTTTGGCGGCGCGTATCAAGCCCACAAACAGCGGATGGGGGCGCATCGGGCGGGATAAGAACTCGGGGTGAAATTGCGAGCCGACCATGTATGGATGATCTTTGATTTCGGCAATTTCTACCAGTTTTCCATCGGGTGAGAGGCCAGAGAAGACCATGCCCGCTTGCTCAAATTCCTTGCGATAGACATTGTTGACTTCCCAGCGGTGGCGGTGGCGTTCTTCCACTCTCTCTGTCTGATAAACTTCAGCGACCTTTGTGCCGGGCTGGATGATGCAGGGATACAGACCCAGCCGCATGGTCCCGCCCAGGTCGGTAATCGAGCGCTGGTCAATCATCAAATCAATGACCGGATGCGTGGTGGACCGGTCAAATTCGGTCGAGTTCGCATCTTCATACCCCAGGACGTTGCGGGCGAATTCAATGCACATCAATTGCATTCCCAGGCAGAGGCCAAGGTAGGGCACCTTGTTTTCGCGAGCGTATTTTGCTGCTGCAATTTTGCCTTCGGTGCCGCGCGAGCCGAAGCCGCCGGGGACCAGGATGCCATCGGCTGCCTGGACGACCTCCCAGCCCTTGCCTTTTTCCAGGTCTGCCGAATGCACCCATTCAATTTGAACCTCTACATCTTCCTCCAGAGCGGCATGTTTGAGCGCCTCGCGCACAGACATATAAGCATCTTTCAATTCCACGTATTTCCCCACCAGGGCAATTTTTACGACGGGTTTTTCTTTCTTGACCCGGGCAACCAGGTCTTCCCACGCGCTCCAGTCGGGGGTGGTCGTGGGTTTCAGGTGGAGTTTCTCCATCAAGTACTCGGCCACGCCTGCCTTTTCAAGTAAGAGCGGCACTTCGTACAGCACCGGCGTGGTGACCATGGGGATCACGGCGCGCTTGTCCACGTCGCAAAAGAGGGCGATTTTATCGCACAGACTTTCATCCACCGGGTAGTCAGAGCGGGCGATAATCATGTTGGGAGAGATACCGATGGAACGGAGCGCTGCCACCGAGTGTTGCGTGGGTTTGGTCTTCAGTTCCTGGGTGGCGCCGATGTAGGGCAGCCAGGTGACGTGAATAAAGAACACATTTTCGCGCCCTACTTCATTGCGCAACTGCCGCAAAGATTCCAGGAAGGGCTGTGATTCGATGTCGCCTACAGTTCCGCCGACCTCGATCAGGATGATTTCGGCGTTGGTCTCGCGAGCGGCCAGCCCGATTCGACGCTTGATTTCGTTGGTGATGTGCGGAATCACTTGAATCGTGCCGCCCAGGTAGTCGCCGCGGCGCTCGTTGCTGATGACGCCGGCATAGACCTGACCGGTGGTGAAGTTGGAAAAACGCCGCAGACGAATGTCAATAAAGCGTTCGTAATGTCCCAGGTCGAGGTCTGTTTCGGCACCGTCATCGAGGACGTATACTTCCCCGTGCTGATAAGGGGACATGGTGCCCGGATCTACGTTGATGTAGGGGTCGAGTTTCTGAACCGTGACGCGGAAGCCGCGCTCTTTCAGGAGCAGACCGGTGGCTGCAGCAGTGACCCCTTTCCCGACCGAGGAGACGACGCCGCCGGTGAAGAAAAGATACTTGGTAGTCATAACGTTCTCCTTATGTACCTCCTTTCTCGCTGTGAAGAAGGAACGCCGAATCAAATGATGTGGGGAGGGCCATTGAATGGCGTCCTCCCCACACGGGTTGACAGATGTTGGAAACGAACGAGTTGAGCGCGCATTTTAGCCGACCAGCCTGGCCAGGTCCTCCGCAGCGCGTCGCATTTCCAGAAAAATCAGGCCGAGTTTGGCTTCCTGGCGCGCTAGAGCAGTCAGCACTGCCTCCTCGCCGACAGCAGTGAGAAGAATAAAGCCAGAATCGCCCTTGATATACACTTGTTCCAGTCCACCACGCCCCAGTTCGCTGGCGATGCGCTCGCCGAGGCTGAGCATGGCCGCCGACATCGCCGAGACGCGGTCTTCTTCTACTCCCTGGGGGAGGGCAGAGGCGATGATCAGCCCATCTACAGAGACGACGGCCGATGCCTCGATATCCGGCGCGGCAGCCTGGAGATTGCGTAAGCGGTTAACCATTTGTTCACTGCGATTCTGGCTCATGAGGATTGCTCCGGTGGGGATTTTTCACTTCTGACTCTACTGCAAAAAGGTCTTGAACCACAAAGGACACGAAGTACACAAAGGATTTCTAAAAGGCTCAATTGAGAATCTTGAATTTCGGCGCACAATTGTTTGACTCCACTGCAAAAACCCTGAAGTTTCACCACGAAGACACGGAGTCACAAAGTTTCCTTTCATTTACTTACTCGTGTCTCCGTGTCTTTGTGGTTCGATTTTCACCTTTTTGCAGGAGACTCATTGTTTGAAAAAACTTCGCGCTCCTTCGTGCCCTTTGTGGTAAAAAAGGTTTTTGCAATGGAATCACTTCTTGATTATACGAGAATTGCTGAAATTATGGAGAGACAATTTTGCTATTTTTTGAGCGGAGAGGGATGGGGAGGGGAGCAGATCATCCTTGCGGCAACTGGTAATTGGGGGCCTCGCGGGTGATGATCACGTCGTGGGGATGACTTTCAATCAGACCGGCGTTGGTGATCCGCACGAGTTCGGCCTTTTCGCGCAGGTCATCCAGCGTGCGAGCGCCGGCGTAGCCCATTCCGGAGCGTAAGCCACCAACCAGTTGAAACACGAAGTCGTGCAATGTCCCTTTGTAGGGCACGCGTCCTTCGATCCCTTCGGGGACCAGTTTCCCGGCTCCCGATTGGGCCGAAGCATAACGATCGCGGCCATACCCTTGCAAGGCGCCCAAACTGCCCATGCCGCGATATTCCTTGAAGCGGCGCCCCTCAAACAGGACTACCTCGCCCGGCGACTCCTCCAGACCGGCCAGCAAACTGCCAAGCATGACCGTGTCGGCACCGACTGCAATGGCCTTGACGATGTCGCCGCTGAATTTGATGCCTCCATCGGCGATGACGGGGATACCGTGGCGATGCGCTTCCTGTGCACAGGCATAGATGGCAGAAAGTTGCGGCATCCCGGCTCCGGCCACGATGCGCGTCGTGCAGATGGACCCGGCGCCAACTCCCACTTTGATGGCTGCTGCACCCGCCTCGATCAGCGCCCGCGTCCCCTCGGCGGTGACCACGTTTCCGGCAATGACTGGCAATTTGGGCCACTGGCTGTGCAGGCGGCGCAGGGCTTCAAGCACGCCCTTCGAGTGACCATGAGCCGTGTCAATGACCAGTACGTCCACGCCGGCTTCTACGAGGAGGCCGGCACGCCGTTCCAGGTCGGCACCCGTACCGACGGCCGCGCCGCACAGTAAACGGCCGCGTTCGTCGCGTGCCGAAAGGGGGTACTCGCGCTCTTTTTGAATGTCTTTGACCGTCAGCAATCCTTTGAGGTGGCCTGCTTCGTCCACCAGCGGAAGTTTCTCGATGCGGTGTTTCTGGAGCAAGGCTTTGGCCTCTTCTTTTGAAATTCCCACTGGCGCAGTGACCAGCGGTTGGGGCGTCATAAATTTGCTGACCGGTTGATGGTAGTCAGAAGGCTCTACAAAGCGAATGTCGCGGTTGGTGAGGATGCCGACCAGTTTGTTTTCGCTGTCCACAATCGGCACGCCGCTGATTTGATAGTGGGACATGATGTCTTCTGCCTGCTGGAGCAAAGCGTCGGGGGGCAGGGTGATGGGGTCGGTGATCATCCCGGATTGCGAACGCTTCACTTTGTCCACTTCAGCGGCCTGTTTTTCGGGCGAGAGGTTGCGATGAATGATGCCAATGCCACCTTCGCGCGCCAGGGCAATCGCCAGCCGCGCCTCGGTGACGGTATCCATTGCCGCCGAGACGATGGGGATATTCAGCCGAATCCCGGCAGTCAGTTGGGCGGTCACATCGGTTTCCGAGGGGAGGATTTCGCTGTAGGCCGGAACGATGAGGACGTCATCGAACGTCAGGGCGAGGGAAGGTTCAAACAGTTCCTGGGCGTTTCTCATTAGGACTCCTGAAGGTGGGGAAAGATTATGGGCTATTCTACTGCAAAAGAGAGCCGTCTTCTTCAGGAATTTTTGCCTCAAACGGTATGGCTTTTTCAAAGTGCCTTGATGTCCTGTGCAAAGCACGGCAATTGAGAATTTTGACCGCTGAGACGCAGAGTTCGCAGAGATTTTTTGTGGTTTTCTGTGCGTTCTCAGCGGCTCTGCGGTGAAAGATTTGACTTTGAGAAAATCACGCCTCAAACGGCCCGGAGAGTTGACATGCCGCTTCTTTGCGGTATAATTTCGCCCGCTATGGCCGACTAGCTCAATCGGTAGAGCAGCTGACTCTTAATCAGTTGGTTCGGGTTTCGAGTACCCGGTCGGTCACCAGGCCCCTTCGCTAGAAGGGGCTTTTGTGTTTTTAACCTGATGTAAATTGTTGTTGCTTTTTGTCGAAAGGCAGATATAATGTTACTAAATTCATCGGAGGTTAAAATGAACGAGTTTAGTGAAATTCCTGCTGCTCCCCCACCCCCGCCGGGAAAATCCATTCCCTGGAAAATCATCATTCCAGTTGCCATTGTGATTATCCTGTGTTGTCTTTGCCTGGCCGTAATCGGTGTGTTGGTTTACCTGGGGATGCAAGGGAGCGGGCCGTTTACATTCTTGCAGGATAATCGCAGTAACCTTGTGGGAGATTGGGACCTCTACTACTCATGGGATTGTGAACTCACATATGATGGCCCGGCCACTGTCACATTTTATTCGGATGGCACTTACTATGCCTCCGAGGGGACGGATGGCGGGTATGGCACCTGGACTGTGACGGGTAGCAATGTCAATTTTGTGTTCGATGATTACCCAAATGCCAATTATTTGGGGACCCTCGATAGCACGGCTACTTACATCGAGGGGACGATGTCCACTGCAGACAATTCCTATGGGTGTTTTTACGCCAACAAGCGGTAAAAGTCCGATGAGGAAATGACGACTGGGGCGGGGAACGTTTGACCGCCCCAGTTTTTGTGTGGGGGTTGCAGGACAAGGGAGGAGATTGCTTCGCTTCGCTCGCAATGACGGGATGGGGGAGGAGGTTCGCTTCGCTCGTAATGACGGATAGGGGAAGTACGGTAAAATACAAAATATGGAGATTTCTGAGCATATCCAGTCGATTCTGGCTACGCTGCCTGGCAAACCCGGCTGTTACCTGATGAAGAATGCCGAGGGAAAGGTGATCTACGTCGGCAAAGCCATCAGTTTGAAGAATCGCGTCCGCTCGTATTTTCATGCCGATTCCAGCCACGATCAGAAGACCCGTCGCCTGGTGCGCGAGATTGCCGATATCGAATGGATCGTGGTCGGGTCGGAACTCGAGGCGCTGATCCTCGAGATGAATCTCATCAAAAAATACCGCCCCAAGTACAACGTCCGTTTGAAGGACGATAAGCGTTATCCGTATATCAAAATTCACTGGCAGGAAGATTTTCCGCATGTGACCGTCACCCGGCTGATGCAGGACGACGGAGGGCGTTATTTTGGGCCTTACACGTCTGCCTGGGCGGTGCACCAAACGCTGGATGTGCTGCGCCGGGTCTTCCCGTATCTGACCTGCGACCGGCAGATCACCGGTCAGGACCCGCGCCCATGTCTGTATTACGATATTCGGCTCTGCCTGGGGCCGTGCATTGGCGCAGTGAGCCGCGAGCAGTACCGTCAGATGATTGCCGATTTGCAGTCGTTTCTGGAGGGACGCTCAGAGCCTGTTCTGGAGCGCATCCAACGCGAAATGGAGCAGGCGGCCGAAGCCTTGCATTTTGAGCGAGCGGCTGCCCTGCGCGATAAAATCAAGGCCCTGCAAGCCGTGACCGAGCGCCAGAAGGTCGTTTTTTCTCCCGATTACAAAGATTCAGATGTGCTGGCGCTGGCCCGTAGCGACGGCGATGCCTGTGTGCAGGTTTTCTTCATCCGGGGAGGCAAACTGATCGGACGGGAGTATTTCGTCCTGGAAGGCACGGAGGATGTTGCCGATGCCGAGGTGATGGCCCAATTTATTCAGCAGTTTTACTCCGAGGCAGCCACGGTGCCCGATCAGTTAATGCTGCCCGAGGAAATTGAAGAGGCCCGAATCATCCAGGAGTGGATGCGTTCGCGGCGCGGCGGTGAGAAGGTGGAGATTTTTGTACCAAAAGAGGGGCCGCAGCAAGAGTTGCTGCGCATGGCGACTGAAAATGCGGTGGAAACTCTTTCGGCGTTGCGGGCGCGCTGGCAGGCCGATACACATCGTCAGGAACAGGCGCTGGCCGAACTTCAGCAGGCCTTGGGGCTGGTCTCGCCGCCGAATCGTATTGAGTGTTATGATATTTCCCATACCCAGGGAGTGGCGACGGTGGGGAGCATGGTGGTGTTTTCGCAGGGCGTGCCGAACAAGAAACTGTACCGCCGTTTCAATATTGAGTCGCTTGCCGGGGCGCCCGATGACTTTGCCTCGATGGAGGAGGTGCTGACGCGCCGCTTCCGGCGGTGGCAGGCGGCCCACGAGGGCGCGGCCGGCCCCGGGTCGAAACCGGACGAGGCGTTTTCCTTCCTCCCAGACTTGCTGATTGTGGACGGGGGCAAGGGGCAGTTGTCCCGCGCCGTGGCGGTCCTCGAAAAGTTTGACCTGCTGGAGACGGTGCCGGTCATCGGCCTGGCAAAACAGGAGGAGGAGATTTTCTTCCCCCACCGGGCGGAGCCATTGGTGCTGCCGCGTCACTCGCAAGGCCTGTATCTGTTGCAGCGAATTCGGGATGAGGCTCATCGCTTTGCGATTACTGCTCACCGGGCCCGGCGCTCGAAACAGGGGATGGCCTCGTTGTTGGACTCGATCCCCGGCATTGGGCCAGCGAGACGGCGCGCCCTCTTGCAACATTTCGGTTCTGTCGATAAGATTCGAGAGGCCTCGCTGGAGGCTCTGACGGCTGTCCCTGGGATTACGCCGTCGTTGGCCGAGAAGATAAAGTCTGCTTTGGCGTGAAGCCCTGATAAGGAAACGGTGAAAAAGATTTGGATTGTTGATGACGACCAGGAGATGGTCAATGCGATTCAGTTGTTGCTCAAACTGCTGCAGTATGAGTCAACGTTTTTTCTGGGGGCGCGACCTGCAGCGCGGGCGTTGCTGGCTGGTCGGCGCCCGGATTTGATCATTCTGGATATTATGATGCCCGAAGTCTCGGGCCTTGATTTTCTCGAATTCTTGCGGCGCCGCCAGGAGTTTAAGGATTTGCCGGTGGTGATGCTTTCCAGTGAGGCGGCTGAGGTGCTGATTGATCGGGCCTTGCAAATCGGCGCTGATGCGTATGTGACCAAACCGGTGGCGCTCGAAGAGTTGGAACAAGCCATGCACAAGGCGTTTCGCGCCCATGGCGTTTCGACCTAATTTCTGATGAGGAAGTATGTCCAGGAAAGAAGGCAAAAAATTGACTCGTGCCCAGCGGAGAATCCGCCTGTATCAGGTTTTCTTTGTGACCATTTCGGTCCTTGTGCTTCTTTCGATGATCCTGTCGCTGGTCATCAACTCGTGAGTTGGAGAAGAAGCGCTGAGACTCTCTCCTGCGCTGCCGGCTCTTTGTGGGCCGTTGCAGGTGGCGGAACGAGGCCTGTGCTGCCGGCAGGTGAGACGGCGCTTTTGCTGTGCTTTTGGAATGGGCTTGTAGAGCAAAAGGGCGTTTGCTCGATGCCTGGTTTGTTGCATGGCGTTGTACTCACCACGCCAGAAGAGAAGCAAGTTCAGGGCGGGGAATTGTGTTTGGTGGAAGGGCGCAGGCTTGTTGACGGGCGGGCAGGGAGTGGAGAGTTTCCTGCTCGATGGCGAGGGAGCCTGCCTCGCCTTGCTTGTCGTAGTATAATCGGCGGGCGCTTTTCCAGAATGTAAATTTTGTCGTCCTGGTTTTGCTCCGGCGAGGGGCAAGGCCCGAAAAGGATGGGTGTATGCTCGATAAACTTGCTGCTATTGAAGAACGTTACGAGGAATTGAATCGCCAACTTGCTGAAGTGGGCGGAGATTATGAACGCGCCGCGGAGTTGAACAAAGAACGGACTGAGTTGGAGCCGCTGGTGGAGACGGCGCGACAATATCGCCAGGCGTTGAAGCGGCTGGAAGATGCCCGCCATCTGCTCGAAAGCGAGCAGGATGAAGAAATGCGTGCCCTGGCCGAAATGGAAATTGCCGAAGTGGAGCCGCAAATCAGCGCTCTCGAAGAGAAACTCAAGTCCATGCTTGTTCCCAAAGATCCGCGCGACGAGAAAGATGTGTACATGGAAATTCGCGCCGGCACCGGTGGCGACGAGGCGGCTTTGTTTGCTGCTGACCTGTTTCGAATGTACACCCGTTATGCCGAACGCCAGGACTGGAAATATGAAATCGTCTCGGCCAGCGAAATCGGCATCGGCGGCTACAAGGAAATCATTTTTGAAATCCGCGGGCGGGGCGCTTATTCCCGGCTGAAGTACGAGTCGGGGGTGCATCGCGTCCAGCGGGTGCCGGTGACGGAAGCCTCAGGCCGGATTCACACCTCCACGGCCACCGTTGCCGTCTTGCCGGAGGTGGAGGAAGTGGACATTGAGATCCCTGAATCGGACATCGAAATTGATGTCTTTCGTTCTTCGGGGGCGGGCGGTCAGAACGTGCAAAAGAACTCGACCGCTGTTCGCCTGCATCACAAGCCGACTGGCATGGTGATCACCTGTCAGGATGAGCGCTCCCAGTTGCAGAATAAACTGCGGGCCATGTCTATCTTGCGGGCGCGCTTGTACGAGATGGAGGAGCAAAAGCGGCGCGCCACGATCGAATCGGACCGCCGCTCCCAGGTCGGCACCGGCGAACGGTCAGAGAAAATCCGCACGTACAATTACCCACAAAACCGGGTTACCGATCATCGTCTGGGACGCTCGATTTTTAACCTGCCTGCCGTGATGGATGGGGAAATTGATGAATTTATTACCGAACTGGCTACCCGTGACCAGGCTGAGCGGCTGGCTTCCTCTGACCTGGACGACGAAGAAGAAGATTAAACCCGATGAGCGCTTGGGGCGGGAGCCTGTTTGTTGGCCATGACGGTTGAAGCACAGGATTGGACGGTTGGGGGGGTACTGAAGTGGGCGGTACAGCGCCTGGAGAGGGGCAGCGATACTCCCCAACTCGACGCACAGGGGTTGCTGGCAAAAGTCCTCAATAAAAAACGTTCCTGGCTGGCTGCTCATCTCGATGCGGCCCTGGACCGTGAGGCTGTGGCCGCGTTCGAGGCGCTTGTTTCCCGGCTGGAGCGGGGGGAGCCGCTCCCTTATCTGCTGGGGGAGTGGGAATTTTTTGGCCTGCCCTTTGTGGTGACACCCGACGTTCTGATTCCCCGTCCCGAAACGGAGTTGCTGGTTGAGCAGGCGTTGACCTGGCTGCGGAATGTTCCGTTGCCTCCCCTTGTTCTCGATGCAGGCACCGGTAGTGGTTGTATTGCGGTTTCCCTGGCTTACAACATGCCCGATTGTCGGGTCGTTGCCACCGATATTTCGCCGGCGGCGCTGCGGGTGGCACGGCGCAATGCCGGGCGTCATGGCGTGGCCGAGCGGATTTGCTTTGTGGAGGCCGATTTAATTCCTCATGGGGAAGTGTGCATGTCTTTGGCCGGGGAGGAGGGCGCCCCGGCTGGACTTTTCTCGCCGCCCTATTCTTTGATTGTGGCCAATCTCCCTTATATTCCGACTGCGACTCTTCATACCTTGCCAATTTTTGGCCGTGAACCGACGATAGCGCTGGATGGCGGGTCGGATGGACTGGTGCTTATCCGTCGCCTGCTCGAACAGGCTCCTGGCGTGCTTTCTACGGGCGGTGCTCTGCTTTTAGAGATTGAGGCCTCGCAGGGGGCGGCAGTGCTCTCGCTGGCCCGGCGTGCTTTTCCGGCGGCCTCTGTGTATATCCGGCGTGACCTGACAGGGCACGATCGTTTGCTGGTGGTGGAGACGTGATGCGACGGAAGTTTTGGTTGCTCCATCTGCCCGCTGATATAGATTGCTGATTGTAGATTGCTGATTGCGGTTGGTAGTCAGCAGCCTGTTTGTTGGTAGGGCATCAGGGGCAATGGCGGGCAATTTGATCGAGGAATGTGTTGTCGTTCTCGATTAAGTCTGGTAACATGCGCTCGGCTCCCTGTTACGCAGAGCAATTATGCCTACGTTTGATTATTCCCATTTCGACGATTACAGCGATGCGATGTTCCCCAAACATCCGCGGCTGATCTGCCTGACAAACTGGCTGTTTTGTTTCTCTTTGCTCAGTATGTGTGATCTGGTATTTCTGGCAATTTTCTACCCCAAAACCTGGTTGATTGTTGCCATTTGGCAAGCCGTGCAGACCTGGAAATAAAAATTGTGTCCTTGAAGTTGCTTGACAGGTGTGCGGGTTGCTAATATAATCCGGCCTGCTTAAACGCTTTCCTCGCTAGCTCAACGGCAGAGCGGGCGGCTGTTAACCGCTAGGTTCGAGGTTCAAATCCTCGGCGAGGAGCCTGAGCAAGCCCTCTTCTCAGAAGAGGGCTTTTCTTTTTTCCCTGGCTTCAAGCCTTCCCCAAAAGGGCGAGCACTCAATCCGTTTGAGAAGAACGTGGAAGTCCCTCTCTCCCCATGAGAGGGGCTTCTTTTTTCTTCCCCGTGGCTTTCTCCTCTTGACGAATTTCGTTTCTTGTTTATAATTATTATAAATTTATACTTGATATAAGTAAAGATGACTGACGTTACTGAACTGACCACTGCTTTGAAACAAGCCGGACTGCGCCTTACCCCCCAGCGTCTGGCGATTTGTCGTTTCCTGGCAGAGAGTCGTGACCATCCCACCGCCGCCATGATTTACGACCAACTGCGCCCGCAATATCCCTCTCTGTCGGCGATGACTGTCTATAACACCTTGAACACCCTGGCCAGGTTGGGGAAGGTTAACGTGCTCGGCGATTGCGGCGATGACCAGATTCACTACGATGCCGATGTTTCTCCCCATATCAACCTGGCCTGCATTTCCTGTCATCGCATTATGGACATCTCCCTTCCCCAGGTAGAAGCATTACATTACGAAGTCAACCGCGCTTCGGGCTACCAACTGCTCGGTGCGCGGATGATGTATTACGGGCTTTGCCCCGATTGTCAACACTCTCATCTCTCATAAGATTTTCGATTATTTCAAAAGGAGAAAGAAAAATGGATACCCCCGAAACCACCTTTACCCCCATGCCCCGCATTGGCGACCCCGCTCCTGCCTTCAAGGCCGTGACCACCCAGGGCCCGATTAACTTCCCTGAGGACTACAAAGGAAGTTGGGTCATCCTCTTCAGCCACCCGGCCGATTTCACCCCCGTCTGCACCTCCGAATTCATGACTTTTGCCACCCTCGAAGAAAAATTCGCCCAGGCCAACTGCAAACTGGTCGGCCTCTCGGTAGACGGCCTCTACAGCCACATTGCCTGGCTGCGCACCATCCAGGAAAAAATCGAATACAAAGGCATGAAGCATGTCGAGGTCAAGTTCCCGCTCATCGAAGACGTCACCATGGAAGTGGCAAAGAAATACGGCATGATCCAACCCGGCGAAAGTTCTACCAAAGCCGTGCGCGCCGTCTTCTTCATCGACCCGAAGGGCGTCATCCGCGCCATCATCTACTACCCGCTCAGCCTGGGGCGCAACTTCGACGAACTTTACCGCGCCCTTATTGCCATGCAAACCGCCGACGCTTTCTCGATTGCCACTCCTGCCGACTGGCAGCCCGGCGAGGATGTCATCGTGCCGCCCGCCGGTTCCTACGGCGTCGCGAAAGACCGTATGGAGGGCAAAGAGAAAGACGTGACCTGCCACGACTGGTTCTTCTGCACCAAACCGCTGCCGAAAGAGACCGTCTTCCAGACAGTGCTCAAGAAATAAATCCTGGCGGCAATGCCCTCGCCTGTCCCGACCGGTGAAGGTCAGGGGCGAGTTTCTTTCCCTCA
>DAOTZT010000330.1:0-3922 GCA_034434255.1 Anaerolineales bacterium | reverse complement strand
GCGCAGGGAGGGGGCGAGGAATTGCACGAGTTGGGCGGGGAGTTGAGGGTCCATGGGAGGCTCCTTTCACTGGGGCGAACCGTCAACGAATAGGGAACGAATAAACGAATGGGCAGGCAGTCGTGGATTCGTTGACTCCATTGTGGATGGTCTATCTCGATGTCCCCTCTCCGAATGCAGCGGGAGGGCTTTCACCCTCCGGCGCAAGGAGGGGGGCGAGGTATTGCGCGAGTTGGGCGGGGAGTTGAGGGTCCACGGGAGGCTCCTTTCGGGGAATACCTTTTTGGTTACGGATTGACCAAACCGACAATCTCCTCTCCTGCCGCGTCGCGGTGAATGGTGGTGCGCGGGTCAGCGTGCAGGAGGGGGAGGGCGTGTTCGATTTCGAAGGGGAAGAGTTCGGCGGCGCGTTGTAAATCATCCAGCCGCCAGTAGCGATCCGGCTCCGCGCTGAGCAGGGCGCGGAAAAGCCAGGCAGCCAGCGCCGGGTCGTGGACGGGGCGGGCGGGGAGAGCCGTGTAACGTGGGGAAGCCTGCCCATCGAGGAGTCCCCAATCGGTGAAGGTCTGGATAGTACGCTCGACGGCGCGTTTGAGAGTGGATTGGTTGCTGTATTTCTCCAGGACGCGGGAGATGATGTCGGCTTTGTAGAAATAGCCCTGCAGACGGGAAAGCCGCCCAACCGCCTGCGCGCTCTGGCGGAAGGAGGGAAAGACGCAAATCGCCATGCCCCAATGCAAAACAAGATGGTCGCTCAGGGAAAGCCGCGGGTAGAGCGCCAGGGCTTCATCGCGCAAACGCCCGGCGTGCGGTTCTCTGGGATACCAGAGCCAGGTCAGGATGTTGGCGGTGCAGCGCGCCGAATCGCCTTGTAAGCCCTGTTCGGCGAGCCAGGGACGCAGCGAGGCGGGCGAACCGCCCTGCACGGCCAGGTCGAGGGCATGTTCAGCCCACGCATAACGCAGGAAACGCTCAAAAATTGGCATGATGGCCGAATGCTCCTTTAGCGGAGAATCTGCTCCAGCAGGTCGGCGGCAGTGCCGCGCACCAGCAGGTCGTGGACGGGTTGATTGTCGTAACCGCGCAGGCAACTGTAACAACTGGTGTCTCGTCCGCAGCCATCGCAGTGTTCCACGCGCTTGAGCGCGCCTTCTAACGCTTGACGCAACTGGTGGTCAATCATTTCCACATGGCCCGAACCGCCGGGGGTGGTGTCGTAAAGCAGCAGGGAGGGCTTGCCATCCGGGTAGAAAACCAGGCCGCCGATGTCTTCGCGGGGGATTTCGAGGGCGTCGCTGGCGCCGTTCAGAATGGCATAGAGCAGGGATTGGATGGCGCTTTCGTCACGGAAGGGCAGTTCGAAGCGCAGTTGCAGCACGTCGGTCATGAAGTGATGCCCCAGGTCATAGGATTCGAACGCACCGGTGCATTTCGCATGGGTCAGAGGGTTGTTGTGTTCTTTGAAAGATTTCTGCTTCACTGACAAATCAATCACATCAGCATAGCCGCAAACCGAGCAAACGCGGAAGCCGCTGCGATACCCGTTATTGACCAGCGCCAGGTAGGCGTAGCGGGTATAGCCCTTGAGGACGCGCACCCGGCCGGCAAAATCCGGGTCCGGCGTAACGTTTTGCGGGTCGAAGGGCTGGTCGTGCGCGGCGCGGTAATCGGCCAGATAGACATGGCTGGCATAGATGCGCTCCGGCGGCTGCTCTCCGGGCGTGTCTGTCTTGCTATCAGCCAGGAAGCCGTGTTCTGGCACGATGTACACGCCTTTCTGCTTCGCGCTTTGCAGGGAATTGCCGCAGGCGCAGCGCTGCGGAATGCGGTTGCCTGGCTCAATCGTCATCCGGTTGCAGTGCGTACACACGGCATAGCCATACGGCACCCAGGAGCGACCGGGCAGGCGGCGCAGGCCGCGGCTGTACCAGATTCTCCCCGCCGCCACCACCTGGCCGCCGGGCGCAAACTCGGAGATGGCGATTTTCAGGTCGCGGTCCAACTCAATCGCGTCGGCGCCGGGGATGTGCAGATGGTCGGTCTTGAGCGTGACCACGTCGGTGGGAAAGCCGTATTTGGGCAGGACGTTCTTCGAGCCGAGGTAGCCGAGCAGGTCGCGGCCGCGGATGGTGTTCTGAACTTCCTTGGCCTGCTCCGCGTCGCGATACCGCCGTGCAGCGGCAGCGTCGCTCTCCAATTTCTCGAATTCCTGCAATTCGTTGGTGAGGTCTTCGGCGGCTTTGTCCAGCACGGCGTCGTCGGAACCGGTCAGGAAAGGCAGCCAGCCCCAGTTTTCCAACTTCAGGCGTTGGCGCAATTCCTCATCGGGTGGGATAATTCGGTAGAGGGCTTGTTCCAGTTCCGGCGGATGGCTCTGCAAGAACGCTTGCAAGAGTGCCGGGCCGTTTTGGGCGGGGTCCTTGGGGGCAAAGAAGTCGCCGCAGCAGTGATATTCATAACCGTGCGTTTCTTTTGCCCAACGCAGGAAGACGGCAAATGCTACCGAATGCAGGTGACGGCGGATGATTTTGTCGTTCTTGAGCGGCACAACCGGTGGGCGGATTTTCCCGGCAATCATGCGCTCCGGGTCGTCATAGAAGGTCAGGTCGTGGGAGCGGCGCTGGGCAAACGTCACCACCAGGGCCGGGCTTTCGGTGCGGCGTCCGGCGCGCCCGGCGCGCTGCACATAGTTGGCAGTGGAAGGTGGCATGTTGCGCAGCACGATGGCGTTCAGGTCGCCCACGTCCACGCCCATCTCGAAGGTGGTGGAGCAACTCAGAGCGTTAATTTGTCCCTGGATGAATTGCTGTTGGACTTCGGCGGCTTTCCGGGGTGTCCATTGAGCGGTGTGTTCCATGGCGTGGAAGGGCAGCGGCGCTTCTTCCCGGTACTGATAGCGGTAGAGGTTGTCGCGCACGGCGGGGTGGTCGGACGTGAGCGGGATGAGTTCGCCTGCGCAGCCGTAGGTCGGACACACACCCTCCACCTGAAAAGCGGTGAGATTGCCGCATGTGTTGCAAACGTACCAGCCGCCGGTCTCTTGCAGGGTGGGGATGACCTCCCACAGGTCATGCCGCAGACGATAGACCGTGCCAACGCGGTTTTCTGATTGTGGCTCAAACCAGGCGTCGGGCGAGAGCGAGGTCAGATATTTCCAGAGTTCAGCCAGCAATTGGTCGGCTTGCTGGCGGGTTTCTTCAGATGGCTGATTCTGTTCGCCCTTCTTGCGCGCCAGCAGGCGGGTGAGATAATCCAGGCGGCTGTTGTTGTAACTGGAAGAGGGCCGCCAGGCATAGACGCCAAAAGAGCCGCGGCTGCTGGCCTGCGTTTCAGAAACATAAAAAAGCCGCGCCCGCGGGCGAAATTCGTCCCTTTTCTCACTGTCGAGCAGGTGAATATCCTCATTCTCCAGCAGGTAAGAGACTGCCCCCTGCCGCCGCAGGGTGTTGAGCAGAATGCTGAGCAGGTGATAGGCCTGCTCGCTGGAGAGATTCCAGGGGGCAGTGAGCAACTCATCGGGGGCTTTCCAGTCCGGCAGGCGGAAGGGACGGAAATAGAGCAAGCCCACGCCCTCCAGGCTCAGGCGTTTATCCAGCCCGCTGAATTCCTGCATCAGCCAGGTGGCCACCGTCAGGCGTTTTTCTCGCAACGATGCGGTTTGAGAAAAGACCTCCGCTTTTTTGCTATAAGAAAGCAGAATGTCCATCCAGTCCGAAAAGCGCAGGGGTTCATCCTGACGCAAGTTTTTCAGCGATTCGACCATCAGACGGCGGCGCAGGTGACGGTCCTGGGCGCGTTGCAGGTAGGGAGCGAAGAAGGCGGCGCGCTGACGATTATCGGTAAAGATCAGCATCTTGCGCCCTTCGCCGGGATGCTGACGCTCCTCTGGTTTGCGGGCGGGCGGCACGTCTTTGTAGAGCGT
>DAOTZT010000329.1:0-6733 GCA_034434255.1 Anaerolineales bacterium | reverse complement strand
ACGTTTCATTTCTTCCTCCTTAGGGAATAATGGGGATGAGACGGATGACGGCTAACTCCGTGTTATGTTTTATTATAGCGAGGTAAGGGAGGATGTCAAGCAAAAGGCAGGAATTGCAACCATTGCCTGGTGTTTGTCTAAACTCGAGATACAAAACGGTTGACATATTTGGCGAAAAAGCGTCCCGAGGGTGGCCGAAAATCGCCACATTTGCGCCCGAAAAACCTTCGGGACGTTCTCGAAAATTGCTGGAAAACCATTGACATATTTCATTTGGCTGGTAGAATACCGCCCAACATGCAACACCTTCTCTCCTTTGAACTCAAGTCTAAGCGCAAGCCCACAACCGCACCATTCGGTTGGCGGGCTTGTGGGCGTGTTCGTTGGGTGAGAAGCAAAGAAGAATAAGCGGCTTTCTACCGTTTTATCTGCTTACGCACATCCGGCGCGCTCTCCGTCAACCGGAGGGCGCGTTTTTGTTCCAGATTGGAGAAAACAGGAGAAATTTTTATGCTCGAAATTCTCGATACCACCCTGCGCGAGGGCGAACAAACGCCCTATGTCAACTTCACCCTCGATGAAAAAGTCGAAATCGCCCGCTTGCTCGACCAGGTGGGGGTGGAGATGATTGAGGCGGGCGATCCCTCGGTTTCGCCCAACGTTGCCAAAGCCATTCAGCGCATTGCCGGGCTGGGGCTGAAGGCGGAGATTGTAGCCCATTCGATTGCCTCGCGCAATGGAATCGAAAAGGCCAAAGCCTGCGGCGCGGACCGGGTGGCGATTTTCTATGCCACCTCCAAAATTCACCTGGACGCGAAACTACACAAGACCCAGGAGCAAGCCCTCGACATTATCCGTGAGCATATCGCCTATGCCCGCAGCCTGGGGTTGAAAGTGCGTTACACGCCCGAAGACGCCACCCGTACCGAGTTCGAGTTCCTGGTGAAGGTGTGCAATGCGGCCATCGAAGCCGGGGCCGACCGCATCAGTTTTGCCGATACCCTGGGCATCATGCAGCCGCACACCATGGCCGAGCGCGTGGCGGCTCTGAGGGCGCGGTTGCTGCCCTGCAAAATTGACCTGCACTGCCACAACGATTATGGCCTGGCGCTGGCCAACGCCATGGCGGGAATTCGCGCCGGGGCCGATTGTGTTCACGTCACCGTCAACGGTATGGGCGAGCGGACGGGCATCCCCGATTTGGCCGAAACGATTCTCGCTTTCCACAACCTGGAAGGGGTGCAAAAATACAATCTCGCGCCGCTGATGGAACTTTCGGCAACCCTGGAGCGGGTTTCGGGCTTTTTCCTGGCCCCGAACAAACCCATCACCGGGCTGAACGCCTTTACGCACAAAAGCGGCGTGCATACCAACGGCATTCTGAAAGACCCGCGCACTTATGAACCGTTCGACCCGGCGCTGTTGGGGCGGGAACGCAAAATCGTGATTGACAAGTACACCGGCAAAAGTGCGGTGGCAGCCCGTTTGGAGGAATACGGCATCGAGGTCAGCCCGGCAGAGCTGGAGGTCATCGTCAACCGCATCAAACTCATCGGCGACGAGCGCAAGCAGCTCTTCGACAGCGACATTTTGCAAATTGCCGAGCAGGTCACAGGCCGCGAACTGGACATCATCCCACACAGCCTTCAGGCGATGGTCATGCTGGAGGTCGAGTCGCACGTTTATACCTCGTCGGTCGTGCGTCGGCTGCGCGGTTTTACCAGCGTGAGGAACGTCTATGAAATCACCGGTGATTTCGACGTGAGCGCGTTCGTGGATGCAGAGGACATGATGGCGCTCAATAACCTCATCGAGGAAATCCGCACCGTGCCGGGCGTCAAACGAACCGAGACGCGCATGGTGTTGAAAAAATACAACGGAAAATGATGAATGCAGAATGATGAATGATGAATTGCCGGGCGCAAGGTCATTCGAAATTCTGCATTCTGCATTTCGCATTCACCATTTGGAGGAATATGGGAACACTTATCGAAGAAATCTTCTCCCGCAAAGCCGGGAGGCGTGTGCAGGCGGGAGAAATCGTCCTGCTCGACGTGGACTACATCATGAGTCACGACAATACCACGCCGCTGGCGATTAAGGCCTTTCGGGAGATTGGTAAGCCAATTTACGATAAAAATCGGATTGTGCTGCACCTCGACCACGCCTATCCGGCCCCGAATGTGATGGCCGCAGAGAATCACCGCAAGATTCTGGACTTTGTGAAAGAGCAGGAACTGCCGCACCTGTTCATGCAGGGCGTTTGTCACCAGGTTATGCTGGAGGAGGGCTTTGTCACTCCCGGCGCTATCCTCATCGGCGCGGATTCGCACTCCAACACTTACGGCGTGATGGGCGCGTTTGGCGCGGGACTCGGCTCGACCGAAATTGCCGTCGCCTGGGTGACGGGCAAATGCTGGTTCAGAGTGCCGGAGACCCTCCGCATCGAGTTGAGCGGGCGCACCCAGCCGGGAGTCTATGCCAAAGACGTGATGATAGCCATTGCCGGGCTGCTCGGCATGGACGGCGCAACCTATCGCTCGGTGGAATTCGGCGGCGAGTACATCGAGTCTCTGCCCATGCACGAGCGGGTGATTTTCCCGAACATGTCCACTGAAATTGGGGCCAAATGTGGCCTGATTGCCGCCGACCAGGTGACGATGGCCTACCTCGAAAACGAGACACCCGCAACCGGGCCATTCGAGACTATTCGCCCGGTCAACCCGCGCTATGAGCGAGTTCTCGAACTGGACGTTTCGACCATCACCCCGCAGGTGGCCTGTCACCCAGACGTGGATAACGTTAAACCACTGGAACAGGTGGAAGGACTGGAAATTCACGAGGTGTATATTGGCACTTGCACCAATGCCCGTTACGAAGATTTGGAAATTGTGGCGAATCTGCTCAAGGGCAAACGAGTCAACCCGCTGGTGCGCGTCATCGTCACCCCGGCCAGCCAGCGCATTTACAAGAAAGCCCTGCAAAACGGCCTCATCGAAACGCTGATTGATGCCGGTTGTACTGTCACCGGCACGGGCTGTGGAGCCTGCATTGGGCGGCATGGCGGCATTCTGGCGCCCGGCGAACGCGCCCTGACGACTATGAACCGCAACTTCGTTGGACGCATGGGCAGCCCGCTGGCTGAAATCTACCTTGCCAGCCCGGCCACTGCTGCCGCAACAGCGCTGACGGGAAGAATCACAGACCCAAGAAGAATGCAGAACACAGAATAATGAATGCGGAATGATAAAACCGCCACTCACCACTCATCATTCATCATTTCACAAGGAGTTTTTATGGGAAAAGCCTGGACTTTTGGGGAAAACATGAACACCGACGAAATCATTCCCGGTCGGTTCAACATCACCATTGACCCGCTCGAACTCGCCAAAAATGTTTTTTGCGAGGTCAAGCCGGAATATGCAAAGAACGTCCAACCGGGCGACATCATCGTCGGCGGGCAGAACTTTGGCTGCGGTTCCTCGCGCGAACATGCCCCGATAGCGATTAAAGGCTCGCAGGCCAAATGTATTATCGCGGCCTCGTTTGCGCGCATCTTTTTCCGCAATGCCATCAACATCGGTCTGCCCATTCTGGAATGCCCCCAAGCGGTGGAAGGTATCCGCGAGGGCGACGAGGTGGATGTAGATTTATCCACTGGTCAGATTCGCAATCTGACCACCGGTGCGACCTTTCAGGCGCGCCCCTTGCCCGATTTCGTCCTGAAAATCGCTGAAGCAGGCGGGATTGTGAACTTTCTGAAAGAGCACGACATACAGGAACTCATGCAGAGTGAATGATGAATGCAGAATATTCTGCATCCCGATTTCGCATTCTGCATTCATCATTCTGCGTTCAAAACTATGCCCTACCAAATCACTCTTCTCCCTGGCGATGGCATTGGCCCGGAAGTCATTGCCGCTGCTGAAAGCGTTTTGCATGTCTTGCCGCTGGAGTTCGAATTTACCCGCGCCGAAATTGGCTTTGGCGCGTATGAGCGGCTTGGCACGCCCCTGCCCGATTCCACGCTCCAGGCCATTGGCCGCGCCGACGCGGCACTGTTTGGGGCGGTCACCACGCCGCCCGGCCTGCCTGGCTATTTCTCGCCGGTCGTGCGTATGCGCCAAAGCCTGGATTTATACGCCAACCTGCGCCCTATCCGCTCGATACCGCATCCTGGCTCACGCCCGAACATTGATTTCGTCCTGGTGCGCGAGAATACGGAGGGCCTTTATTCCGGCATCGAGCGGCTCGAAGACGGTGGGAATCGCGCCATCACCGAGCGCGTCATCACGCGGCGCGGCTCGGAGCGGATTCTCCGCAAAGCCTTCGATTTAGCCCGTCAGACCGGACGGACGAAAGTCCACCTCGTCCACAAAGCCAACGTCCTGCGCCAGACCTGCGGCCTGTTCCGGCAGGTGGCGCTTGAAATTGCCCCGCAGTATCCCGAAATCGAAATGCTCGAAATGCTGGTTGATACCTGCGCAATGGAATTGGTGCGCGCGCCGGAGCAGTTTCAGGTCATTGTCACCACCAACCTGTTCGGCGACATCCTGAGCGACGAAGCCTGCATGTTTGTCGGCGGGCTAGGTGTCGCGGCCTCGGCCAACATCGGCGCGGATGCGGCGGTCTTTGAACCTGTTCACGGCTCGGCCCCGCCGCTGGTCGGCACGGGCAAAGCCAACCCGACGGCAACTTTTTTCGCTGCCGCGATGATGCTGGAGCATCTCGGCGAAATTGAATTCGCTGCCCGGCTGCGTCATGCCGTCGAAACCTGCATTGCCGAGGGCCAGGTCACGCCCGATTTGGGCGGGACGCTCACGACAAGCGAGATGACGGAAATGGTCAAATGCAGAGTGCAGAATGATGAATGATGAAGAAAGGCCAAAATCATCCCCTGCCATTCGGTTTTTTTATTCTAGAGTCTCCTGCAAAAAGGTGAAAATCGAACCACAAAGACACGGAGACACGAGTAAGTAAATGAAAGGAAACTTTGTGACTCCGTGTCTTCGTGGTGAAACTTCAGGGTTTTTGCAGTGGAGTCATTCTACATTCATCATTCCTCATTTGGAGTTTCTATGATTAAAGTCGGTTTCCTTTACACCCGTCTGCGCGTGGAGGAGAAATACCTGCTCGAAGAGCTGGAAAAACGCCCCAAAGTCGAGGTCGTGCGCATCAATGATGGTGAGCGGTACTTCGACATTGCTCAGGCTCCAGAACAGGTGGATGTCTTGTTCGAGCGCTCCATCTCCTACTCGCGCGGCTTGTACATCTCGAAAATTTTCCAGGCCAATGGCGTGAAGGTAGTCAACACCCCCGAAGTGGCAGAACGCTGCGGCGACAAATATGTCACCAGCCAGATTCTCGTCAGCGCCGGAATCCCGACTCCAAAAGTGTATCTGGCCTTCGACGAAGAATCGGCGCTGGCGGCGGTGGAGGCGATGGGCTATCCGTGCGTCCTGAAGCCGGTGGTCGGCTCGTGGGGGCGGCTGCTGGCAAAGGTGGAGAATCGCGCCATGGCCGAATCGCTCATCGAGCATAAGGCCAGTTTGGGCGTTCACCATCAGGTGTTTTACATCCAGGAATACATCCACAAACCGGGGCGTGATATTCGCGCCTTCGTGATTGGCGAAGAGCCAATTTGCGCCATTTACCGCGCCTCCGAAAATTGGATTACCAACACCGCGCGCGGCGGTCAGGCCAGCAATTGCCCACTCACCCCCGAATTGCGCGACCTTTGCCGCCGGACGGCGCAGGCCATTGGCGGCGGCCTGCTGGCGATTGACGTATTCGAGACCGAGAACGGTCTAATCGTCAACGAAGTCAATCACACGATGGAGTTTCGCAACAGCATTACCACCACTGGCGTCAATATTCCAGCGTTGATGGTGGATTATGTGATTGGGAATTCGTAATTCGATGCTCGAATATCGAGATTGGTCTTGGAGGACGATAACAGGAGTGATGGATATGAATTTGGCATAAGAATTTACGGTACGGGACGGTTAATTGCGGATTTGGTGGTAAAATTTTTGCCAGAAAGGATCAAAACGATGAATCGCTGGCAAAACATTTTACTGATTGCGTTACTAATGACCCTTTTCTGTTACGCGCCTGCACCAGCGCTTGCCTGGAGCGGAGATGATGCGCCTCCTCCATTACCGGGCTGGCTTCAATTTCTCTTGGAATGGCTGGGTCTGGTCAGTACGCCAACCCCTGCTGCGCCGCCTGCTCCCGCGCTGACGCCAACGCCTGCTATTCAAGAATATCGGGTGACGACGCTGGCGCAATTGGAAGCCCTGCCAGGTCAGTTGACAGCCGGCAAGCGCGTGCGGGTTTGGGCGTCTTCCTCTGACGTGCAAGCCATCATTGCAGACTATTTGAGCAGCCCGGCGGCCAGGAAGAACGGCCTGCAAAGCGGACAGGTCACTTTGCAGAATGGTTTTGTACAGGTCAGCGGCAGTATCGAGCGCGCATTCGTCGAAGAGCAGGGAATTGCCCTGCCGTTTGGCGGCGATGTGCTGCAGGTCGAAGGTCAGGGGACGATACAGGTTGCCGATTGTCAGCCTGTCGTTCAGTTGCAAAAAGTGACTGTCAACGGTGTTGGCTTGCCGCTCACGGCCTTGTTGAATCAGATGCTGAATGACGCGCTGCGCAAAGAATGGCCTGCCGAAATTTGCCTTGATAGCCTGACGATTTCCACTGAGAAAATCGTGGCCGAAGGCGCTCTCCG
>DAOTZT010000328.1:0-2599 GCA_034434255.1 Anaerolineales bacterium | reverse complement strand
TTCCTGCAAAGCCGGATTGTTCTTCTGACGTTCTTCCAGGCGCTTCAAGTGATAAGCGCCCATCCAGAGCCAGCGCCCCCACACCGGGCGGCCTTTTTCAGCAATCGCTTCTGCTTCCATCTTCGCCAGGGTGCGCAGGGTTTGGAGAATGCTCTTGGGTCCGCCGCGCTCGTCTTGCGCTTCGCCTTTCAGCAAATGAGTCAATTCATTTTTGTGTTCTGCCAGGGAGCGGAACTCGGTCCACTTCCATGCCCTGCTGAGAAAAGCAAAGGAGTTCCTGCCATTGCCCTTTGCCAGGTGTTCAGCCTCTGCCGCATCTTCGGCGGCCTGGTAGATGGGATACTTGCCGTCAATGAAAGCCATACCGCCCGAAATGTGCATACCCGGATGAGCGGTGTAGGCGGCAAAGTCATCCACGATTCTTTGCGCCAGGGCAGGGGTTTTGTCCCAGGGCGCAATCAGGAACAGGTCATCGCCGCCGGAATAGACGGTATAGACCAGATTGCGCCAGGCTTCATCCTCCACAATGCGCTTCAGCCAGCCCTCGAAGAACAAACTGATTTGCGAACTGAGCGCCGCCATGCGCGAGAGCGAGAACGAGTCGCCCAAACCGTCTTTGAAGAGAGGGCCTAGATTGTCCACATCCATGATCAAAACGCCGAGACGCCGAAAATCACTCTCCACCTTCTTTTGTAACTCATCGAACGTCATAGTCGGCACACGGTTGGCAGTGTAGCGCAGCCAGCGCGGCGTTGGATGGGAAGTTTGCGGCCACTGTCCCTTGTTGGGGTCATCCAGGGCCCACAAAACCACCCGTTGACCAGTCTCAACCCTGACCTGCTCCCCCGCCTGCTTCAGGAATTGCACCTCCATACCAAACCGCTGCAGGATTTCGAGCGCAGTATCGGCTTTGTTAACGCTGGCAGCCGGTTCGCTGAATTTCAGCGCCAGGAAGCGGGCTGCGGGCAGGTCTTTGCCAATCGTTTCGGCAAATGACCGGCAAAGCGGACAAATTTTCGATTGCCCTTCCCATTCATCCCACTCTTCTGCGCCGCGGCTGTCATCGCCACAAACCGAGCAAGTTTCATTCGGATTACCGCCATATTCAGGCACGTCGAAAACCAGCGGATACAGGTCTTCGCCCAATTCGGAATAGCGGCGGTTCTTGGCTCGGGTGAGTTCGTCATGCATCTTCTGCCAGTGTTCCTGCAATTTACCTGCCCGAAAACCACTGGCAGGAACGGCAGCCTGTCCCAGCACCAGGTAAAGTTGCGTACCGTGCTGTTGATACAAAATTTTGCCGATTTCCGCCTGGATTTCGCCCAGTTTTTCTCTGGCGCTGAGCGGCGCAAGCAGGTAAAAATGTCCGCCGCCGGAGTAAATCACGCTGGTATAAGGCAATCCCAGTCGGCGCAGCACGAAGCGCAGTACGGCTTCGGTCAGCAATTGCAGGTAGAACGAACGCCCGCGCAACATTTTGGCTGCGCCTTTGGACGAGATGGTGTAAATAAAATCCTGCACGCCCGAAATATCGCCGCCGATGAGCAAGGCAACTTCGGTCTCGTCCGTTTCGGGGTTTTGGGCAATGCGGCGCAGGTCATCTTCGGGTAAGTCCGCCAGGCAGGCGGCCAGGGCGGCGGTCATGCGGCTGTGGTCGTAGAGCGAAATATCAGGGATTGCCTTGAAATACGCCGCAGGCACGCACCAGGCATAGCGCGAAAAAAGCGCCTGCATCGCTTCGAGATAGCCTTCCCAATCCTGGCTTTTTTCATAAAGAGTCTTCAATTGCCCCGCTTCCGTACAGAATGGGCCCCATAGGGAGTTGTACTCATTCCAAACTTTTTTCTCGGCAAGCGGCTCTTGCGCCGCAAATACCGTGTCTTGCTTCAATTCAAGCGTGCGGAGCGGGAAGTAAAACTTGTCCTGTCCCCGGTTGGGGTGATTTTGCTCATCCGCTTTCAGTGTGATGAATACGGGATGCAGCTGCTTCGGATGGTCTTCCCTACGGCTGTCATCCTGCTCCTCCCCCTTGCGGCGCTCTCCGGCGGAGAGATGGTCAGCCAGTTGAACGATGAGCCCATCCCCATGCGGACGGTGATGATAAGCAGCCAGCATTCGCACCCTATCCCGAATTGATTCGGGCAGGTATTTATTGGCAAAATGCCAGGTATGCAGCGCGTGCTGGTAGCCAAAGTCGGCTTTGGTTTTACCTTCACTCCATTCGCTGCTTACTTGGTCGCCTGCCCTCTGCGCGAACTTGCCCACATCATGCAGCAACCCCGCCAGGGCGGCTTGAAAAACAAGGGATTTCTGTTTGTCTTCTTCCATGCACATCCTCCTCGCACATCGAACAACTGACGACTGATGACTGACAACTGAATACTGGCATCCCCCTTGCTCCCCCTCTACCGGGGCAATCATAGTATAGACTTTTTGGAGAAAATCGTCATCCGTTTTTTCCCTGAATCCCTCCCGACCAGTGATAGAACGGCGCCAGCAGGCGCACCAACTGGGCCTGGTTGACATCCTCCACCTGCCAGTGTTCGGCGGCTTTGCGGTAGGCGCTGCGCAGGTGACTTTCGACCGTGCGCGGCGAAAG
>DAOTZT010000327.1:0-1950 GCA_034434255.1 Anaerolineales bacterium | reverse complement strand
ACGGCGGGCAACATCACCGTCGCGCAGGCCTACATCTCGGACGTGACCGACGAGAAGAACCGCGCCAGAGGTCTTGGTCTCATTGGCGCCGCCTTCGGGCTGGGATTCATCATCGGCCCGGCCCTCGGCGGCTTGCTCAGCAAATCCGGCTACAGCGTCCCGGCGTTTGTGGCGGCGGGTGTGGCGACCCTCAACCTGACGGCGATTGCCCTCTTCCTGCCCGAATCGCTTTCGTTGGCGCGGCGCGAGGAGATGGCTCAAATTCAGCGTCCGCCGTTCACGCTCGGCGCGCTGCTGGTTGCCCTGCGCCGCCCCATCGTCGGCCCCCTCCTGCACCTGCGCTTCTTCTACGGGCTGGCTTTTTCGCTCTTCCAGAGCATCTTCTCGCTCTACGCCCAGACCATCGGTCTGACCTCCGACCGCACGGGGTACGTGCTGGCCTACGTTGGTCTGCTCTCGGTCATTGTTCAGGGCGGGCTGATTGGCGTGCTGACCAAACGCTTCCGCGAGAACAGCCTCATCATCACCGGCCTGTGGGTGATGGGATTCTCCTTCGTCGGCTGGGCGCTGACCCGCAACCTGTGGACCCTGCTCATCGTCCTGCTGCCGCTGGCGGTTTCGGGCGGCGTGCTGAACACCGTCATCCAGTCGGCGCTGACCAAATCGGTCGCCCGCGACGAACTGGGCGGGACGCTCGGCCTGGCGAGCGCGCTCGAATCCGTCACCCGCGTCATCGCCCCGACCATCGGCGGGTTCCTGCTCGGCACACTGGGGATCTGGGCGCCGGGCGTCTTCTGCGCGCTCATGCTGCTTTGGTCGGTCTGGTTTGCCTATCGGCGCATCATTCTGGTCAAAAAGCCGGCTGCTGTGGCAGCGGAGGTCGTGAATGGGTAAGAAACGTCTCCCCCTGTGGGCGCGGCTGACGCTGGGACTGCTGGCGCTGCTCGTCCTGCTGGCTGGCGGCTTCGTCATTTGGGGTTCGACCCCCGCCCGCCCGATGCCGGAAGTCTACGAGCGCGTCCCCGGCCTGGACGAAGTCTCCGCTGGCGAGCGCTGGCTGACCTTTGTGCCGGATGGCGACTCCCCGACCGTCGGCCTGATCCTGTACCCGGCGGCCGCGTGGACTTCCGCGCCTACGCCCCGACGGCGCAGGCGATTGCCGAGCAGGGCTATTTCGTGGCGCTGATGCGTATGCCGCTCAACCTGGCCGTGTTCGCTCCAGACGCCGCGGCGGAGGTCATTGCCGCCTATCCTGAAATCGCGCATTGGGCGGTGGGCGGACACTCCCTCGGCGGGGCGATGGCGGCTCACTTCGTCGCCACCCACCCCGGCGCGGTGGACGGACTCGTCCTGTGGGCGGCGTATCCCGCCTCGTCGGATGATCTCAGCCAGTCGGGCGTGCGCGTCGTCTCGATTTCCGCTTCCCTCGATGGGCTGGCCACGCCGGAGAAGATCGCCGCCTCCCGTCCGCTGCTGCCGGCGGATACCATCTGGGTGACCATCCAGGACGGCAACCATGCCCAGTTTGGCTGGTACGGCCCGCAGCCCGGCGACGCCCCCGCCGCCATCTCACGCGAAGCCCAGCAAGCGCAAATCGTTGAAGCAACGGTCGCGTTGCTGGAAAGTTTGAAGTAATCCTTCGTGTTCCTTTGTGTCCTTTGTGGTAAAAAAAGGAGGTACCATGAACAACCGCACATTTCTCACTTCCCTCTCCGACTTCCCTGCCAGCGGCAAAGCCGTCTTCAAGGTGGGTGACCATCCGGTGCTGGTGGTCAAATCGGGCAAAACCTTCTACGCCATCGCCAACAAATGCCCGCACCTCGGCTTGCCACTGACCAATGGCAAGGTGGAGGGCGAAACCATCACCTGCCCCTTCCACGGCAGCAAGTTCGACCTGAAGAGCGGCGAAAACCTGGACTGGGTGACCGGCTTCGCCGGCATGCGCGTCCC
>DAOTZT010000326.1:0-3545 GCA_034434255.1 Anaerolineales bacterium | reverse complement strand
ACAGGGGTGTCACTGCGAACGAGCGCTTTTTGCGAGTGAAGCAGTCTCCCAAAGCATGGTTTTTCCTGTTCAAGACGAGATTGCTTCGGGCAGAGAACGCCCTCGCAATGACAGCCTGAATAGTTACCCCCAACGTAGAGAAGATACTTCGACCTTTTTCTGGGTTTGACCTCCTTCCGTGCGTCCACGCTCTCTTCTCCTTTCTGCTCTTCTCCAGCGCCGAAAGCGGCGTCAGGCTGTTCGCCGCAGCCGTGAAACGCGCGCCCAGGCCGTCACCTTCCTGGTTGGACTTCTCGCCAGCCTCGTCCTGGTGGGGAGCGCCCTCTTGGCGGCCTTCACCTACGCCGCGTGGACCGACGACCTGCCCTCTCTTGCAGTCATTCCGGCACAACTGGACCCGTCGAACGGTCTCTTGCGGCAACCGACGCGCCTTTACGATCGCACCGGTCAGTACGTGCTGGCTGTGTTGGCTCCGGCAGATGCCCCGCGTGTCTTCCTCGATGCAGACGCATTTTCCCCCTGGCTGGTCAAGGCCACTGTTGCCCTGATCCAGCCTGATTTTTTCCAGTCGCCGGGCTATACCCTGCTTGACTGGCAAAATCCTGATGCGCATCCAACCCTGGCGCAAGAACTGGTCTTTCGCCTTTTGCTGGCCGATGAACCGCCCTCCACGCGCCGGGCCGTTCGTGAACGTTTGCTTGCCGCGCAACTGACCAGCCGCTACGCCCCGGAACAAATTCTGGCATGGTACCTCAACAGCACCGACTACGGGCACTACACCATCGGGGCAGAAGCAGCCGCCCGCCTGTACCTGGGGAAATCGGCTGCAGACCTGAACCTGAGTGAGGCTGCCCTGCTGACGGCCATCGGCAAGGCGCCGGCGCTCAATCCCTTCGACGCGCCCCAGGCTGCCGAAGCCAACCGAATCGAAGTGCTGCGCGCCATGCTCGCCCATGGACTGATTACCCCCGCCGAAGCAAATCAGGCCGTCAACGCGCCGCCGCAGATCCTCCCCCCGCCCGCCAACGGCTTTGTGACTCTCCATGCGGGCGTCTCTCCCCAATTTGTGGACTATCTGCTCCGCCAACTGCAGGCTATCCCCGCTGGCGACGCGGTTTCTCGAGGCGGAATGGCCGTTTTGACCAGCCTCGATGCCAACTTGCAGGCAGAAGCAGATTGTGCCCTCACTGTCCAACGGGCGCGCCTGGCCGGAGAAACGGCCTCCTCACCTGTTTTCTGCGAGTCGGTTGTCCGCTTGCCCGCGCTGACGGCGCCCCCGGCCACGGTGAACGGCGGGGTGCTGATCCTCGATCCTCTCAGCGGGGAAATTCTGGCAGCCGCAGGCGATCTTTCGGCTCAACCGGCTGGCGTTGCGGTGACGCCGTTTGTTTATCTCACGGCCTTTGCCCGCGGCCTCAACCCTGGTAGCATGGTTTGGGATTTGCCTGGCGCGAGTCCCGTCCTGGGCCAGGTCTATCATGGGCCCACTCGTCTGCGCACTGCATTGGTGAATGATTACCTGAACCCGGCTCGCACTTTGTTCCAACAACTGGGCGGACAAGCCATTCAACAAACCGCCTTTTCCTTTGGGCTGGATTTCCCTGCCAGTGCTTTTCTGGAAGAGGACTTCCTGATCTCTCCCTTTGCCCTGACTTCTGCTTACGGCGTCTTTGCTGCTGAGGGGAGGCAGACCGGGTTGGAGACAAAACAGACGCTGGAACCGGTGGCAGTCTTGCAGGTGAGCAGCGCCGACGGCGTGGAGGTGTTTACCTGGCAGCGGCCTCAGGGCCGGTTGATCGTCAGCCCGCAACTGGCTTATCTGATGAACGATGTCTTGAGCACTGCTCCGGCAGACGAAGAAATGCCCGAACTGGGTTTCCCGTTTGCTTTGAAAGTTTCTGCCACGCTCGACCGGCTCGGCGCCTGGGCAATCGGTTACACGCCCGAGCGGGTGGTGATGGTCTATTTGACGGGAGCAGGCAGCGGGTCTCCAGAGGCCGCCCGTGGGTTGTGGCAGGCGCTGATGGAGACTGCCATGCGCGGCCTGCCCTCCACAGGCTGGAAAGTTCCGTCGGGGGTTGTCCGCCTCAAGGTCTGTGACCCGTCCGGCTTGCTCCCCACCGCCAGTTGCCCCAACGTGGTGGAGGAAGTGTTCCTGGAGGGACGTCAGCCGCTGCAAGCCGATACGCTCTACCAGTCTTTGGCAATCAATATGGAAACGGGCCTGCTGGCAACGGTCTTTACCCCGCCGGAACTGGTGCGGAGTAAGGTGTACCTGATCCTGCCCCCCGAAGCAGAAGCATGGGCCGACTCGGTTGGGCTGGAGAGACCGCCTGTGATGTACGATACCTATCGGCCCGTTACCACTCCTGAAGGGGCGCAAATTACTGCTCCGGCGATGTTCGCGCAGGAACGCGGGCTGATTGAGATTCACGGCACGGCTGCAGGCGACGATTTTGTCTCGTATCGGCTGGAATACGGGGCTGGTCTGAACCCTAACCGCTGGTTCCAGATTGGAGAGGAAAGCACCGTGCCGGTGACCGACGGTTTGCTTGGTCGCTGGGATACGAGCGGCCTGAATGGGCTGTATGTGCTGCGGCTGCTGGTGTTGCGCCAGGGCGAGGGCGTGGACGAGGCGCTTGTCCAGTTAACCCTCGATAACACCCCGCCGCAGGTGTCTGTTCTGTATCCGCTGGCCGGGCAAGAGATCAGCCGGGAACGCGAGCCACAGGTGGCCATCCAGGCGCAGGTGCAGGAGGCGTTTCTTGAGAATGTCGTGTTTTACCTGGATGGGGAGAAAGTCGCCAGCCTTTCCACTGCGCCGTTCGGCGCTCTCTGGACGGCGAAAGAGGGCGAACATCTCCTGCGCGTTGAAGCGACCGACCGGGCGGGCAATGTGGGGGGGACGGAAATCCGTTTTCAGGTGACCAGATGAACCAGATGGCGACGGTGTTCCTGGCGCTGGGCACGAACCTGGGCGATCGGCTGGAGAACCTGCACCGGGCGATCGAAGCGCTTGCGCCAACGGTGAAGATCTTGGCCCGCTCGCCGATTTATGAGACGCCTCCGTGGGGCGTGACCGATCAGCCTGCTTTTTTGAATATGGCGCTGCGCGGCGAGACTTTGCTGCCGCCCACCGCTTTGCTGCACTTTCTCAAATCACTTGAGCGCCAACTGGGGCGCATACCGTCGGTCCGCTACGGGCCGCGCTTGATTGACCTGGACATTCTTTTTTATGATGACCTGGTGCTGGACAGCGACGAGTTGACCATTCCTCATCCGCGCGTGCACGAGCGGGCGTTTGTGCTGGTGCCTCTGGCCGACCTGGCGCCCGATTTTGTGCATCCTGTGCTCAGGAAGTCCGTCTCTACCCTGCTGCAACAGGTAGATGCAGGCGGCATTCGGTTATATGCTTGACTCTACTGCAAAAAGGTCTTGAACCACAAAGGACACGAAGTACACAAAGGATTTCTAAAAGGCTCAATTGAGAATCTTGAATTTCGGCGCACAATTGTTTGAAAAAACTTCGCGCTCCTTTGTGCCCT
>DAOTZT010000325.1:0-3550 GCA_034434255.1 Anaerolineales bacterium | reverse complement strand
GCGATGCTCCTTGCGCATCTCCACCAGCATTTCAGTTCGTTTTTTCTTTTCTTCGTTGGTTGTCATGCGACACCTTCCCATGCAGGAATATCGGCGGCAATCGCTTCGACCATGGCTTCGTACTCGTCCAGCCGCCAGCCTTGCACGTCAATGGCGCGGTTCGGGCAGGCGCTCACGCACACGCCGCAGCCGTTACAGTTGGCCGGCGTGACCACCGCGCGCTGGAACGTGCGCCCGTTCTCGGTGAACGTTTTGAGTTCGACGGCTTCCTCTTGTGGACAGACCTTGACGCACTCGCCGCTTCCCGTACATTTGTCCGGGTCCACGCGGGCGACGTACGGCTCCAACTCGACCTTGGCCTGCTCGATCAACGCCGACACCTTCGACGCCGCCGCAGACGCTGCCGCGCAACTCTCGTTGATGTTCATCGGCCCTTGCGCCGTCCCCGCCAGGACAACACCCGTCACCGCCGTCTCGACCGGGCGCAGTTTCGGGTGGACTTCCAGCAGGAAGCGGTCGCTTCCAGGCGTCACCTTGAAGATTTCCATCAGGTCTTGCACCGGGTTGGGCATCATGCCCACCGAGAGAACCACCAAATCCACAGGGATTTCAATCTCCTCGCCCCAGGTCAGGTGGTCACGGACTTTGACCAACAGCGGATGTTCTGCGCCTTCCTCCGCCCGCCGCACTTCGGGAATTTCCTCGGCGTAGTAGCGCAGGAAGGTGACGTTGTTCTTGCTGGCGCGGGTGTAGTAATCCTCGTGGCCGCGTCCGTAGGCGCGGATGTCCTCGTAAATCTCGTAGATTTTGGCGTCGGGCGCCTTCTGGCGGATGAGCGAAGCCATACTCAACGAAGCCGTGCAGCACACCCGCGAGCAGTAGTTGTTGACGTTGCCGTCCGGCTGGGGGCGATGCACGCCCTCCACCTGGCGGCTGCCCACGCAGTGGATAATCGCCACGTTCTTGACCGGATGGCCGTTCCACCAGAACTTCCCTCCGGTGGGGCCTTCGTCATCCAGCAGGCGATGAAGTTGCGGCAGGGTGATGACTTCGGGGTATTCCTTCCAGCCCATTTCGCCGTAGAAGGGTTCATAGGGCTGGAAGCCGGTGGCAATCACCACCGCGCCCACATCTACGGTAAATTCGATGGGTTCCTCGTCGAGATTGATCATTCCTTCCGGCGCAACCTTGACGCACTCGCCGCATTTGGTGCAATGCTCCCAGTCGATTGCCAGCGTTTCCGGAACACAGCCGGTATACGTGCGGTAGATAGCCTTGCTGGTCGAGAGGCCGAAGTCGAACCATTTCCGCCGCTTGATGGGGCAGACGTCAATCGCTTCTTGTTCATTCGGGAAGGTCCCCCGCACGCCGCGCGGCTGCTGGCGAATGGTGACGGTGAAATTGCCCACATACCCCTTTGCGCCAATCACTTCCGCGCCGGTGTGGATGGTGATGTTCGGCTCGGCAAGGACTTGATCAATCAGTCGTTTGAGCAGCGGACGCGCCTCCTCGTTGGTCGGGAAAACGCGCTCCCACTGCGCCATGTGTCCGCCCAAAAAGTGTCTCTTTTCCACCAGAGTCACCTTCAACCCGCGGCGGGCGAGATCCAGCGCCGAGCGTAATCCCGCCACGCCGCCGCCGATGACCAGCGCCTGGCGATGGGCAGGCAGGCGCACCGGCTCCAACGGTTTCATCTTGCGCGCCTTGGCAATCCCGGCCGCCATCAGGCGGATGGCTTTCTCAGTGGCTTCCTTGGGATGATCGTGATGCACCCAACTGGCTTGCTCACGCAAACCAATGTGATAATACAGATAAGGATTCAGCCCGGCGCGTTCCAATGTGCGGCGGAACGTCTGTTCATGCAGGAAAATGGAGCAGGCGCCGACGACCACGCGGTTGACGCCTTTCTCTTGAATATCGTCAATGATTTGCTTTTGAGCGGGATCGGAGCACATGAACATGTTCGTGCGCGAAACAACGACACCAGGCCGTTTCTCCAACATGCGCGCTACCATCTCACATTTCACCACATCGCCAATGTTCCCGCCGCACTGACAAACATACACGCCCACGCGCGGCTCATCCTCTTTGGGATTTTGCGCCTGTGTGTTGACAATTTCCTCAGGCATATTCCACGCTCCTCTCGGGCTGACGCTCCGCCTCTTTCCCGGACCCGTTGCCGGTTTCCAGATAAGAGGCGACCGAGGCTGCCGCTGCGCCAGCCATCATGATGCTGTCTACGATGTCCATCGGTCCTGCCGCCGTACCGGTCACAAAAATGCCCGGTTGGGAGGTCACAGCAGGGAACACGTTGTAATCCGGAATTTGAACAAATCCGTCTTCGCCCACCGGCACGCCAAATTTTGCCTGGGTGTTTTCACCGGGCAGCATTCCTACCGAAAGCACGACCAGATCATGCTGCCGTTCCGTCACGCGGGTCTTGCCGAACTCGTCAATCAACTCCACGCGCACGATGGGATTTTGATTCTCGTCTTCCGTAATGCGCGCCACTTTGCCCTTCAGGAACTCGATGCCCATGGCTTTGGCGTTCTGGTAGAACTGTTCGTACCCTTTGCCGAAGGTGCGGATGTCCATGTAATAAATGGTGATCTCCGCCAGCGGCAGCGCGCCCGAAAGCAGCATGGCCTGTTTGATGGCATACATACAGCAGACGCGCGAGCAATACGGCACACCCAGCGTCTGGTCGCGCGAACCCGCGCATTGGACGTAGGCGATCGAAGCGGGCATCTTCCCGTCCGAGGGTCGCAGGACGCGGCCATACGGTCCGGTGGGAGCGAGCAGGCGCTCCATCATCATGCCGCTGATGACGTTGCGCAGTTTCCCCGCGCCGTATTCCTTTTTGGCGTCAATTGGCGTGGTTTCGAAGCCGGTCGCCAGCACGATGCTGCGGGTTTCGATTTTCACTTGTTCAGGCTGTTGGGTGAAATCCACCGCATCCGCAGGGCAAGCCTGGATGCACTTGCCGCAGAACAGACAGTGGTCAATATCCAGAACCGCCTTTTGCGGGACAGCGGTGCTGAACGGCACGTAGATGACACGATGCGAAGTACGCCCGAATTCATGCTCATCCTCTGGCACTTCGAGCGGGCAGACCAATTCGCAAGAGCGGCAGCCGGTACAATCATCTTCTCGGACGTAGCGGGGTTTTTTAAGCACTTGCACTATGAAACCATCCCCATTGCGCGAGATGGACTCCACCTCGCTGTATGTCATCAGGGTAATGTTATCGTGATGCGCGGTGGCGGCCATCTTCGGCGTGGTGATGCAGGAACAGCAATCCAGCGTAGGGAAGACCTTGCTCAGATCAATCATCTTCCCGCCAATGCTGGACTTGCGTTCTACCAGTGCGACCTGGTAGCCCTGGTCGGCCAGATCGAGCGCGGTTTGCATTCCCGAGATTCCGCCGCCGACCACCAGCGCGTCTACTTTGAGATTATTCGTTGACATAGGTGGTATCTCCTCGCGGCTCCAGTGAAGCAGCCGCTGCACGCGGCTTCGTCAAGGGGCGCGGCACAGGTCCGATTTCTTC
>DAOTZT010000324.1:0-2425 GCA_034434255.1 Anaerolineales bacterium | reverse complement strand
GAATAAGGAGGCTGCGATGAAAATCACCCCTCGTGACCGTTTCTGGATGAATTTCAAACTGTATCAGTTATGGCGCTTCATTGTCTTGAATCTCAAGATCCTCAAGGCAGTAGATCACAGCAAGCGCTCGTGAGCGCCAGGCATCGAATAACACGAATTACACAAAAAAGAGGGTCGGGGAAAGCCCCGGCCCTCTGCATTCCTCGCAGCGTTGGCTAAGGAACGTATTGTTGCCAGGCAAGCGGATTCTGGGCTTCGGCAAATTGTCGCCTTGCACGTTGCTGTATAATATAAGCATGGCAACTCCCAATCCTTCCCGCGTGAAAGTCAAGATTCCCAAAAAGGAACTGGCCGATTTTTGCCGCCGTTATCCGGTGCAGAAGTTGGCCTGAGAAGAAGTGCTTGGAGACAAGGTATATCAAATGACCAGTGTTAATCCCGAAACGGTATTGAAAATGCTCCGTCAACTTCCGCCAAGCGAGCAGTTGAAGGTCATTTCGCTTGTCCTGCCTGAGATCGAGAAAAGTCTTAGCGAGAAGCAAGTCCGCCCGCGCAAATCCCTGCGCGGGTTATGGGCTGGCGCTGACATAACTTCTACGGATATTTCCGAAGTGCGCAAGGAAATGATGCGCCGCTTCCCACGGAATGATATTTGATGACCGATTACGTCACCGATACCCATGCTCTGATCTGGTACCTGGAAAACAGTCCTCGCCTGGGTTCACAAGCCCGCGCTGCCTTCGAGGCCTGCGACCGAGGTGAGATTCAAGTTTATGTACCGACAATTTGTCTGGTTGAAATCGTTTACCTGATGGAAAAGGGACGCGTTTCCCCCGAAATGAAATCTATGCTTGACGAGGTATTGAAGGCGGGTGAAAGTGGGCTTGTGCTGGCAGACCTGAACATGGAAGTCGTGGACCAAATCGCCAACGTCATGCGCGATGATATTCCTGACCTGCCAGACCGCATCATTGCCGCAACCGCACTGGCTCTGAACCTGCCGTTAATTAGCCGTGACCGAAAAATTGTTTTGAGTGGCTTGGAAACCATTTGGTGAGCGTCTTCACCAAGCGTTTGTGAGCGCCAGGGCATCGAATAACCGAATTGCGCAAAGAAGATGGCCGGGGTTTTCCCCGGCCATCTGCATTACTCCCAGCGTCCCCATTCCTGCCAGTAAATCACCGGTCGGGGGCGCAGACGCAGGCGCGGCCCCACCAACATCCCGAAGACGAAGCCGCCAATGTGTGCCCAAAAGGCCACCCCGCCGAGCATGTCCATGCCCAACGAAAGCGTCCCTTCGAGCAATTGCAGCAGGAACCACATGCCCAGCACCAGGGCCGCCGGCAGCGAGGCCACCTGCAGGAAGAAGCCGAACGGAATCACGGTCACCACCCGCCGACGAGGGTAAAGGATGAGATAAGCGCCCAGGGTGGCGGCAATCGCCCCGCTCGCGCCCACGGTGGGAATCTGCGAGAAGGGGTAGAGCAGGGCATGGGTCAGCGAAGCGACCACGCCGCCTGCCAGGTAGAAGAACAGGTAACGCCCATGCCCGAGGGCGTCTTCGACGTTATCGCCGAAAATCCACAGGTAGAGCATGTTGCCGAGCAGATGCGTCAGGCCGGCGTGCATGAACATGCTGGTAAAAATGGCGCGCACATCACCCAGGTCGAGGCCGCGCGTCAGGTCGAGCGGAATCATCGCCAGGCGGTAGAGCGCCGCTTCGCCCTGCGGCCCCAGGCTGATTTGCCACAAAAAGACCAGGACGTTCAGCGTGATGAGGCCGTAATTGACGAACGGCACGCGGCGGGTCGGGTTTTCGTCTCGAATGGGAATCATGGTCACCTCGAGACAATTATACGCGGAGCAAGGCGTATCTGCGCAGACAATTTCAAGTAAGAGGTATAATTTCATCACTCTGTGTCTTCTTTCACACCAGGAGGCTTATGGATCCCATCATTCTTTCCCGCTGGCAGTTTGCTGCCACAACCATCTATCACTTTTTCTTTGTCCCGCTCACGCTGGGGCTTTCGTGGGTGGTTGCTGTGATGCACACCATGTACTACCGCACCGGCGAGGAGAAGTGGAAGCGCATGACCAAATTCTGGGGCAAACTCTTCCTCATCAACTTCGCCATGGGCGTAGTCACCGGCATTGTCCAGGAGTTCCAGTTTGGCATGAACTGGTCCGAGTACAGCCGTTTCGTGGGCGACATCTTCGGTGCGCCGCTGGCTGTCGAAGCACTGCTGGCCTTTTTCATGGAATCCACTTTTCTGGGCATCTGGATCTTTGGCTGGGAGCGCGCCCCGAAGAAATTACACCTGGCGTCCATCTGGCTGGTGGCGATTGGCTCCAACCTTTCGGCCCTATGGATCTTGATCGCCAACTCGTTCATGCAGCATCCGGTGGGCTATGACCCGGCCAGCGT
>DAOTZT010000323.1:0-5294 GCA_034434255.1 Anaerolineales bacterium | reverse complement strand
TACTTCTGTCTGGCTATCGTCATGTTCAGCATTTCCAGTTTCTGGAAGATCAGTATGCACATGGCAGGCGTGGGCGGATTTTCCACCGCGCTGGTCTTCGTCTTTGGCGCGCCTGCGCTGTGGGCGTTTCTGTCCCTGCCGCTGGTGGCGTGGGCGCGCCTGCACCGCCGCAAACATGACATCCCACAACTGATTGCGGGCGCGCTGGCGGGAACGCTGGTCACACTCTTCGTCTTTGGCTGGCTGGGAAAATTCTTGTAGGTGAAAACGTGAATCACACTTTACTGGTCATTCTTCCCCACCCCGACGATGAAAGTTTCCCGATGGGCGGCACGCTGGCGAAATATGCCGCCAATCAGACGCGCGTCACACTGATTTGCGCCACGCGCGGCGAAGCGCGCTGGCTCCTGCCGCGCTTCGTCAAAGCGCATGAAGCGCGCGGCGTGGAAAACATTCCCCCCACTGGTCCGCTCGTCATCGCCTCCAACCACCCCGCCAACGTGGATTCCGTCGTCATCTCCGCCCACGTCAACCGCCCCGACTACAAAATCATCATCGGCGACATTCCCTTCTTCGAGCATCTTCCGCACATCAGCCGGCACGCCATCTTTGCCCCCGAACCCGCCAACACCCTCGGGCGCATGCAAGTCGTCCGCGAGGCAATCCGTCACCTCAAAACGGGCGGCGCGCTGCTCATCTTTCCGCGCGGCGGCATCGAAGCCGACCCCGACTTCATGCCAGACCCCGATGGCGAATTCAAACACTGGTCACGCAGCCTCGAAATCTTCCTCCAGCGCGTGCCAGGGCTGCAAATCCTCACCGCCATCACCAGCGGCGTCATTGCGCCGGGCGTCTTCCGTCACCCCATCACCTGGCTCCGCCGCCACCGCCCCGACCGGCAGCGCCTCGCCTTCCTCTATCAACTCGCCCGGCAGATGCTGGCAGGCAAAGAACTCTTCGGGCTCACCCCGCGCGTCACCTTTGGCGAAATCGTCGGTGGAACAACGCACGCCCTCCCCCTCGCCGAAATCGAACACGCCGCCCGCCGCACGCTCCACACCCACATGGCATGGAAACAGGTATGAATTTCCAAATCCGCGTCTTCAAAGACATGGAAACCCTCAGCCGCGCCGCTGCGGACCTTTTTACCGAGAAAGCCGCCCAGTCCATTGCGGAGCGTGGTCGCTTTCTGGCGGCGCTCAACGGCGGCAGTACTCCGAACCGTCTCTTTCAATTGCTGGCAACAGATTACCGCGACAAAGTGGATTGGAGCCGCGTGCACGTGTTCTGGGGCGACGAGCGCTGCGTTCCGCCGGGGGAGGCGGGATCGAGTTACGGTCAGGCGTGGGAGGCGTTCTTGAGCCGCGTTCCCATTCCCGAGTCGAACATCCACCGCGTCAAAGGGGAACTGGAGCCTGCGGAGGCTTCGAGGGACTATGCCCTCACCTTGAGCCGATTCGCCTCACCCCCGCTCGAGTTTCCGCGCTTCGATCTGGTCTATCTCGGCATGGGTGAAGACGGTCACACAGCATCGCTCTTTCCCGGCTCATCTGTGGAGGTGACCGAGCCAACGCTCGCTGTCACTGCGCATTACCAGAATCGTCCCGCCAACCGCGTGACGTTGACTCCGCTGGTCTTCAATCAGGCGCGGACGGTGGCGTTCATGGTGACGGGCGAAAAGAAAGCCGTCACTTTGGCAAAAGTGCTCAGTGACAGATATAATCCTGAGGCATTGCCCGCCCAGCGGATCAGCCCAAAGGACGGCGGCCTGCTCTGGCTGGTGGACGAGGAGGCGGCAGGCAGGCTGCCGAGAGAATTGACAAGAAATTTTTGTGAAGGATAAATAACATAATCCGTCATTGCGAGGAGGGCGCAGCCCGACAAAGCAATCTCCTTGATGAAATTGGAGGTTGCTTCGCCACTCGCTTCGCTCGGGCTCGCAATGACGGGATATTCTTGGAGGTATTTATGGAACTCGCAATCGTTGGTTTGGGCAAGATGGGTATGAACATGGCGACCCGCCTCGTGCGCGGCGGTCACCGCGTAGTCGGGTATGCGCGCACTGCCGCCACGGTGGACGAAGCAGTTACGCATGGCATCGAGGGCGCGTATTCGCTGGAGGAGGCGGTGAGCAAATTGAGCGCGCCGCGCATCGTTTGGGTGATGGTTCCCGCAGGCAAAGCCACTGACGATACCATTGACCAGCTATCCCGCCTGCTGGGCAAAGGCGACATCATCATTGACGGCGGGAATTCCAACTACAAAGATTCCGCCCGTCACGCCGCGGAGCTCGAACCGAAAGGCATCGAATTTCTGGATTGCGGCACCAGCGGCGGCATCTGGGGTCTCAGCGAAGGTTACAGCCTGATGATCGGGGGCAAGCCCGAGGTCGTGGAAAAGATGCGTCCCATTTTCGAGACGCTGGCTCCCGCGCCCGATAAAGGCTGGGGCTGGATGGGTCCGCACGGGGCGGGTCATTTCGTCAAGATGGTGCATAACGGCATCGAGTACGGCATGATGCAGGCGTTCGCCGAGGGGTTCAGCATCATGAAGGCGAAGGAGGAGTTCAACCTGGACCTGGCAAAGATTTCGCACGTCTGGCAGCATGGGAGCGTGGTGCGCTCGTGGCTGTTGGACCTTGCCGCAAACGCCCTGGACGAAGATACGCAACTCAAGGACATCAAGCCGTGGGTGGCGGATTCGGGCGAGGGGCGCTGGACGGTGTTCGAGTCGATTGATTTGGATGTGCCTGCGCCGGTCATCACGCTGGCGCTGCAAATGCGCTTCGTCAGCCGTGACGAGGAAAACTACGCCGCGCGCATGCTTGCCGCCCTGCGGAATCAATTCGGCGGGCATGCCGTCAAGAAAGCGGAATGATGGCATTGCGAGAGAACAGAGTGGGCAAAGCAACCCTCCACAGCAGGAGGAGATTGTCCCGCCGCGCGCAATGATACAGGACATGATATGAACAACGATTTACCAACCACCATTGTCATTTTCGGCGCGTCGGGCGACCTGACACAGCGCAAACTTGTGCCGTCGCTGTTCAACCTTTACCGCAAGGGACGCCTGCCGAAGCAGTTCCGCATCGTGGGCTACGGAAACACTGCCTTTACCGATGAGCAATTCCGCGCGCATCTCGAAGAGGGCATGAAGCAGTTTGCGCCGTTCGAATACAAGGATGAGGAGTGGCAGGCGTTTGCCGCTCATCTCGCCTACCAGCAGGGGCGCTACACCGACCTGGCAGATTTCAAACGGCTGGGCGGTTTTCTGAAAGAATGGGAGATCAGTTCGGGCAATCGCATCTACTATATGGCGACGCCGCCCGGCGTCTTCCCCAACATCATTGACCTGCTCGGTCTCACCGACCAGTTGACCGAATACAACGGCTGGCGGCGCGTGGTCATCGAAAAGCCGTTCGGCACGGACCTTGAGTCTGCCCGCAGTTTGAATCAACAAATCCACAAGACGCTGCACGAAAAGCAGATCTACCGTATTGACCATTACCTCGGCAAGGAAACCGTTCAGAACATTTTGGTGACGCGCTTTGCAAACACCATCTTCGAGCCGCTGTGGAACCGCAACTACATTGACCACGTGGAAATTACCGTGGCGGAGAAAGTCGGCGTGGAGCATCGCGGACGTTTCTACGACAGCGTGGGCGTGCTGCGCGACATGTTCCAAAATCACCTCCTGCAACTGATGACGCTGATGGCGATGGAGCCGCCTGCTTCGTTCGATGCAAACGCCCTGCGCAACGAAAAGGTCAAGGTGCTGAGTTCCATCCGCCCGATGCGGAAAGAGGAAGTGGCGCAGAAAACGGTGCGGGCGCAGTATGCAGGCTATCGTCAGGAAAGCGGCGTGGATCCCGAATCCACAACGCCCACGTATGCGGCAGTCAAATTGCAGATTGACAACTGGCGCTGGCAGGGGGTGCCGTTCTATTTGCGTTCGGGGAAGAACCTCAAGGAAAAACTCTCGCAGATTACCATTGTCTTCAAAGAGCCGCCGCATTTGCTCTTCCCCACCAGGGACGGGCGGATGACGCCTAACATGCTCATGCTGTATCTTCAACCCGATGAAGGGATTCACTGGCGGTTCGAGGCAAAGGTTCCCGATACAGTGGCAGATTTACGCTCGGTGGATATGGAATTTCACTACGCCGACTCGTTCGGCAAGACAGCGATTCCCGACGCCTACGAACGCCTCCTGCTCGATACGCTGACAGGGGACGCTTCCCTGTTTACCCGCGCCGACGAGGTGGAAACCGCCTGGGGGTTGATAGACCCGATTCTGGAAGCGTGGGAATCGAACAGCCAGCCGCTTGCTATTTACCAGCCCGGCACGTGGGGTCCCGCCGAAGCGGACGAACTGCTCGCCCGCGACGGGCGTACGTGGAATGTGTGGGACGGCAGGGTCGAATAAACGAACCGCCCGGTCAGAGAAGACCGGGCGGTTCGTTTTACTGCGGCTTGGAGATCACCACCCAGGCGCTGGCGTCTTCTGATGTAATGCTTGCGCTGCCATGTGGAAAGAGGGATGCAATTTGAAGAGGGGAGAGGAAGTGGCTCCGCATGAGGAGCAGTTTCTCTGCCAGGGCAATCAATTTGACGGCAAAGGTATTGATGTCGGGTTCTTCAATGACAATCCGCCCGCCGGGTTTGAGCACGCGGAACATCTCGCGCGCTGTGGCGGGCTGGTCAATGACGTGGTGCAGGGCGTCCACCATAATGACGCGCTCGAAGAAGTTGTCGGGAAAGGGAAGGCTTTCGGAGAGGGAGCAAACAGGTTGGAGCGCGGGGCGAGGCGTTTGTCGCAGCATGCCCATCGAAACGTCGGCGACGATGACTTCGTCCACATCCTTCAAAAGCGCAGAAGCAACCCGCCCCGTGCCGCCGCCGATGTCGAGCAGGCGCCCGTCCAGCAGGCTTTGTCCTTGCTATCCTTGTCCTGACGGTCATGGCCGCAGCGCTGGTGTACAGCCTGGCGGCGCTTGTCCTCTGCAAGACTTTCCCCCTGCCCGCCTGGAGCGATTGGCTGATTCCCGTCCTCATCGTGATTGGAATCGGCGTGGCAGGCTATCTCTCTTACGTCGAGACGCAAGCCGTTGAAGCCATCTGCGGCCCAGTGGGGGACTGCAACACTGTCCAACAGAGCCGCTATGCAAAATTGTTCGACGTGCTGCCTGTCGGTGTCTTCGGATTGATCGGTTACCTCGGGTTGCTGACCGCCTGGCTGGTGCGTCGTTTTGTCCCGCGCTTCGAGAAAATTGCTGCCCTTGGCTTCTGGGGAAT
>DAOTZT010000322.1:0-2707 GCA_034434255.1 Anaerolineales bacterium | reverse complement strand
AGGAGGTTCGTTGTGAACGTTTCAGCGTTTCTTTTGTCCCTGCTGCATGGCGGACTTGGCAACCTGGCTGCCTATCTTGCTGCGCACGTCTTGTTGTGCCTCTTGCCCGCCTTCTACATCGCGGGCGCGATGACTGCGCTCATCCCAAAGGAATCGGTGACGCGCTTTTTGGGGCGCAATGCGCCCAAATGGATTGCCTATCCCGCCGCCGCGCTGGCCGGCTCGGTGCTGGCAGTGTGTTCCTGCACCATCGTGCCGCTCTTTGCTGGGATTTATAAGAAGGGCGCAGGGATTGGTCCCGCCATCACCTTCCTGTTCTTTGCTCCTGCTGCCAACATCCTGGCGTTGGTTTATACGGGCGGAGTCATCGGTGTGGACCTGGCGTTTGCCCGTTTGTTTCTCTCGCTGGTGTTCGGCATCGGCGTTGGCATGATTATGGCCCTCATCTTTTCGCGTGAAGACATCGCCCACGACAAAGAAGCCGACGCCATGTTCGCGGGTCAGGGCAAGATGCGCCGCGCCGCGTTGGTCTTCCTGCTGATTCTGGTCGCCCTGCTGTTGGCTGGGACATTCAAAATCGGCTTGCTGACCCATTCCTACGGGCAGGTCACGCTGCCCATCGCGGGCATGGATCGCTTTCAGGACTTCCTCTACCGCCTCGTCCCCTACGACGCCAGCAAGGGACAGGAGGGCGTCACCGCGCAGGGCGCCATCCTCATCGGCTTGCTCCTCCTCATCGGGTTGGCTTCGTGGAAAGGCCTCGACAACATTCACGAGGGCTTCACTGCCTGGACGTGGGTGGCCATGGGATTGGTCGGGTTGACCCTGCTCACCGCCGCAGTCGGCATGTCGCCGCACGCGGGCGGGCTGGATGTGCAATTCACGGGGCGTTTCTTTGGCGTCCTCATCGCCATCGGCGCGCTGGTCTGGCTGATGTTCAAAGGCCTGAGCGAAGACGAACTGCGCGATTGGCTGTGGGAATCCTGGCGTTTCGTCAAGCAAATTTTCCCCCTGCTGGTCGCGGGTGTGTTCGCGGTGGGTGTCATCCGCGTCATCATCCAACCCGAATGGATCGAGACGTTGGCAGGCAGCAATACCGTTCTGGGCAACCTGGCAGGCGTACTCTTTGGCGTCTTCATGTACTTTCCCACCCTGGTCGAAGTTCCCATCGCCAACATGTTCCTCAGCCTCGGAATGCATCGCGGTCCGCTGCTGGCGTATCTCATGGCAGACCCCGAGCTCAGCCTGCAAAGCATCCTGATGATTTCGGTCATCATCGGGCGGCTCAAGGCTTGGACTTACGTAGCGTGGGTGGCGCTCTTCAGCACGCTGGCGGGACTCATCTACGGCGCGTGGGTGGACGGCACATCGCTCGGTCTGCTGGCGCTGTACCTTGCCGCCTTTCTCGCCGCGCTGGGCGTTGCGCTCTGGCTGGTGGGACGCAGTCAACAAAAAATCATCGCCGCAGAAAAAGCCGCGGCGGATTAATCCCTCACCCCCAACCCCTCTCCCATTGGGAGAGGGGAGATAAAAAGGAGAATTTCAAACATGCTTACCATCAAAATCCTTGGTTCTGGTTGCGCCAATTGCAAGCGCGTGGAACAAATTGCCCAAAAAGTTGTTGCTGAGATGGGCTTTCAGGCAGAGATTGTCAAGGTGACTGACTACAAAGACATCATGGCCTACAATGTTCTCTCGACGCCGGGCCTGGTGGTCAATGAAAAACTGGTCTGCGCCGGACGCATTCCCACGCCTGCCGAAGTGACCACCTGGCTGGCAGATGCCGCTATGCAAGAAGCATAATGCGCTACCGCCTCGCCTCGCTCCTCGCCCTCAGCCTGCTTGCCGTTTTCCTCGGCGTTTTCCCTGCTCGCGCCCAAACCGCCGAGCCGCCTGTCGTCCATGCCATCCTGTTTTGGATGGACGGCTGCCCGCACTGTCATGAAGTGCTGGAAAACGTCCTGCCGCCTTTGCAGGCGCAATACGGCGCCCAGTTGGAAATTTTGATGGTCGAAGTCGTCAGTATGGACGATGTAAACCGCCTTTACGAGGTTGCGGCTGCCTATGGAATTCCTCGCGAGAATACGGGTGTACCGTTCATGATCATTGGCGACCACGTGCTGATTGGCTCGCGTCAGATTCCCGATGAATTGCCTGGCCTCATCGAGCGTTATCTCGCTCAAGGTGGTGTGGAGCGGCCCGTTATCTCCAACTTGGCCGATTTTCCTTCCCTGCCGCCGCGCAGCGCTGCCTCCGCTTCTTCCCCAACCCCTAACCTGCCTGCCGTTATCGAGACTCCTCTCCCCGCTGACACGACTCCCGATCCCATTCAACCCAACGGCTTCACGCTCGCCATCGTCATCATGGTCGGCATGGCCCTCGCTCTGCTTTACAGCCTCATTGCCTTTGCAATGGGCAAGACCTTTTCCCTGCCCGCGTGGGGTGATTGGCTCATCCCCGCGGTCATTGTGGTTGGCATGGGCGTTGCGGCGTACCTCTCCTACGTCGAAACCCAATCCGTCGAAGCCTTCTGCGGGCCTGTCGGCGACTGCAACACCGTCCAACAAAGCCGCTACGCAAAATTGTTCGACGTGCTGCCTGTCGGTGTCTTCGGATTGATCGGTTACCTCGGGTTGCTGACCGCCTGGCTGGTGCGTCGTTTTGTCCCGCGCTTCGAGAAAATTGCTGCCCTTGGCTTCTGGGGAAT
>DAOTZT010000321.1:0-4142 GCA_034434255.1 Anaerolineales bacterium | reverse complement strand
GGCACAAAGGAGCACGAAGTTTTTTTCAAACAATTGTGCGCCGGAATTCAAGATTCTCAATTGAGCCTTTCAGAAATCCTTTGTGTACTTCGTGTCCTTTGTGGTTCAAGACCTTTTTGCAGGAGAGTCATTGCAGAAATCTCTTGTGTACTTTGTGTCCTTTGTGGTTCAAGACCTCTTTGCAGTAGACTCATTTGTAAAATCGGAATCAATCTTGCTCAACGAGGTGTTTATGACTCATCATGGGAGTATTGAAGTTATTTGCGGGTCTATGTTCAGCGGCAAGACAGACGAACTCATCCGTCGCTTGCGCCGTGCCGTCATTGCCCGTCAGAAAGTGCAGGTCTTCAAACCTGCCATTGACGTGCGCTACGCGGTTGAAAAAGTCACTTCCCACGCGGGAAACGATTTCGATGCCATCCCGGTCGAAAAATCGGCAGACATTCTCAAACGCCTCGACCCGGAAGCGACGGTCGTCGCTATTGACGAGGCACAATTTTTCGACAGTGGTATCATTCAAGTTGTGGACGAACTCGCTGCCAGACATTTGCGGGTCATCGTTGCTGGCCTGGACATGGATTTCCGCGGCGAACCGTTTGGCCCCATGCCTGTTCTCATGGCCAAAGCCGAGCAGGTGGATAAACTCCAGGCCATCTGCATGGTCTGTGGCGGACCGGCTTCGCGCACCCAGCGGCTGGTCAACGGCAAACCGGCGCGTTATGACGACCCCGTCGTGATTGTTGGCGCGGCTGAACTGTACGAAGCCCGTTGCCGCACCCACCACGAAGTCCCGCACTAATTTCAACCTCCAACCTTCCAACCTTCTAACCTTCTAACCTCCAACTTCCAACCTTCACCCCTATGCGACCTTACCAGGAATTCCTCTCCGAAATCCTCATTGATGAGCCGACTTTGCAAAAACGCATTGCCGAACTCGGCGCCGAAGTCAGCCGTGATTACCGGGACTCTGACCTGGTGCTCATCTGCATCCTGCGCGGCGGATTGGTCTTTATGGTAGATCTGATGCGCCACATCACCGTTCCCCATCAAATTGACTTCCTGGCTGTCTCCTCCTATGGGGCCGGTGCACGGCGCTCTGCGGGAAGTGTCCGCCTTTCTCTTGATCTCAAGACGGATATTCATGACAAGGACGTCTTGCTGGTAGAAGACATCGTGGACAGCGGCAACACCATTGCCTATGTCCTCGAATTTCTCAAAACCCGCCAGCCGCGCAGCCTGAAAGTATGCACCCTCTTGGACAAGCCCGAACGGCGCGAAACCCCCGTCCCCATCCACTACTGCGGCTTTACCATTCCCAATAAATTCGTCTTCGGCTATGGCCTTGACCTGGATGAGTACTACCGCAACCTGCCCTTTGTCGGTGTGGTGGACCTGGACAGGTATCAGGCCGGGTAGTCAGAAACGATTCTGGCACGAAAAGGTGACGCACCACAAAGTATACGCAATCACATGCTCTGGAAGCAATGGGTATAGAAAATCTAGCCCGCCTGGTCATTGGGAACAACAAGAGATAGAAAATCGACCCGCCCCGGGTCATTGCGAGCGAAGCGAAGCAATCTTCATTCTTTCCAGGCATTTTTCGTGAATCCGTGTCATTCGTAGCAAAACAGCATCATCCATCGGAAGAGAAAAACCACCTGCAAACCTTGTGAGGAAAAGGAATCTGCCATGCAAGACTATCGCGAATTTCTCGATGAGATTCTTGTCACCAAAGAGCAAATTGAAGCCCGCGTGGCTGAACTGGGTGCCCAAATCAGCCGCGATTATGCAGGCAAGGATTTGCTCGTCGTCTGCCTGCTGCGTGGCGCCATCACCTTTACTGCTGACCTCCTGCGCCACATGACGATTGACCCGGAACTGGACTGCATGTCGCTCTCCTCTTACGGCGTCGGTCACTATGCCTCCAGTGGCAACGTGCGCGTTCACCTCGACCTGCGCACCAACATCGAGGGCCGCCATGTCCTGCTCGTCGAAGACATCGTGGACAGCGGCCGCACCCTGGCGCATGTCCTCAACATGCTCCGCACCCGCGAACCGGCCAGTTTGCGTGTCTGCGTCCTGCTCGACAAAAAGATGCGCCGCGAAGTCCCCGTCCAGGTGGACTACATCGGTTTCGATGTCCCCGACAAGTACGTCTTCGGTTACGGCATCGACATTGACGAACACTGCCGCTACCTGCCCTTCATCGCCTCCGTCAATCTCGACAAATACCGCAAACCGGCCTGATGGACGGAAAGGGGGAAGCGTGGACAACGAGGCCTATTCCGGCCGCTGGGTAGCCCGTCTGCGCGGCCGCATCGTGGCCCAGGGCGGCACCCCCGACCAGGCGCGCCGCGCCGCTCTCTCCCGTTTCAAGGAAAAACCAGAGATCGTTTTTGTCCCCATGTCTGACCTGCCGACCTTTCCCCCCATGCTGGAAAAAGTCCTGGCGGCCCTGCCCGCAGACCAGACCGTGTACCTGGTCGGCGGAGCGGTGCGCGACCTCCTGCTGGGGCGCCCGGTCCACGACCTCGATTTTGCCCTGGCGCGCGGCGGGGTGAACGTTGCCCGGAAGGTCGCCAATGCCCTGGGGGCCGCTTCCTACCCCCTCGACCCCGAACGCGATACCGGCCGGGTTCTCCTCTCCCGTCGCGAGGGAAGCCCTCTCGTGATTGATTTTGCCGCCTTTCGCGGCGAAACCCTCGAAGATGACCTGATTGGACGCGATTTCACCCTCAATGCCATCGCTATTGAGCCGCGCACCCTTCAGGTCTTCGACCCGCTCGGCGGCATGCGCGACCTGAAAGACAAACTCCTGCGCGCCTGCTCGCCCACCACCTTTCACGATGACCCTGTTCGCATTTTACGCGGCGTGCGCCTGGCGGCGGACTTCGGCTTTCGCATCCTGCCCGAAACGCGTCAGGCGATGAAAGAAGCCGTCCCCCGGCTGGCGGATGTCTCGGAGGAACGCGTCCGCGACGAGTTGTTCCGCATCCTCACCGGTCCCGACCCGGCAACCTGTCTGCGTGCCCTCGATCTGCTCGGCGTCCTGACCGTTCTCCTGCCCGAACTGGCCTCCCTCAAAGGCGTCTCCCAGCCCGCGCCGCACGTGTACGACGTTTGGGAACACGCCCTTGCCGTACTGGCTGCGTTGAAAAATATCATCCTTGTCCTTGCCCCCGAATACAACCCCGACAAAGCCGCCGACCTGCTCAACGGTTTACTGGCCCTGCGCCTTGGCCGCTACCGCCAGCAAATTGGCGATTTTCTCGATGCGCCTCTCCCCTCTGGCCGCACCCCGCGCGGGCTGCTCTTTCTGGCGGCGCTCTATCACGACGTAGCCAAGCCCCAGACGCGCACAACAGACGAAGAAGGTCAGTTGCGCTTTTGGGGGCACGATCAGCAGGGCGCAGAGATCCTGGCCGGGCGGGCGCGCCGTCTCAATATGAGCAATGCCGAGATTGCCTGGCTGGAGACGGTCGTCCGCATGCACATGCGCATTCTCTTTCACACCAACCGCCTGCTCAACGATGGGAAGATGCCGACGCGCCGCGCCATCTATCGTTTCTTTCGCGAGGCCGGCCCGGCGGGGGTGGGCCTGTGCCTGCTTGCCCTCGCCGACCTGCGCGCCACCTATGCTCAGACCCTCTCTCAGGAGACCTGGTCTGCCGCGCTGGATGTGGTGCGGCTCTTCCTGGAAAACTGGTACGAAAAACCTGCCGAGTCTGTCAACCCCCCGCCGCTCCTCAACGGTGACGACCTGATGCAAGCCCTCGGCCTCCCGCCGGGGCCAAAAATCGGTCAACTGCTCGAAAGCATTCGCGAAGCCCAGGCCATGGGCGAACTCTCCACCCGCGACGAGGCCCTTGCCCTGGCGCGCAAAAAACTATTGGAGACCCCCTGACCCTGAAAAAGCCTTTTTATTCGCGTTTCTTTTGCCACGAATGGCACGAATTCCACGAAAAAAAGCCCTTTCATGCGCGTTTCTTCTCCCCCAAATTCGTGGCTGCATCTCTTTGCGGCGGTTCCTCAACACCTGACAGCGAAACCAGCACTTTTCACCTTCCAACCTTCCAACTTCCCAACCTTCTAACTTTCCAACTTCCCAACTTTTTACCCTAAGGAGCCCCATGCGCATCGTC
>DAOTZT010000320.1:0-1831 GCA_034434255.1 Anaerolineales bacterium | reverse complement strand
GCAATTTTCACAAGCCGGGATGGGTTAACGATGTGTAAAGACCTGTCCTTCGGAGAGGCAAACCAGCACGCCAGGCCGGGTCAGGGCTGAGGCAGGAACAACTTGCGCTTCAACGCCACGCTGACGACCGCCGCCAGCACCCACAGCCCAGCGCTGAGTGCCATGAACGCAGGCTGATAGAGCAAGTCCAGGAAGAGCAGGTTGGTGAGATTGATTCCCAGGTGAAAAACGCCTGCCAGCAAAACACTGAAGCCGGTCTCTTTCGTAAGGGCGTATAGGACGACCGAGTACGCCATCAGCAGCACGGTCAGCAAAGCCGCCATGAGCAGACCACGCTGCAAAAACGGGAGGTGAATCGGCATCCACAGCAAGCCCACCAGCAGGGACGAGGCGAGTCCGCCTAGGCGGGCATTCAGCCGCTTGTTCAGGTAGCCGCGCCAACCCAGTTCCTCGCCGAGCGCGCCCAGCGGCATCCACAAGACCGCCAGCAGCAGGGAATGCTAGGCAGGTGACTTCTCCGCAGGCGGAATGCCGAGCAGGGAAGCCGCCAGCCGCAAGACCAGCGCCGGCACGCCTGCAGCAAGGATACCCGCTCTGGCTGTGCGAGAGCGCTGTCTAGAGAGCCGGGAGGAAAAAATAAGGGCGGTCATGTAATGATCCTTCACCTTTCATCGGCTGCAGCTTCAGGCAGGTCAGCGAGCGCCCCAGCCGTTCGGCAGGCAGGACGATGGCTTGCATGGGGTGGCTGAAAATCGTCATATTGACGAACAGGATGCCGAACAGCGCAAACCCACGCAGGATGTACACGATTGGAATGCACTCGGCAGGCTGAACAGGGATGAGGGGGGAGAATTCATAGAGCGTCCCAAAGATTTTGAACCTTCGGGCAGGCCGAGGTATAATATGTCTTACGCTTTCCGCTCGATAAAGGAGATGTAAAAATGGAAGCCCTGACCACCATTTCCAGCAAATACCAGATCGTCATTCCGCGCCAGGTTCGGGAACAGTTCAATCTCAAGCCTGGACAGAAAGTGCTGTTCATCCCCTATCGCAACTCGATGCGGCTGGTCATCATCCCCCCCATCCAGGAGGCGCGGGGAATTTTCAAAGGGATCAATACAGACAATCTTCGCGAAGAAGTGGATGAGGAGCGCTAATGAACGTCGTTGACTCTTCGGGCTGGATTGAGTATTTCACTGGCGGAGAAAATGCCGACTTTTTCTCCCCACCCATTCGTGACGTGGAGAACCTGCTCGTCCCAACGATTTGCATTTACGAAGTTTTCAAACGCCTGCTGGTGGAACGGGATGAAGATTCCGCCCTGCTTTCGGTGGGATTGATGTCACACGGGCGCGAAGTGGAATTGAATCGCCAGATCGCGCTCGAAGCCGCACACATTTCCCGCGAAATGAAACTCGCCATGGCAGACAGCATCATCCTTGCCACTGCCCGTGTCCACAACGCTACGCTTTGGACTCAGGATGAGCATTTCAAGGGTATCGAAGGGGTGAAATATATCGAGAAGAGGGGATCGTAAAGACTTCCGAAGTTTGACCACGCGCCGCCTGTATAGGTTCAGCACAGCGCATCCTAAAGGGGCAAGAGCTTTCGGGGCGATTGCAGTGTGACCCCAAATTGGGTAGTCTTCCTCTTGAGAGCAGGCGTGAAAAGGGGTAAATTTGGGATAAACTGAACGCGAGTGTAAATCTTGCCGGCTTGTTCCTGGTGCAAAACGCCCCGAAGGTTTACGAAACTTTGGGACGTTTTATAATTGAGCAACCCGGAAGGAATTTGATCTTATGCGTCCTTCATCCCTGACTGTTTTCCTGCT
>DAOTZT010000319.1:0-7334 GCA_034434255.1 Anaerolineales bacterium | reverse complement strand
GGCACAAAGGAGCACGAAGTTTTTTTCAAACAATTGTGCGCCGGAATTCAAGATTCTCAATTGAGCCTTTCAGAAATCCTTTGTGTACTTCGTGTCCTTTGTGGTTCAAGACCTTTTTGCAGGAGAGTCATGTTTATCAAAATTTGGAGGAAAAATATGGACGCATTCGAAGCAATCTTCTCTCGTCAATCCGTCGGCGATATCAAAGACGATCCTGTGCCCCGCGAATTGATCGAAAAACTCTTGCTGGCAGCCGTACAGGCACCCAACCACTACAAAGTCCGTCCCTGGCGTTTTATTGTGGTCACCGGTGCAGGACGCGAAAAAATGGGCGAGGTCCTGGCCAATTCCTTTGCCGAAAAATTCCCCAACGCCCCCGCCTCGGCCCTGGAAAAGGAACGCGCCAAACCACTCCGCGCGCCGGTCATTATTGCCGTGGGAGTGGACAAAGCAGTAGAGCCAAAGGTGGATGAAGTCGAAAACATCTGTGCCGCGGCTGCCGCAGTAGAAAATTTGCTGATCGCTGCTCAGGCGCTCGGGCTTGCTACCAAGTGGCGGACCGGTGAGGATGCCCGAAACCCTCGTCTAAAGGAGTTCCTCGGCCTGACACCAGACCAGCACTTGATTGCGCTGATTTACCTGGGATACCCGGCTGTTGAATTGTCCCTCCCCTCCCGCCCCGGCTACGAAGACAGAAGCATCTGGATCGAGTAATCGGTGTATGAAAGCGGGGCTCTCCATTTTTTGGACAGCCCCGCAATTTGTTATTTTCCTAACTTTGCCCGTTCTTCTTCCACAACTTTTTCATCCAGTTTCTTGAACAAGGGGGAAGGCGGGTTCAACTTTGCGCCGGGTTTGAGTTCGCTGGGCTTCCAGAAGCAGGACCCGTCAGTGGAGGCTGGGCGGTAGCGCAATACCGTATGCTCGCCGAGAGCATCGGCTATCGTTTCAAGATAAGGCTCCCCAAAGAGAGGGGTCTGGTAGCCGAAGAAACTGTTGAGTTTTTCGCTGGTAAAGGGGAGGAAAGGCGCAAAAATGACTTTCAGCGAATCAATGGCTTTCAAAGCCGTGTAAATCGTCAGTGCGGCCGAGGGCTTGTCGGTCTTGACCGCCTGCCAGGGGGCTTGTTGATCAAGGTATTGATTCACGGCGGTCGCAAGCCGGAAAGCCTCTTGCAAGGCAGCACGCAGTTTGACAGTTTCAATGAGCGTGCCTACAGAACGGAAGCCGGCCTCGATAACGGCCAACAGGTCCAGGTCCGCGGGGCGCAGCGCAGCCGGGTCCACGTCCGGGACGCATCCGTCCCAATGTTTATACGCAAAGGACAGGACGCGATTGGCCAAATTTCCCCAGGTCGCAACCAGTTCGCCGTTGTTTTTGGAAACGAATTCGGCCCAGTCCCAGTCCGAATCGTGGAGCTCGGGCATGGCCACGGTGAGATAGTACCGCAGGGCGTCGGGATCATAACGGCTCAATGCATCGCGGCCCCAAACTGCCCAGTTGCGCGAGCCAGAAATTTTTTGTCCTTCCAGATTCATGAACTGGTTGGCAGGGACATCGTAGGGGAGGTTTAAGCGATAGGATTTGCCTTCAAAAATGACGCCAAACTGGTCCCCTACTCCCATCAGTTCTGCCGGCCAAAGGGAAGTGTGGAAAAAGATGTTATCTTTGCCGATGAAGTAGAAAGAACGCGCTGCCGGATTGACCCACCAGTCTTTCCAGGCTTCGGGAGTGCCATTGAGTTTTGCCCATTCGATTGCCGCCGAAAGGTAGCCGATCACCGCCTCGAACCAGACGTAGAGGCATTTTCCATCCCACCCTGGCACAGGGACGGGGATCCCCCAGTCCAGGTCGCGGGTGATGGGGCGCGGCTTCAGCCCTTCTGCCTCAATTTTACGCAGCGATTCGCCTAACACGGTTTCGCGCATGTAGTTGGCGCGTTCCCGCAAGAATTGCTTGACTTCTGGTTCCAGTTTCGAGAGGTCGAGATAGAAGTGTTCTGTTTCGCGCAGTTCGAGGGCACCGTCGCCAGTCTTGGCACGGGGGTTGAGCAATTTCTCTGGTTCCAGGACGTTGCCACAGGCGTCACACTGGTCCGAACGGGCACCTTCTGCGCCGCAAATGTAGCAGGTTCCCTCCACGTAGCGGTCAGGCAAGAACCGTTTCGATGCTGGCGAATACCATTGCAGAGACTTTTGGGTGTAAAAAAAGCCGTTTTTCTGTAAAGCCAGGAAAATAGATTGGGCGACTTTGAAGTGGTTTTCCGTATGGGTGGTCGTAAACAGGTCGTATTGAATGCCCATTTTTTGAAACAAATCGAGAAAGCCGTCGTGATACTCTTTGTACACGACCTCGACCGGTTTACCGAGGGCATCTGCCTTGAGGGTCACAGGAGTGCCATGCGAATCGGTCCCTGAGACCATCAGGACACGGTTGCCTTTCAAACGATGGTAGCGAGCAACGATGTCACCAGGGAGGTGGGATCCGGTGATATTGCCAACGTGAATTTCGGCATTGGCATAAGGCCAGGCAATGGCAATCAGGATATTTTCGGGCATAGGCTACTCCGGGGTGGTGATAGGGTATGGAGACTGCTTCGCCGCCTGGGGCGGCTCGTCATGGGATGATTGCAATCGAGCAATAAGCAGTCAAAAAATCAAGGTGTGATACAGTGATCTTTATAAAAAACACTGCCGGCTTTCGCCAGCAGTATTGTCAGTCGGCATAAACCATCCCGCAGTTCATCTGGCGCTGAACTGCAGCGGAAAAGCAGACATCATCATAATCATCTTGAACATCATGGCATGAAGTTTACTATGTTGCGCGGATTGTGACAAGATTCGCACAGAGCATGTACGTTGGTATCCGGTGTTTACTGCTGCATCAGGCGTTCCACACGCTGAGAAACGACACGCAAGAGACGTTTCACGTTGTTGATGTCAGCATAGCGCCACTCTCGAGGTTCAGACCAGGATTCGCCCGCGCGACGGCAGATTCCAGCCAAATCCGGGTCAAATTCCATCAGTTCAACCGAGGCTTTTGTCCAAAGCGAAGAGAGCCGCATTTCAATCTCTGGTTTGCTTTGACGCTTGTCTTTCATGCCCGCCAGATAAGCGCGCGTTTCGTTTGCGGCTATCATGACAGACAGGAGGGCGGTTTTCAATCGTTCTCTTTTTGATAATTTCGACTGATCTAGCGTTTCGACAAATTCGCGCAGGCTTTCGGCAATTTTGAGAAGCAGAGAAATATCAACCGGCATGCCAGTGTCCTCTTGAGCATTGCGCGGTTACTTTGCTGTACCAAACACCCAATCCCACAAAGGTGAACTTACGCCAAAACGCGTGTTGGGGTCTTTATAGTGGTGAGCCATGTGGTAACGCTTGATATATTTTGCATATCCGCTCCGCATGGGAAAATGATGCGTGGCATAGTGGGTAAGATCGTAGATCAAGTAGCCCACCATAAAACCGGCTGTCAGGGGGTTTACCCAGGCAGAGGCTCTGAGCAATACCGCAAAGAGAAGGTAAAACAATCCATAAAAAAGCAAGGCCAGAGGAATGCTGACTGGCAACGGCATAACTAACCGCGTTTTGTCCTGTGGCTGGGCATGGTGCACACCGTGGAAGAGGAAGAAAATGCGTTTCGCTTTCTCAGATTTTGCTTCGTAGTGGAATAAAAAGCGATGAAGCAAGTATTCTGCCAGGGTCCAGAGGAAAAGACCCAGTGCGAACGCTGCTATGATGACGATCAGCGGTGCCGTTCTGGCAGCCAGGTAGAGGAGCAGAACTGTCATCGGTCCCCATACGATGACGATGGTGACGGGATGAATATGGGTAAAAAATTCCAAAAAATCCGACTTAAACAGGCGAATCGATTCGGGATTCTTGCTTTTATCAATTGGTAAATGGTTCATAGTCACCGTCCTTAAGACCAGAGAGGCTTCAGGAAGAAATTGTCTCGCACAAATTGCAGAACTTCTCCTGAAAAAGTTGTAAGAAGTGAGAAGAGGATTCAGGCGCTTCCAATCAAAGAACGATAAAGCAAGGCATACTGACGCGCTGAACGTTCCCAGCCAAAATTCTCTGCCATGCCATTGCGCTGGAAACGCTGCCATTTTGATCGATTCCTAAAGACGTTCAAGGCCCGGTCGAGAGCCTCCAGGAGCGATTCAGGAGTCGGTTGATGAAACAGAAAACCGCTCTTGCCTTCCTGAACTGTATCTTTCAGGCCTCCAGTGGCATGGACAACCGGCACGCAGCCGTAACGCATGGCGATCATCTGCGCCAGGCCGCAGGGTTCATAGCGAGAAGGCATCAAGAACATATCGGCGCCGCCATAGATCAGCCGCGCCATTGAATCATCATAGCGCAAAGCAACCTGGACGCGATCAGGGAAAGCCGCCTGTAAATTGCTGGCTTCTTTCTCCAGGATCGGATCCCCTGTCCCAAGCAAGATAAATTGCCAGGAATGATCCTGAAAGCGCGACAAAGCGCGCATGGCAATATCTACGCCTTTTTGCTGATCAATACGGCCAACCATGGCAAGGAGCGGAACGCTCGCGTTGACCGGCAAACCAACCCTGCTTTGCAAGGCTTCTTTATTTGCTGCACGCCGCTCAAGGGTATCCGCGTCGAATTGGGCTGCCAGGGCTTTATCGGTGGTGGGATCAAATGCGGTCAGGTTGAGGCCATTGAGAATGCCGGTGACAGACTCGGCACGATTGCGCAGATAGGTCTCGAGCCCGCAACCGAATTGTGGTGTCAAAATTTCCCGCGCATAGGTCGGGGAGACGGGGACAATGGCGTCGGCTGCCCACAACCCCAATGGCAAGGGTTGGGTTTGGGCCCAGGTGGGCAATGCACTGTCATTGAGAGGCATCAAGCCATAAGCATTCAGCACGTCTGTGCCATCGCCCCCCATGTACGGGAGATTGTGCAAGGTCAGCACAGAACGAATCCGCGCCAATACCGGGTCAGAGCGACGAGAACGCAAAGCGTAAAGCGCAAGGGCCGTATGCCAGTCGTTGGCATGAAGAATATCAACCTGCCAATCCAGTTTGCGCAACATTTCGAGAGCCGCAAGAGAAAAAAAGGCGTATTTTTCTCGATCGTAGGCCGGATTGGAAGAATACACTTCAGTCGCATTGAGAATAGGCCCGCCGCTGATAAAGTAAACGGGCATCCCATCGAGGGACGTCTCATAAATCTCCGCCTGCAAACTTCCTCCCCGCCGATAAACAGTCGTCGTGGCGACCGGTAACATGGTCGCTGATTCGGCCCGGTTTACACGATGCAGCGGAAGGACCAGTCGCACATCGAGTTTGGCTCCCTTCCCGTCTTCATAGGACAAGTTACGCAAAGCAAGCGGTAGAGAGCCAGCAACATCAGCCAGACCACCAACTTTTACAAATGGCGTGGCTTCGGCAGCAAGAAAGAGAATGTTGATAGAAGCAGGCATCGTTATTATTTTACAACACAATTGTTATTTGCGACTTGCAATATCCTTGTGGTGTGAGCAATTTCAAGGGTCCGCCGGCAGAGACATCTGTCAAAACGAAATACCCTTTTCTTGCATTTCTTTCAGGAATTTCTCTTTATTGGCCAGCCGGGCCGTCTTACCACTGGAGGTCTTGGCCAACCAGTGTTTGCCCACCACATGCACATAACGCAAAGTGATGGCTGAGCCACGGGTAACTGTGGTCCGGATCGCCTCAGCAATTTTTTGCCTTTCGATGGGATCATCGGTGTCCACCTCAGCAACCATGACCACGTCCTCTGTCCCAAGGGCTTCGTTGAAAATGCCAAACGCTGAGGCGCGGCCTGGATGCACGCCTGGGACTTCATATGCCAGGGCCTCCAGGTCTTGAGGGTAAATGTTCTTGCCGCCCACAATAATCAAGTCTTTCTTGCGTCCGGTAATATAAACTTCCCCGTCCACCAGGTAGCCATAATCACCGGTGAGATACCAGTCACCTAAAAAGGCTTTTTGGGTCACATCCGGGCGGCGATAGTAACCGGTCAACATACAATCACTCTTTAGCGCCACTTCCCCCACATGACGATCCGGGAGGTCGTGGCCTTTGTCATCCACCACCCGAACTTGCGTCCCAGCAATGGGCTTCCCGCAGCCTACCATGCGGACCGATGGCCGCCCCGGTTGAGCCAGTCGGGCAATTTTGTCCACCTGCAACGATTCGCGATCGATGTCTTCATAGACCAAGGGGGCGTCAATTCCTCCCTGGGTGACAGCAAAGACGTTCTCTGCCATGGCATAGAGGGCTGTCAGCGCCTCAAAACGCAGGCCATAGGACTTGAAGCGTTCATAAAACGCCATCATGCTTTCCCAACGCACTGGCTCAGATGAATTATTGACCGCACGCCAGGAAGAAAGGTCAACCCCATCCAGATCACGATCACGCACTTTTTGCGCACAAAAACTGTATGCAAAATTAGGCAGCCACGAAAGAGTGCCCTTATATTTTGAGACCGCCTGCATCAAGCGATACGGTGCCCGCACCCAATCGAAGGGGGACATGATCACCAGATGATTGCCTTTCAAAATCGGCATCAGCCAGCAGGCAATCAGGCCCATGTCGTGATAAAGCGGCAACCAGGAAACAAAGACATCCTCTTCCGTAAGGTGAATCGCATCTCCGTAATGATTCAACTGATTGAACACGGCCTGATGCGACAGTGCCACCCCCTTCTGCAAGCCAGTAGTGCCAGAAGAATGTTGCAGGATGGCAATATCTTCGGGCTTGCGTTTCAGCCCTCCCAACTGCTCAAAATCGGGCGGCATGGGACCCTCGGCCTGGGTGCTGATGATGAGCGCTTTGACCGAGTCCTCGCCGGGTTTCAGCGCGGCGCGCACCTCGGCCTCAAATTCTGGATAGGTGACAATGGCCGTTGGCTCGATCAGGGCAATCAACGAGGCCAGTTCAGCGCGATATTTCTCTGGCAGAAGTTTCTCCGTCAGAAAAGGCATAATCGAAGGAATCGCGCCATGCAAAATAGCGCCCCAATGGGCGTAGAGCATGTCTATTCCGTGCTGGAGAATCAGGATGACCACATCCCCCGGTTTGACACCATTGCGCCGGTACGTCTCAGCATAACCGGCTGCCCCATGTAAGAGTGCACGGTAGGTCACTGGCCGGTCCGGTTGACCAGGATGCTGAATAGTGACACAAATCTTATCAGGAGTTTTTTCGTAATGGGTTTTCAGAATCTCAGAAAAAGTCGGCATAGGATCTCTGCAAAGGCATTCTTTATTGTTGACGCGAGCGGATCAGCGCCGCTAACTGATTGAGAGTATCAAACGTGCTCGCATTGAGTTCA
>DAOTZT010000318.1:0-2291 GCA_034434255.1 Anaerolineales bacterium | reverse complement strand
TTGGTGTAATATCCTGCCATGCTGAACTGACAGGTAAAATCCAGGCCAGGATAGCGCGCCGTGAGCGCTGCGTGAGCCGCCTGACAGGCCCCCTCGGGGTCATTGGGTCCCCCTAAAATGCGCACCTGCGCAATCGAAATCGCTACCGATTGCGCCGCTTGCACCTTTTCGATTGTGACGGGGAATTCAAACTCGAAACATCCCGGAGAGGTTGTGCCACCCGTGGAATAAGGATACGAAACGCCATCTAAAAGAAGGGTCACCGAAGCGGGTGAAGGCGCATAGTTGGGCCCCGGCAGGGTCATGCAAAATGCCGCCACCGCACGCTGCGGCTGAGGTGTGAACGCGACGAGCCTGGCAGAAACACCGTTTGCGGCGCTGCCGGCAGAGGGAATTTCAGGACAGGATTGCGCCCCATTACAAACGCGAATGGTAACCCAGATGAAGCGGCTTCCATCCACCGGCACAATTTCGCCCTGAGCATTGCGCAGCGACCAGTTCACGGTATAGATCCCCACCTTTTCAGGGGCTATCATCTCCACGGCAAATTCAGCCGTCTCCCCAGGCGCAACCGTTTTCGCCAGCGGCAGGCGTTCCACCGCGGTCAGGGGTTCATTCTGAAGCGCGGCTTCACGGTACAGGAAGTAGGATTCGTTCCAGGTGAAAGTCCCGCTGTTCTTCAGTTTCCAGCTCTTGGTAAAGCGTTCGCCGGGCTTCAGAATGGTGTAATCCACATACGTTTCACCGATAAAGGCGGCGCGATCGTTCGGGCTGATGGTAGGGGTAAGGGGAAGCGAGAGAGTGGGCGCAGGCGTTGCGCTCGGCGGCACGGGCGTTGGAGAAGCGGGCAAAGGCGAAGGCGTGGCAGTCGAGACTGGGGTAGCAGTCGAAACCACAGGCGTCGGAGCGCAGGAAATCAGCAAGAAAAGCAAGAACCCAAGCGGTGCAATACGCTGCATGGTCACCTCAGCAGAGTTCACGGGAAGTAAGAGACAGACATGGCATGAAATTCCCTGCCTCACATTTTACCATCTCTACCTGTCCTTTAGCCTCGAAAGCCCTCCTGCAACCGGCCACCGTCCACGGTCCACCGTCTATCGTCCAGTTCGCGGTCTACCTTATCAGCATCCAGACTTGAACAGCGTATCACCAGGCTCTGCCTGGTCCAACCGACCCAAGGTCGGTGGTACAAGATTAACAGCATATCACCAGGCTCTGCCTGGTCGAACCGACCCAAGGTCGGTGGTACAAGATTAACGTGGTACAAGATTACGGCAATAATTTGTTAAACTTCATAAAGCCTGACCTACGGGCTGGGGAGATGTGGGAGAACGCGGATGACGCGGATGGGACGGATTTGCGCGGAATGAAATACCGTTGCTGGTTTTTTGAGGATCGCGCATTCGTTATTCGTTGATTCGTTCCCTATTCTTTGACGGTCATACCGTGACAGGCTGGAAAGGCTGTGCTGCAGCTACGGCTGTCTGCGATCTGTCGTCCGCAGTCCATATTCGTTTATTCGTTTCCCCCATTCGTTGACGGTCCTCTCCCCCTGACAGGCTGGAAAGCCTGCGCCACGCTCCATATCGCTCAAATTTGTGCTATAATACAAGCGATTATAATTGCCTGTGAGCGTTTATGAGCGAATTTATCCCCACCGAAGAACGGCAAAGCCTGATCCTTGACCTGCTCCTGCGCCAGGGACGGCTGACCGTGGCGGAAATCGTCGAGCGCTTCAAGGTCAGCGAGGCCACCGCCCGCCGCGATCTCGAAGCCCTGGCCGAGCAAGGGAAAATCCAGCGCGTGCATGGCGGAGCGCTGCCGCTGCGTCAGGCGCCGCCCGAACCGCCGCTGCTCCAGCGCGAAAGCGAGCAGTTCTTCGAGAAGCATCGCATCGCCCAGGCCGCCGCGGCGCTGGTTCAGGACGGCGAGACGGTCTTCATCGCTTCCGGCTCGACCACCCTGCAGGTCGCCCGTCAGTTACGCGGGCGCCCATTGACCGTCATCACGAACTCCCTGCCGGTGATGAACACCCTGGCCAACGTTCCGAACATGTCGCTCATCGGCATCGGCGGCGAACTTCGTCAGAGCGAACTCTCGTTCGTCGGCCACATCGCCGAGCAGGCCATCGCCGAACTGCGCGCCGATAAGGTCATCCTGGGGGTGCACGCCCTATGCATCGAACACGGCCTGACCAGCGATTACCTGCCCGAAGTCCTGACCGACCGCGCCATCCTGAAGGTCGGCCGCGAGGTGATCCTGGTAGCCGATCACACCAAATTCAACACCGT
>DAOTZT010000317.1:0-13648 GCA_034434255.1 Anaerolineales bacterium | reverse complement strand
CGACCGACCACCGCCAGCCGCTGCCCGGCGCGCAACACAAGATTCACATCCTGTAACGAGGGGCTGTGTTCGTCCGGATAAGTAAATGAGACCGCGTCGAAAACAATGGAGTCAATGGCCGGCAGGTCCGCCACCGTACCCATCAAAGCAAGATCAATCTGCGGCGACCGATCCTCAAGGAGCCCCCAAATCTGACGCGCGGCGGTTCGACCGGTCATTCCAGCATGAAAACGCAGCGCCAGCATTCGCAGCGGCAGGTAAAACTCCGGGGCGAGCAAAAGCACCAGAAGAGCCGGCGGGAAGGCCATTTTCCCGTAAAGCAGCCGCAAACTCACGGCCACAGCCACCAGCGCCGTACTGATTGCCGTAAACAGTTCAAGCACAAGCGCAGAAAGAAATGTAAGGCGCAAGACATCCAGAGTCGCCTCACGAAAACGCTCACTGACCCTGTCCACCTCTTGCGCATGAGCCCGGGCGCGCCCGAAAAGTTTGAGCGTTATCAACCCCTGCAGGCTATCCAGAAAATGGGCACTCAGACGACTCAGAGTTTCCCATTGACGCTGCGTCGTCCTCTCGGCGGCCTTGCCAATCAACATCATGAACAACGGCAGCAACGGCGCGGTCGTCAGGAAAATCAACCCGGAAAGCCAATCGATCGGGAATACCAGCAGGAGAATGCTCAGCGGCACAACAATCGCGACGACCAGTTGCGGCAGATAGTGGGCAAAAAAAGCATCCAGATTTTCCACCCCCTCCATGAGAATGGCCGTTAATTCTCCCGTCTGCCGCCGACGGGTAAACGCCGGGCCAAGCGCAAGAATCTTCTCGAACAATCGGGCACGCACATTCTCCCGTACACGTGCCGAGAGCGCAGTCGCGCTTCTCCCCCCAATCCAGAACGCCAGGGCGCGTAACAAAATCAACGATCCAATAGCCGGCACAACACCCGGCAGGGCGGCCAGAGAACGCCTGGTCAGGAAGACTTCCGCGATGAATCGACTGACCAGCCAGGCCTGAGCAATGGTCAACCAGCCGCCGCATATCTGAGCCAGTATCCCTGCCGCCAGCAGGGAGCGGGCGCTCGGAGCAAAGCGCAACAAACGCCATGTTAAACGCATACTGAGAAAACGATTGTGAGCACTCAGCCGCTGCAAATGCTTATTCCTGCGACTCCTCCACCTTCACGCTTACCCGTTGGCGGAAAACCCAATATGTCCATGCCTGGTAAGTCAGCACCAGCGGCAGCAAAAACACGGTGACGATGGTCATGACGCGCAATGTGTAGGCTGAGGAGGCGGCATGCGTTATCGTCAGACTATAACCTGGATCGAGGGTAGAAATAAGGATGCGTGGATAGAGGCCGGTGAAAATCATCGTGATCAGGCACAGGATGGTCAACGCGCTGCCGAGGAACGCCCATCCTGTTCGCCGTTGACGCAACGCCAGGCCGGTAAACAAAAGAACCAGCCAGGCCAGAGCCGAGGCGGGCAAGCCATTGAGGCCCGGACGACTCAGGATATCCGTCGTCTGCCAGGTCCAGAGATCGAAGAGAATCAGACCACAAAGCACGGCCAGCCAGACAGAACGCCCTGCTTTCGCCGCCCGTTCTGCAATCTCCAGCGGGGCCTTGCGCATCAGGAAAATCGCGCCATGTAGCGTGAACAACGCCGCAAAGAGCAAGCCGCTGGCCAACGCATACGGATTCAGCAGGGGAAGCAGGCCATCATAGTAATTCCCATCTGCCCGGATAGCAAATCCACGCGCGAGATTACCCATCACCACTCCCCATAAAAACGCCGCGAGCAAACTACCGGCAAAGATGCCCCAATCCCAGAAGATACGCCAGCGCGCGTGGTTCATCCTGTTGCGATATTCAAAACCTGCGCCGCGCACAATCAGTGCCGCCAGCAGTAACACCACAGGCAAATAGAACGCGCTGAAAAGGGTCGCATAGGCCGCCGGGAACGCTGCGAACAAGGCTCCACCGGCCGTAATCATCCAGACCTCGTTGCCGTCCCAATGCGGGCCAATAGTCCGTACCGTAACGCGAATTGCCAGCGAGAAAGAGAGACGATATCCATGTTGCCAGCCTCCTGTAACTTTGCCGTTTCCAATCACCAACTGATTTTACTGCATCTTATCATGCTTGTCCAATTTTAGCCATGAAAAATCGGTAACTGCCTACCCTAAGCGATGAAGAACTCTCTAACTCTTGTCATTGCGAGCGTAGCGAAGCAATCTCCTGGCCGATAAGGGGATTGCTTCGCCGCCTGCGGCGGCTCGCAATGACAAAGTATGGATACTTGGTGGGCAGTTGGTAGGTAATTACCAGTGATTTATTATTCTGCTTCTGGCCTCTTTACCGCCTCCTGCCCGGCGAGTTTGAGGCCTTTGAGCAGGTAGGGCAAAAAGGGGGCGAGGAATTGAACGAGTTCGGCGGGGAGTTGAGGGTCCATGGAGAATATGAGGGCGGGAGGGGTCACCCGCCGAAGACTTTAGGTGCGGATTGGCTCCTTTAGTAGGTCATCTCAATGGATCATCTGAAGGCAACACAAGAGGAAGGATGCGCGTCATTCCTCTCGAACGCCCTTGAATTGGCGAATGACCTCTTCAACATCTTCCTGCCGCGTCATGCGTCCCAGCGAAATGCGGATGGACGAGGCCGCCTGCGCGCGGCTCAGGCCGATGGCTTGCAGGACAGGCGAGGGTTCAGGGGCGCCGGTGTTGCAGGCGGAACCGGTGCTCATCATCAGGTCGGGGAGATTGAGCAGCAGGGCATCGGCTTCAATGCCCTCGATGGTCAGATTGATGGTATTGGGTAAACGCGGCGCGGAACGAGCGTTGATGCGCGCCTGGGGGAGGACTTCCAGCAAGCCATGCTCCAATTCCTCCCGCAGAGATTGGATGCGAGCGCGCTCAACAGGGAGTTCTGCCGCGGCAATCTGGCAGGCTGCACCCAGACCCACAATCCCCGGCACGTTGGATGTTCCCGCTCGCAGACCGTTTTCTTGCCCACCGCCCTCCAGGATGGGACGAAGGGGAATTTCGCGCTTGCCGCCGCGCACATACAACCCGCCGATTCCTTTGGGACCATACATTTTGTGCCCGCTGAAAGAGAGCAAATCTACCTCCCAGGTCTTCACATCCACCGAAATTTTGCCCGCTGCTTGCGCCGCGTCCGTATGCACGAGCGCGCCGTGACGATGGGCGAGAGCAGCGATTTCTGCAATCGGTTGAAGGGCGCCAATTTCGTTATTGGCAGCCTGGATGGAAACGAGGAAGGTGTCTTCGCCCAGGGCATTTTCCAAGTCGGCAAGACGCACCAGACCATTTTCATCTACGGGAAGGATGACGACCTCGAAGCCGCGTTCTGCCAGGCGTTTGCAGGGCGCAAGCACGGCTTTGTGCTCGATGGCGCAGGTGATGATTTTGCGGCGATTGGCAGGCGCATATTCGGCAGCGCCGAGAAGCGCCAAATGATTGCTCTCGGTTGCGCCAGAGGTAAAGAAAATCTCGCTGGAGCGCGCACCCAGCAGGGCGGCTGCCTGCTCGCGGGCGGTCTCGACCGCACGAGCGGCTTTGCGCCCCAAAACATGCAGGCCATTGGCCGGGTTGCCATAGAGCTCGCTAAAGTAGGGCAACATGGCTTGCAGGACGCGCGGGTCGCAGGGGGTCGTGGCGTTGTAGTCAAGGTAAATGGGTGTCATGCTCGCCGATCTCCGACTCGCTCAAGGCAAAATTAACTTTGTCCCACTACGCGAATTTCTTCATCGTACTGCCGGTACTCGGCATCCAGTTGGTATAACTGATCCCAAACCAATTGGCGAAGTTCAATTGCCGGGCGCAGGCAGTACGTCTCGAAGTCTTCGGGAGAAACCTGCCCATGCGGAAATTGCAATTTCATCAAACCACTGGCAATCAGGCGCACGGCATCTTCGTTTCGTTTGTAGCGTTTTTCGCCAGCCAGGGTGATGGCGTTTTGAGCATATTGATTGGCAGTTATATCCTCGCGCAGAGCCAGCAGGGCATCGCCGAAAAAGTCCGATTTCAGCCCCATGCCCTGGGCAAACGAGTCACCGCTCAGTTTGCGCACCTTCCAGCCGGGGATAATTCCGCGCAAACGGTCGAGGAAGGCGGTTTCCTGCAAAAATTCGGGCAGTTCTTTGACTAGGGGGGTGTTGATGGGACATTGTTCGTTATCGAGCAGGATGTTTGCCAGCAGGACCAGACTGGCGGGGCTGGAGGTTTCGTACAGGCCGCCGCGCGTCAGTCTGCCGTTGGCGAGAAAGCCTTTCAGTCCACCAACGATTTCTTCGGGCTTCTCGAACTTCAGGGTCTGAACTTCATCCAAAACGACCACAGCAAAACGCGCCAGTAAGCCCCACTGTCCGCTGGCGTTGTTGACGAACAAAACTGCAGGAGAGATGTTGCCGCCGCTGACCAGGCGCACGCGCGGGTTGATGTTTTCGTACAGGTAACTCTTGCCCGTGCCTTTGGGAGCAAGTTCCAGCAGGTGCAGGTTTTTCTCCACCAACGGGAGCAGGCGGCAGAGCAGGTAGGTTTTTTCGTGTTCAGTGAATCTCCGGGGGTTGTAACCCATTGAATTCAAGAGCAAAGCGCGCCATTCTTCCAGCGTGAAGGCAGCCCGCTTTTCTTTGTAAATTTCCAGGTTCACTGACGCTTGCATTGGTTTGAAGGAGGTCAGTGCAATCCCTTCCTGCGTATCGGTCAATTCCACTACCCCCCACATGCCCTGTTTGAGCAGGTCGGGATATTGCTCCACAATCCCATCGGCAATTTCGACTTCAGGCAACCCCAAAAGTTTAAGTTGTGCTACTCGCTCCTTTGTACGCTTGGTCAAAACAATTTCTACTTCTACCGGCGTCAGCACTTTAACAACTTCGCCATTGAGCAGGCGATTCTTGATCACTTTGGCTTCATCAGGCAGAGGAAGAAAACGATCAGCCCAGGCCTGAATCTTTTCTAATTCCTCGGGAGATACAGGACCTTCTCCAGGAGCAAGGTTCTCCAGCACCCATTCTGCCACATAGGCGGGAACATTACGCCGATGCAATTGACTGCTTGGCAGGCGGCGTTTGTCTATGGCGAGGCGGCCAAAAACGGTCTTGACTTTTTCATCGAGGGCTTCAGGCGTGAGGGGAGAGTTCATAAATCCAAATCCTTGAGTAGGTCATCGGCGCGGTCGTAGAGAACTTTGATTTGCAGGTCGGCATTCGTTTCTCTGGTAAACGTTGCGCCATTGGGTTGAACAAACAACACAGAAGCGGTGACTTTGCCTTCCGCCGATTTTGGCGGCCAAGGGGCAAGCGATTGCTCGAATTGGCATTGGCTGAGAGGTGAAATGTGCCAGTTGACATTGAGTGCAACGCCATGCGAGAAATGAATTTCGCGGCATTCCAGCGCCAGCGGGCTTTGGTTGAGAATGGAAACGAATACTTTGCCGCTCATCTCGGCTTCGCCCGCGCCGCTGAGGGTGATTTCGATGCTGGCAGGCTGCGCATCCCGTTGAAAGACAAACCACGGAACGATGACTTCTTCGGGGAATAAGCCGCCATGCGGGTAGGCTTCTGTTCCGTTCACGGGCGAAAAGCTCGCTTCGCCCCAGGCCAGGCGCAGGTTGTGAGCCACGCCAAATCGCTCACCGTACAATTCCACCCAGTCGTTCTTTTCGTCTATGTCGAATCCGGTTTCGGGAAAAGGACGCTGGAAACTGCCCCACGCCGCGCGCCCATGCACCTGCATTCCCGCTTCGACGACCAATTGACGCGGAGCGCGTGGATTCAGCAGCCGCCCGTGATCGCTGGTGACGAGAATGTTCAAGGGAATGTTTGCAGGGATGGTTTGGGCAAGTTCTTCGATTTCGCGCAGGATGGATTGCAGTTCTGCTCGAATTTGCCGCTCACGCTTCTCTTCATTCTCGAAGTGATAGGCTTTATCAGGCTGCTCCACACGCCAGAACCAGACCTGCCCGGCGACAGCTTGCTGGAGATGATTCTTCGGGGAGAGGTTATCGGGCAAGATTTTCCCCAAAGCCGCGGTCTGTGGAGCGTGAAGCGGTGGAACGCCTTTGAGCAGGGCTTCTTTGGCAAATTGGGTGACAGTGGGCAGGGCGGCGAAGCAATACGTTTTTTGCAGCAGAGTCAGGCGCGGGGCGCGGGCAGAAAGTTCCTGTGCCAGCCATTCGGCATCCCAGGAGGGCAAGCCATCCAGAATGACGCACAGAGTCAGGGCATTGGAACCGGTCAGACGGGCGGATTTTTGGAAAGCCATATGTTCACCATCGAGCAGCCAGCGCGGGTAGCGTTCCAGCAACCAGCGAGCAAAGGCTTGGGCATGTTCAATTGCAGTCCGGTGGGCAGTTATATCCCCAAATTGCGCCTGCCAGCGGCGGTAGGGCAGGTATTCCCGCTCGAACCATTCCAAAACAGCAGTTTCATCTTGCGGCAGGGGAGCAGGGATGGGCGGCGGCAGATGTTCTTCGAGCGCAGCCAAAGCGGACGGGTCGAGGTAAGGCTGCAGTTGACGAAGCGCGGCGCGGGTGAGTTGGTGCGAATGCTGGCGATAATACTCTGCCGTTTGGCGCGCCAATTCCTGACGCAAAGCCAATGAAAGCGGGAAAGACTGCATTTCAGCGAAGAATGCGCCTTTCGTGGCGATGAGGCGCTTCATCCAGCCTTCTTTGACCACGTTCAACCAGCGGCCAGGCAGTTCGAGCGGGAATTCGCCCCAGGCATGAGCGGCACCTTTCTCCGCGCCCAGCCAGCGTAAGAGCAATTTTTCTGCCTGTGCAGCATTGGTGGCGCGGTATAGTTCTCTGATGGGTAATTCGCCTGCCTGCATTTCCGCTTCAGACGCAAATTTTTTCAGAATGACGGCTTCGGCCTCGCTGGGGGTATGTTCCAACAGCCAAAACAGCCAGTTGGCAGCGTGTTGAGGAGAAGGATTACTCTGCCACAAAGCGTAATCGGCGGGGAAGCAGGCGTTCAGGACAGAGACCGTCGAGAGTTGCCCGCTGGCGAGATGTTCCCGCCCGATTTTTTCAGCCAGTTCTCTGGCTTGTTCAGCAGAAAGAGAGAAGGCGCGCCGCAGGGCGGAGCGGGGCGATTCGATGGTTTGTGCGGTCACACCGCGCAGAGCGTAGAAATCTTGCGCCCACTGACATAGCCGCGTCCCGCGAATCAAGAGCGGTTGACCAGAAACAGCATGGCGCAGAAAATCTACTTCGTTTTCTACAATCTGAACGCCTTGCGGGGCAGGCAGGTCGCCTTCGGGGTCGAGCAAGATGTCGGCGGTCATGCTTTCTCCACGATTTCTTGCAAGCGTCGCAGGCACTCGCGGCGGGCTGAGGGGTCAAGTTCGGCAAAGAGCGATTCGATTTTTTGCAAATGGTCTTTCTCGACTGCCTTTTGAATGCTTTTCTTGACCTGCTCCAGTTTTTCTAAATCACTGGCAGGGAGAAAAGCGGGCGGATTTTGTGCCATGCGCAAGAGTTCATGGGGTTTTGAACCCGCTTTGTGGCGGTTTGCCAAATCTATCAGCCACCGCCGGGCTTCCAGTTCTTTTCGCTGTCGTGTTTCGGCTAACTGTTGTTTTTTGCGCGTCAACAGGTTGACCTGCGCCAGGCTAAGCCAGGATGTAAATTCGGCTTCCAGAATATTTATCTGTGATTCGATAGTCTTCAACTCTTCTGGCGAGTGAGCAGGCGTTCTGTCTAATTCTCGCATCTGCTCGAAAAACGCTTCTAACTGCTCAATTTTTTCTTTAATGGCGTTGAGAGATTGATAAAGCGGTGTTCCCTGCGCTTGGTCAAGGTTGCGAAGCAGATAGTCTTTTTGTTGACGCACTGCATCTAACGTGCTTGCGCTTTCAATTGACTGGGATAGCGCCTGCGCCAGTTGCTCGAATTGCCGAATGCGGTTTTCTATTTTGTCTCGTTTTTGCTGGCGTGATTTTTCAGTTTGGGCTGACAGATTCTTGAACTCTGTCAGCCTGGCTTGATAGCGATACAAATCTGCCAGTCCAGCAGATTCTGCCATGCCCTCGATTTCGGCAATGATGCTTTTTTCGCTCTCGAATCGCTTGAGTTCATCACGGCGCTGGTCGAGTGCAGCCAGGGCAGTTTCCACTGTCGAATATAAAGCAGGATATTCTTTGAGTGAGCGTTGCGCTTTTTGCAGTTGGGCTTGATGGGCTTTGTAATCGCTCAGGTCGCTTAATTGGGAATTTCGCTTACAGAAAATTTCCAGTTCGCGCTCCATGCGGGTTTCCCAATCTTTTCGCAGTTGGTCAGGCGCGGGCTGGGAGGAGAAGACCAGTGCGGGCGGGGTGAGTTTGTCCAGCAATGGTCGTAGGGCAAGCAGGTTTTCGACATCTCCTTTGGCAAAATCATTAAGCCATGCAGTTGCATGCGAGTCATATTCCTTCGCAGTCTCAATCGCTTCTTTCAGGCGAGGCAAAAAGGCTACTACCGCATCGTGGCGTTCAGGAGACAAGTTGGAATTCTCCAACGCTTGCTCTAGCTTAGCAAGCGCTTGCTGCGCTTGCGGCAGGCTGAAGGGTTGATTTTGCCGAATTTGCTCCAGAATAGAATCCACTTCAGCAAACATTTCATCGGCATTGATTCGGCTGATTGTTAATGGACTTGTCACGATCAACCGGTCGAGGAAGTCTTTTGGGCTTTTGGTCTGGTCGAAATAATTCTTGAAACTTTCCAGCGAAACGAGTTGCCCACCCAGGGAAATGCGAATTTCGTGGCGGCGGAAACCTATCCAGGCTGCTAGCAGCAGCGTCAGGGTGTTGTAATCGTGACCGTAAGGCGGGTTGAGCAGTTCCAGCAGTATGTCGCGGGCGCGGGTTTCTTTGCAACCGGGCGGAAACGCGGCTTCCAGCCCGTTCCAGGCTTCGCGCAGAGTAGGCGAGGTAGGAGGCTGGATAGCATAAGTTGCAACCGAAAGCAATCCCCATTGCTCTGCCAGATAGAATTTTGTAACTTGCGCTTGAATATCTTGCTTTCCCAAAGTCGTCAGGCTACTAGCAATGGCGTCAGCGAACAGACCGCGCGTCACTTTCTGAACGGCTTCGCGCAATTTGTTAGGGCCTTTTCCGCCAACAGCGTATTGGGTATAAAAATTCACTCGATGCGCATACGCGCGACGGTAAATTTGCGACAAAATATCCTTCAAGGATGCGTTCTTCTGAGTTTCAGCAGAGGTCCGATAGGGTTGGGGGAGTGCATACTCATGCGCTTGTCGGGGCAAGTCCGCGTAGTGTTCGGGGTCAACGAATATCATGAAATTCAGTTCAAAATCGCTTTTGGCGCGCTTGCGTTCGTTCTCGTAGCCAATGGTACCAATTTTTTCACGCTCAGCGCGCCCCAAATTTTCCACGGCTTTTTTGCGCCGGGCGGCGTGAAGCAGACCGGGATTGGGCTGATTGGGCAGGATGATGACCACCGGCAAGGGGTGGGCGCTCTTGCCGAGAGCTTCATCCAGTAATTTTTGGGCATTCTGGCGCAGGCGCATTTTCTCTTCTTCTGTCTGCGCCAACAGCCAGATGACCAGGCCGCGCGCGCCTTCTTCGATGCCGCCCAGTCCAGCGCGATAGGGCAGCAGTAAATTCTTGAGCGTTTCGGAGGTAAAAAATCCTTCGGTCAGAATGACCTGACGCGGCGCCCAGTCGTCCGCGTGTCCAAATTGCTGTGAGACTTCCACCTGAGGGATAGATTGGGCAATTTCATCCAACAAAGCGCGGTCTATGGGAGTTTTCTGAACCGCATCCTCGATGATTTTATCGGCTTCCAGCGAACGCACCCCAGCAGGCAGCAGGGAGGAGACTTTGCGATAGGGGTCGAATTCGATGACGCGGTTGTCGCTCATTTCGCGTAAACCAGATTTCAGACGGTCCTTAGCCAAGCCGGAGAGCGCGCTCAGCAATTCCAATTGCTCACTGCCGCTGGCTTTTTTCCTATCCAGGGCGCTGACGGCTTGCTGGAGCAGCAGGGCTTTGAGCGCGGCGCGGTGTTCTTCGTGGAGCGGAATGCGGGCGTTTTGCAAAGCAGATTGATAGGCTTCATACCATTTTTCGGAAATCTGCTTGCCGAAGAAATCCACCAGTTCGATGGCGAACACGAAGTTGGGGTTGCCGTCTCCCCGCTCGGCAGGCTGTTGGGGCAGCCCCTTTTCCCAACGGTCGCGCACGAAGTGCAGCGCGGTGCGCGGGTTTTCGCCCGCTCCCGCTTCGAAGGTATGATTTGACAAAATAGCCGTCGTCAGCGGGTGTAATGGGAAGCAGCCCTTGACGACGGTTTTCATCTTTTCATCGTCGCTCCAGCGCAGGGTGTCATCATACCGCTGAGAGAAATATTCGGTAAGCGTTTCGCGGTTGCGAGACATGGCGGCGCGGATGGGCTGGCGCTGCAGCCAGGCTTCCCAGGCGGCTTCGTCCTGCTTCAGGTAGGAATCCAGCACGCCCTCCATCAGCGAAAACAACCGGGCGCGTTTGTCCTGCGGCAGGCGGTCGAGTTCTTTTTTGACATCATCCCGCCGCGCGCCCTGGGTGTATGTATCCAGGACGCTCTCGAGTTCAATTTGGGTGAATGCCAGGAATGCGCTTTTGCCTTGCCGGTCGGCAATCCCATTCAGCAAGTCCTGCAATTTACCAGCGGCGCGCGAGGCTGCATATTTTTGCAGGAACAAACTGAATTCATCGAACAAGACCAACAGGCCTCCCATTTTGTTCGGCGCGCAGACTTCGTCTACTGCCCACAGCACCAAGTCTTTCAGGCTGACTTCGCGCCCAAAGTCAGGGTACACGCCAGTCAGGCGTTTGAATGTTTCGCGGATGAGTTCATACGCGCCGCTTTTGCGCACGTCCTGTCGCAAGGAAGCCAGGTCGGTGTTGTGAGCGGAGAGAAACGCTTCGGCTTTCTGACGGGCATCTTCTGCCAGGCCATCCAGCCAGGTCTCGGCGTGCGCGTGCCAGAAAGGCAGTTCGAGGCCGCGCGTGCAATCGTGTTCGTTCAGCGCCTGTTCCAGCGCCCGCAGGAATCCTTCCTGCAAATCATCGAAACCGTCACCGCGCAGTCGGATGACGAGGAACTCGCCCTTGCCCTGTTTGAACTCGCGGTAGCCGCTGAGTGCTGCCGGGTTGTTGAGCGCCTGCCCCAGGCGGTCGAAAATGATGCGGACTTCTTCGGATTGCGCCGGGCGGGAGAAGAAGTTCGCCAGCGTGAGCGCCAGATGACTTTTGCCGCGCCCGAAGTTGGCGGTCAGCACGATGCGATTCTCGAAACGTTCCAGCGTAAAGGCGGTTTTGAGCATTTCCAGCACGTCTTTAGCGGAAACATCGCGCCCGGCACGGCTGGTAGAAGGCGCGCTAACGGTGAAAATGTAGTTTTGCAGCAACTCGCGGTTGAGTGTGGGGTTGTCGTAATCGCTCAATTGAACATCGGAACGGAACGCGCCGTGTTCATCAATGTGTACCAGGTCTTTGATGAGCATGAGTCCCTCCTGTGAAGTGAAAATTACAGGCTTCCCTGGGCAGTCAGGGCGGCATAACGTTGAGCAAGATGGGGTGGAAAGAGTGCGTGGGCGTGTTCGGGCAGGGTCAAGACCAGTTTCGAGCGCGGATAGGGCAAGCCTTCCAGGGCAACCTGCCAGAAATATTCACGCTCGTTCACTTCCAGCCCCAGCAAGAGCAGGTCGAGGGTGTGAACGAGCAAGCAGTCGCGCGCGTGCATTCCTGCTGTCAACGCGCGCAACAGGTCGAGCAGTTTTTGATGCCCCTCCGGGCGGGTGAGACCGGAGAAACGCGCTCCGGAGGGCAGCCGCTCCAGGTAAGCCTGGCGCGCGTCAACCGGCTGCAGGTTGAGCGACGCTGCCAGCGTTTCTTCGCGCCCCAGATACTCGCGCGGCAGCAGCCAGACTCCCACGCCAGTGCGGGCGCCGGGTTGACGGAGTTGTTGAACGAGGCTGCGGATGTCCATCTTTGACTCCAGACGGCAAGATTGGCTCAGGCATACAGCCTTTCGAGGGCAAATTCGAGGCTGGGCTGGAGCAAGACGACCTGATAGGGTTGGGCGATGCGGTGCAGGTCAATCATGCCTTCCTGCTTGAGTTGAATGAGCAGTTCGGTGAAACCGCTTTCGCCCAGCAGAAACAGCCCAGCAAAGTTTTCGCCGCTCAGGTCGTCGAGGTTGACCGTCAGCCGGTCGCCGTAGTGCGCTTGCCAGTATTCTGCCAGGGCATAGCCTAGCGCCCAGAGGGGCGGGAGCGACGTAGCAGGAACGCGATAGGTCTCCTTTTCTGTTTCTTCCAGCAAGCCCAGCCGACTGAGACCATCACTTTTAAGATAAGTGCCAGTGAACACGGTGACGGTGCTGCGCACAGAACGCGGGGCAGGGTCTTTGCCCGCTTCACGGCGCAAGAACTCGCTCAGGTCGTTGGTCAGGTCAGCGGCGGTGAAGGTGTTGCCCGTCAAAAAACGCCGCACGACCAGGTGATGCCAGAAGGCAGTCGGTCGGTGCGGCGCAGAGAGGTGATAGTGCAGCAGCCATTGCGTGCCGGGTTTTTCCAGGGCGGGGTCGTGCGCGGCGGCAAAACGCCCAAAGAGCGTGAGATGGTTTTTCTTGTCTAACAGCCCGGCTCGATAGGCGTAACGCGGCATGGCTTCTTGATAAATTGTGCCTAAATCAGTATGCGTCGCCAAATCGTCTTTGTTGAATCCTGGCTTTTCTTGAGCAAGTCGCAATACTTTAGCGATGGATGAGCGCGACAGTGAAAAAGTTCGATGAAACGTGAGACTCATGGTTGTTGGCCTTTCACAAATGACATATCAAGCAACTTTCGTTTTCGGATTCTTCAGAGGCAAAAATGCTTGCCAGCGTTAGATTGTCCTTCGATTTGAGTTGACGCTCTTTACGCCGCTCGTGCTCTTTTAAAATGGCTTGTTGGCGCTCTGGAGAACGCAACTCTTTAAGGCTCTCTTTAGGAGCCCAGGTGTACCGTTCTCCAGTCTCTGGATTTTCTTTTTCATAACTTTCTGCTTTTTCGTAGAGTTTAGGATGATTCTGCAAAAGCCCAAGCCATTCATTTTTCTGTTGAAAGAAGCAAAAATAACAACCAGAACGGGAACGCCACTGATAATATGCGGGCAAACCCAGCCCGCTTTCATCTAAAATTCTCATAACATCATCTTTCTTAATCCCATCCTCTATGAAGGGATAGTGAGCGATAATGTTGGGTTTTGTGGAAATGTAACCTTTACGATGTAATTCGTCAGCGCGAATGCCGATATAGTTGTGACAGATGCTATCTCCCACATATTCTTCAAAAGGTTTTATTTTGAGATATTCAGTACACCAGCGTACCTGCCCAGACGGTAAAAAGCCCCCACGCGCTTTTAGCAAACTGTCAAAAGATTGGCGCGCTTTTAGCCTTTTGATCTCTTTCCCCAAAAAAACTTCCAACTTATCCAAATACTCATAGGTTTCGGGCAACTCTTCGCCGGTGTCGCAAAAGACGTATTCCAGGTTGGGAATGCGGTCACGCAGGTAAATGGCCAGGGCGGTGCTGTCTTTGCCGCCGGAAAGAGAAACAATGTGGCGGACTGGGGGAACAGTTTTAGTCAT
>DAOTZT010000316.1:0-11986 GCA_034434255.1 Anaerolineales bacterium | reverse complement strand
CTTTTCCACCCTCGTCCTGCGCTCCGTTTGGGAGCGCTTTTTGTTTGGACAGCGTTCCCGCTAATAACATTTCTACAAAGCGTTAACGTTTTTCTTGCATCTGCGCGGTATGCTTGTGCAGACTGAACTTTTCTGCGTATTTTGCGCTTATTTTTGAAACAAGGAGTGTTGTTATGGGAAAAATTATCGGGATTGACCTTGGTACTACCAACAGCGTGGTTGCTGTGATGGAAGGTGGGCAGCCGACCGTCATCACCACCGCCGAAGGTGGACGTTTGTGCCCCTCCGTGGTGGCTTTCAACAAGAATGGCGAACGGTTGGTGGGACAGCCTGCCAAGCGCCAGGCCATCATCAATTCAGAAAACACAATTTATTCCATCAAGCGTTTCATGGGCCGACGCTTTTCGGAAGTCGAGACCGAACGCAAGATGGTTCCCTATCAAGTCATTGAAGGCCCGCAAGGCGAGGCGCGGGTGAAGATTCCGGTCAATGGACGGGAATATACCCCCCAGGAAATCTCTGCGATGATCCTCGCCAAACTCAAGGCAGATGCCGAAGCCTATCTCGGCCAGCCGGTGACAGAAGCCGTGATTACGGTCCCGGCTTACTTCAACGACAGCCAGCGGCAGGCGACGAAAGATGCCGGTCGTATCGCTGGCCTGGAAGTGAAACGCATCATTAACGAGCCGACGGCTTCTGCCCTTGCTTATGGCCTCGACAAGAAAAAGAACGAGACCATTCTGGTCTTTGACCTGGGTGGCGGTACATTTGACGTCTCCATCCTGGAAGTAGGTGAGGGTGTGATTGAGGTCAAGGCCACCAACGGTGATACCCATCTGGGTGGGGATGACTGGGATCAGCGCATTGTCAACTGGGCCGCGGATGAATTTCTGAAGCAGGAAGGCATTGACTTGCGCCAGGATCGCCAGGCTTTGCAACGCCTGCGCGAGGCTGCTGAAAAGGCCAAGATCGAACTTTCGACCATGCTCGAAACGGAAATCAACCTGCCCTACATTACCGCCGATGCCAATGGCCCGAAGCACTTGCTGCTGAAACTGACCCGCTCCAGGTTCGAGCAGATGACCGAAGACTTGCTCAATCGTTGCCGCGGGCCGTTCGAGGCTGCTCTCAAGGATGCCGGTCTGACGGCAGACCAGTTGGATGAGGTCGTCCTGGTCGGTGGTTCGACCCGTATGCCGATGGTGCAGGAACTGGTGCGCAAGTTGACGAACGGCAAGGAACCCAACAAGGGCGTCAACCCGGACGAAGTCGTTGCTGTTGGTGCTGCGATTCAGGCCGGTGTGTTGGGCGGAGAAGTCAAGGATATTCTCTTGCTCGATGTGACTCCACTCTCGCTGGGCGTTGAGACCCTCGGTGGCGTGATGACTCGCATGATCGAGCGCAACACGACCATTCCGGTGCGCAAGACTGAAATCTATTCCACTGCTGCCGATAACCAGACGGCTGTGGATATTCACATCTTGCAAGGCGAACGCCCCATGGCAGCCGACAACATCTCCCTCGGTCGCTTCCGCCTCGATGGGATTCCCCCGGCTCCGCGCGGTGTGCCTCAAATTGAAGTGACGTTTGACATTGATGCCAACGGTATTCTCAATGTAACGGCGCGCGATAAGGCCACCGGCCGCGAGCAGAAAGTCACCGTCACCGCTTCGACGAACCTGTCGAAAGAAGAGATTGAGCGCAAGATCGAAGAGGCCAAACGCTATGAGGCAGAAGACAGAAGGCGGCGTGAGCTGGTGGACGCCCGCAACAATGCTGATAGTCTCCTCTACCAGACCGAAAAGGCCCTGCGCGAACTGGGCGAAAAAGTCCCTGCCTCTGAGCGCGGCAACATCGAAAGCAAGATGAACGATCTGCGCCAGGCGATGCAAAGCGATGACCTGAATCGCATCAAGAAAGCCTCTGAGGAACTGCAGAACGTCTTTTATGCGCTCAGCCAGCAACTCTATGCTCAGGGGCAAACCGCTCCTGGAAGCGGTCCGCAGGCTGCCGGTCCAGGAACGCCTCCGCCCGGTGGCAGCGACGGTGATGTGATTGACGGTCAGGCCCGCCCGCTCTGATACCAGAGCATCACCTTCCTCTTTCGCAACCATACAGACGGCCAGCACTGGCCGTCTGTATTTTTTTGCTTTCATCTTATTTTGATTCTTTTGTTTTATAATCTTGCCCATGTCTAAACGAACTCGAAATATCTTGCTCGGCGCGTTTGTCGCTGTCCTCGTTTTGATTGGTCTGTATCAAATTCCGTTTATCCACGACCGGCTGGCCTGGCGCATCGAAGATTTACAGACCAAGATTTATTACTTCTTCAACCCTCCTGCTGAAGTGGTATTTGTGCCTACCCAGCAAGCACAGTTGACACTCACCCCGCGCCTCTCTGCGACGCCGACGCCGGCTGCAACCTTTGAATTTACTCCAACCATCACGCCGCCCCCCCTGCCTCCCACGGTTATTCTCGATGGCGTCACGTTTATTGACCAGATGCACCGCTGGAATTATTGTGGCCCGGCCAATCTGGCCATGGCGCTCAAGTACGTGGGCTGGGAGGGATTCCCTGGCAATACCATGCAACTGCGTGACCAGATTGGTTCGGTCATCAAACCGGGGATGGATGACCCCTCGCTGAATTTCGTCGAGAGATCCCAAACCGACGTCAACGTCATGCCCTACGAAATGGTGGATTTTGTCAACGACAATACCCCATTTCGCGCCCTCTACCGCTACGGCGGAACAGTGGACCTGCTCAAACAGTTGATTGCTGCGGGCTTCCCCGTCATCGCTGAAAAGGGCATCTACCAGATTTTGCCGCCCGAAAATACCCTGCAATGGGCCGGCCACTACGCCTTTACCACCGGCTACGACGATACTACCGGCGAGTTCATTTACCAGGACTCGTACACGCCTGATGAGAATATTCCCTACGAGGCGCAAGGGAAAAATCTGCGCATCAGTTACGAAGAATACCGCAATGGCTGGCGTGCTTTTAACTACGTGTTTATCGTGGTCTATCAGCCAGAACGCGAGGCCCAACTCTTCCAGGTTCTTGGCCCATGGGCAGATGAGACCTGGGCAGCGCAGAAAGCGCTCGAAATCGCCGAACAGGAAACCCAAACCCTGACCGGGGTGGATCAATTCTTCGCCTGGTTCAACAAAGGCACCAGTTATGGCTTGCTCACCGAGTATGGGCTGGGAGCAGAGGCCTTCGATACTGCCTTTGCATTGTACAACGCTCTGCCCGAAGAAGATCGCCCTTACCGCATCATGTGGTATCAGACTGGCCCCTACCGTGCCTACTACTACACCAGCCGCTTTGAAGATGTCATCAGTCTGGCTAACGCAACCGAGGCGACGCTCTTCTCCCATCGCGTGCTCGAAGAGACCCTCTACTGGCGCGCCCGGGCCGAAGCCGCTCTCGGCTACTACGATGCTGCTTATGCCGACTTGCGCAAAGCCGTCAAATACAACCCCAACTTCGCTCCTGGTCTGGCTCTGATGTCCGAATGGGGCATCTCGCCCTAAATGGTCAGGCAAGAAGTCGTTTCTCTTCCTCTGCGAATATGAAACTGCTCCATTTTGCCGATGCTCATATTGACATGGCCAACTACGGTCGCCACGACCCGCAGACCGGCCTGCCTGTGCGCGTGTTGGACTTCCTCAAGTCGCTCGATACGATTGTCAATACAGCCATCGAAGAGAAAGTGGACCTGGTGATCTTTGCCGGGGACGCCTACAAAGACCGTTCCCCGGCTCCCACTTTCCAGCGAGAATGGGGCAAACGCATCCTTCGCCTTTCCAAAGCGGGCATTCGGACCCTGCTCCTGGTCGGCAACCACGACCTTTCCCCGGCCCTCGGCCGTGCCCACGCCATTCAGGAGTTCGACACCCTCGAAGTGCCGTATGTCACGGTGCTGGATAAACCGGCTTTCCTGAGGCCTGAAGAATTGGGCGTTCCGGTTCAGGTGATTGCCCTGCCGTGGATCACTCGCTCTGGCTTGATGGCCGCGCAAGGCGAAAGCACTACTGACCTGGAGATGGTCAACGCTGGCCTGGAAAGCCGCATTACCGATTTGCTCGAGCGCTGGAAAGAGCGGGCTGACCCCTCCCTGCCCCTTCTCCTCACCGCTCATGCTTCTATCGAGGGCGCCCGCTATGGCGCCGAGCGGACTGTCATGCTGGGGCCTGATCTCGTTTTGCCCGGCTCGCTCGTCCGCGACCCGCGCCTGGACTATGTGGCCCTGGGGCACATTCACCACGCCCAAAACCTGAACGAGGGGGCCCACCCGCCGGTCATTTATCCCGGCTCAATCGAACGCGTCGATTTCGGCGAAGCCGCCGACGACAAATTTTTTGTCCTGGCCGAGGTCGAAAAAGGCCATGCCGGGGTCGAGTGGCGCAAACTGACGGGAATCCGCCCGTTTATTGACCGTTTCGTCAGACTCAACTCGCCCGATGATGTCACCGACACCCTGCGCGCAGCGCTGCCTGCACCGGAGCAGATGCAGGATGCCATTGTCCGCCTGACGGTGGATTACCCCCGCGATTGGGACTCGCTGATTGATGAACCGGCCTTGCGCCGCCATGCCGCCCCGGCGTTTGAGTTTCACTTCATCAAGCGGCCCAGGGTAGAGAGCCGTATCCGTCTGCCTGCTGGTCAGACGGTGAGCAGTCTCACTCCGCTTGACCTGCTGGAGCAGTACTGGCAGTCCATCCATGCGGAGGATGTCGAGGCCCTGCGAGCACTGGCCCGCCAAATCATCGAGGAAGACGAGGAGTAACCATGCGCTGGATTTACCTTTCTCCCCATTTTGATGACGGTGTCCTGTCTTGCGGCGGCTTGATCTTTGAGCAGACGCGCCAGGGAATTCCCGTTGAAATCTGGACCATTTTTGCTGGGGACCCCCCTGCTGGTTCGCTCTCGCCAATGGCGCGCCGCATCCACCTCGTCTGGGGGACCGGTTCGGCAGCGGAGACTGTGACCCTGCGCCGCGCCGAGGACCGGCAGGCTGCTGCCCGGGTCGGAGCACAGGTCTGGCATGGGGAGTGGAGTGACTGTATTTATCGCCGCGCCCCCGCCGGCGCGTTGATGTACACGACCGGCGTCTTCACCCCCTGGAATCCGCTTGAAAGAGACTTGCCGCTTCGCATTGCCGCCGCACTGGAGAGCCGCCTGGAACCGGATGATGTCCTCGTTTGCCCGCTGGCGATTGGCGGCCATGTGGACCATTTGCTAACCCGCCTGGCAGTTGAGCGTTTACAGCGCCCCTGCCGGTATTATGCGGATGTCCCCTATGTGCTGAATCGCCCCCAATCTCTGTTTCCCGTCACGCTCGGCTTAAAATCCGAATTTCATGCCGTCTCGGGGGAAGGACTGCGGGCCTGGACGGAGGCCATTGCTGCTCACCGGTCGCAGATTCGGATGTTGTTCCGCACCGAACGCCGCATGCGGCAGGCCATCGCCCGCTACTGGCAGCGTGCCCACGGCCTGTTCTTGTGGACAGATTGACCCATCGGGGCGGAGAATTTCCCCTCCATTGACCAGCCTCGTTCGCAATTATTCCTGATACTCCAACTCATACTCGCCGATAAAGACCGTGTCGCCCTCCTGGGCACCGGCTTGCCGGAGCGCTTCATCCACACCCAGGCGTTCCATCAATTTTTGGAAGCGACGCACCGCACCGGGTTGGTCCCAGGGAGTCATCTCGGCGGCGCGCTCGATGGCTTTGCTGATGATGCGCCAGCCGTCGGCTTCGCGTTCAATGCGAAAGTCATGTGGGTCTTCGGCAGGGCGATAGACCGGCAGATGGGCTGGAAGTTCGGACGGAGGCGGGGTTTCGGCCAGCAGGGCGGCGGCTTTTTGCAATAGTTCCCGAACTCCGGTGCGCGCCAGGGCTGAGATGAGCATCACATCCACTTTTTGCTTTTTGAATTTCGCTTTCAGTTCCTGCCAGCGTTCCTGGACCTCTGGCTGGTCGGCCTTGTTGAGGGCAACGATCTGCGGCTTTTGGCGCAGGGACGGGTCAAAGAGCGCCATTTCGGCGTTGATTTGGGCGTAGTCGGCCAGGGGGTCGGGGGAGAGGCCGTCGAGCAGGTGGATCAGGACGCGGGTCCGGGTGATGTGGCGCAGGAATTCAAAGCCGAGGCCTGCTCCGTGACTGGCGCCTTCAATGAGGCCGGGAATGTCGGCGAGGATCACGGTTGTCTCGTCATCCACTTCTGCGACCCCCAGGTTGGGTTCGAGCGTGGTGAAGGGGTAGGGGGCAATTTTGGGCCTGGCATGGGTGAGGGCTGCCAGGAGAGTGGATTTGCCCGCATTCGGCACGCCGACGATGCCAATGTCGGCAATGAGTTTGAGTTCGAGGCGCAGGCGTTTTTCTTCACCGGGTTCGCCGCGCTCGGCAGTGCGCGGGGTCTGGTTGATGGAACTCTTGAAGTGGGTATTGCCGCGTCCGCCGCGTCCCCCTTTGCAGACGATGAGACGCTGACCCGGTTGGGTCAGGTCGCCGAGGAGTTCGCCGGTTTCGGCGTTATAGACCACCGTGCCAGGAGGAACGGGGATGACCAGGTCTTCGGCGCTGCGACCGGTGCGGTTCTGCGCGCCACCGTTTTTGCCGTCTTCCGCCACGTAGCGGGTGGTGTAACGAAAGGCAGCCAGGGTGTTGAGGGTGGGGAGCACTTCGAGGATGACATCGCCTCCTTTTCCGCCATCGCCTCCGTCGGGTCCGCCGCGTGGAACGTATTTTTCACGGCGGAAATGGACCATTCCATCGCCACCTTTGCCTGATTTGACTTCGATTTCTGCCTGGTCAATGAACATACTCGATCAGACCTCTTGTGACAGAGATGAACAGAGCGAAACATGCGAGCAAAGCCCGGCAAATTCCCGGTGCAATAAATTTTGCCTGGCTACCATGAGAGCGTTTTTTGTGACAAACATTTTGGTATTTTGTTTACGGGGGGTATTGTAACACTTTGAAGTGTTTCTGCAGAAGGTCACGTTGCGGAATAGAAGAGCCAGGCCCAATCGTGCTGCCTGGCTCTTTGAAAACGTTGGGGGATTCCTGGGCTATTTCTTGCCAAATTTGGCTTTCAAGATGTCTTCCAGAGTCGGCTGGCCAATTTCCTGCAGTTCGTAGCGCACGCGCTGGTAGGGCTTGTCAAGTTTGATGACGCGTGTCAGGTCAATCGGCGTGCCAATGATGATCATGTCCACGTCGGCTTTCTTGATGGTGGCTTCGAGGTCTTTCATCTGCTGGCGGCCGTAGCCCATGGCCGGCAGGATGGGGCCGGTCTTGGGGTACTTGCGGTAGGTCTCGGCAATGGATTTGACTGCGAAGGGGCGCGGGTCAACGATTTCTTTTGCCCCGAAGCGCTGGGCAGCCACGTAACCGGCGCCGTAGGCCATTTCCCCATGGGTCAGCGTCGGACCGTCTTCAATGACCAGGACGCGCTTGCCCTGGATGGCAGCCGGATTATCCACGAAGAGCGGCGAGGCGGCTTCGATGACGGTAGCGGTCGGGTTCAAAGAGCGCAGGTTTTCGCGCACGCGAATGATCGCCTGCGGGTCGGCAGTGTCCACTTTGTTGATGACGATGACATCGGCGTCGCGGGCGTTGGTCTCGCCGGGGTGGTAGGTGCTCTCGTGACCGGGGCGGTGCGGGTCGGCAACGACAATCTTCAGGTCCGAGACGTAGAAGGGGAAGTCGTTGTTGCCGCCGTCCCACAGGATGATGTCCACTTCCTGCTCGGCCTGGCGCAGGATCTTTTCGTAATCCACACCGGCATAGACGATGACACCGTTGTCGAGATGCGGTTCGTATTCCTCGCGCTCCTCGATGGTGCATTCATGCTTGTCGAGGTCGGCGTAGGTGGCGAAGCGCTGGACTTCCTGCTTGACCAGGTCGCCGTAGGGCATGGGGTGGCGGATGGCGGCGACTTTGAAGCCCATGCTGCGCAGGATGAGCGAGACGCGGCGGGTGGTCTGGCTCTTCCCAGAACCGGTGCGCACCGCGCAGACCGAAACGACCGGTTTGCTCGATTTGAGTTGGGTGCTGTTCTTTCCCATCAGGCGAAAGTCAGCGCCGGCGGCCATGACCATCGAGGCTTTGTGCATGACGTATTCATGGGGCACGTCGCTGTAGGCAAAGACGACCTGGTCTACCTTCAACTCTTTGATGAGTTTCAGAAGGTCGCTTTCGGGGTAGATGGGGATGCCTTTGGGGTAGCGTTTTCCGGCCAGTTCGGCGGGGTAGGTGCGGCCTTCGATGTCGGGGATTTGGGTGGCGGTGAAGGCCACGACCTCGTAATCGGGATTATCCCGAAAGGCCACGTTGAAATTGTGAAAGTCGCGCCCGGCGGCGCCCATGATGAGGGTACGAATTGGGGTCATGCAAAAACTCTCCTTGTGAAAGTGTTTCAGTGTCGGGTGTTTTTATGTGTCAAGTTTCCGGTGTGAGATGACACTGAGAAACGTCACGCCGGAATGTGGAGTTTACATGACTTGCGGCGCTTCAATATCCAGCAGGTGCAGGGCATTGGCGAGCACCTGGCGGGCGGCGGCGACCAGGCTCAGGCGGGCCAGGCGGGTCGTTTCGTCTTCGGCCTGGAGCACCGGCACGGCGTGGTAGAAACTGTGAAAGGCGTTGGCCAGGTCATAGGCATACGAGGCCATGACCAGGGGGCGGTATTCGCTGGCGGCTTGCTCCACAACCTGGGGGAAGCGCGCAATCTGTTCGATCAGTTCGATTTCGTGCCTGGTCAATTCGCCGTTGAATGCTGACGGGGGGAGGAAGTCGAATTTTTGCCCTTGGGCGTCGGCTTTCTTGAGAATTGAGGTCGCGCGCACATGGGCGTTCTGGATGTAGGGGCCGGTGTGCCCCTCGAAGGACAGGGCAGCGTCCATGTCGAAGACGATGTCGCGGTTGTTGTCAACCGACAGCATGGAATAGGCCAGGGCGCCCAGGCCGATTTGCTCGGCCACGCGGCGGCGCTCGCTCTCAGACATGTCGGGCGAGGTCTGCGATTCGACTGCCAGGACGCGCCGGACAGCCTCGTCATACACGTCCTTGAACAGCACCACCCGTCCGCGTCGGGCCGACATGGCCCCTTCGGGCAAACTGACAAAGCCGTAACCGAGGTGATGACACTTTTCGGCTTGGGTAAAGCCCAGCAGTTTCAGGATGGCAAACGTCTGCTGCAAATGCAGGGACTGACGCACATCTACCACGTAAATCGAGCGGTCCACGTGGTATTGCTCAAACTTGATCTTTGCCAGGGCCAGGTCTTTGGTCAGGTAGAGGGTGGTGCCGTCGGAGCGCAGGATGACGTTGGTGCGGTATTTTTCTTTCTTCAGGCCGAGTTTTTCATCAATGCGGACGATGACGGCTCCGCCTTGAGGACGTTCGTCATCGGCAATGCCGCGCGCGACCAGTTCTTCGACAATTTGTTTGGCTGGCTCTTCCATCTCGCTCTCGAAGAACCAGACGTCAATGTGAACATCCAGCAGGCGCAGGATGTCGCGCAGTTCTTGCAGGCTCCATTCGCGCGTTCTTTGCCAGAGATCGCGCACATACGGGTCGCCGGCATCCCATCGCCGATACATTTCGCGGCGTTCGGCCTCGTATTGTTCTCGCCGTGCCGTCTCTTCGGGGGTCTCGTTTTCTTTCTTTTCGAGCAGGGCGGTGGCTTCCACGTACAACTTCAATAGCCACTGTCCACGCTCGTGAATGCCTTCCGGTTCCTGGCCTTTGTAAAATTTGTCGTACATCCACAGGACGGTAATGACCCCCAGGCCCAGGTCCCCCGGATAAGCGGCGCGGATGGTTTCGTAACCAGCAAACTCAGTCAGCCGTGCCAGCACTTCGCCGAGGATAGTGTTGCGGTAGTGGCCAATGTGGAAGGAGTGATGGGTGTTGGGCTGGGCGTATTCGACCATGACCCGTTCCCCTTTTGGGGCAGCGCGTCCAAAGTCTGCTCCGGCGGCCAGGACGGTCTCGACCACGCGACGGGCGTAGGCACCGGTCTCAAAATAGAGATTGAGGTACCCTTTAACCGCCTCGGCGCGGCTGATACCAGGAGCGGCGATTTGACCTGCGGCCTGTTCAGCCAGTTCCTGGGCGCGTTGCGGAACGGGTTTGCCGGACCCGCGGCCAGCGCGCGCTTCCTCCGCGGCAATCTGAAAGAACGACGTGGAGATTCCCCACTCTCCTGCAAATGGGATGGGTTTCCATTGCAGGGGGACGAAGGGAATACCCTTGTCTTCACAAAATTGGCGTAGGCTGGTCTCGATAGTTTTTTGAATTTCCTGGAACATGGAGCACCTGTGCGGGCGGATTATAACACGCACAAAAGCGGGAGGCCCATGCTTTCGGGCGCTCCCGCTCAAGATTTTTGCAAGCCACGAAGATGCCGGTTGTTATTGCTCGGTGATCTTCTGGCGCGTGGCAGCCTTTTCAGACGTCACGCTGGACTCTGCAGGTGGCTCTCCTGCTGCCTATTTTGCGGTAGTTTTGAGGGCAGCAAAAGCCTTCATCAGGCGGCTTTTGCGGCGAGCGGCATTGTTTTTGTGAATCACGCCTTTTTCGGCGGCTTTATCGAGGGCGCTGATGGCCTTCTTGAGTGCTTCCTGCGTTTCGGGCAGGCCCTCTTGCATTGCCTGGCGGGCTGCCTTAACAGCACCGCGTGCCTTGCCCAGAATGGCGCGATTGCGCAGGCGGCGCTTCTCGTTTTGCCGATTACGCTTGATTTGAGACTTGATATTAGCCAACTTACTTCCTCCAGATAATATCCTTTTTCAAAGACGACGGGTTTCTTTGCTGTCGCAAGGCTGACCGTCTACCGAGAGACGACCAAACAGAAAGGCAACACCAATAACGGTTGCCTCCAAGGAGCGCTATTTTACAGCAGGGATGCGAATCTGTCCAGTTAAATGCAGCAATTCCAATCTAAAAAGGGGAGGCGAAAAATTTTGAACGAATTTTGCTTTTGAGCCGTAAATCAATAAACTTGATGATGTCTGGACTGATTTGCGGCAAAATGTTGGCATCTCCCGTTCGATCTTGGTCAGATGCGAAATTGCTAAGTACAGGATTTCATAAAACCGCTCCGAGTTTTGTTTCCAGTTTCTGAGCGGTGTATGTCCACTGGATTGGTTTGGGTGAAAGGTTCTCGCACCTTATAAACTCCATAATCGATTGAGCCAGTTCGTCAAGGTTGTTGAAGTGGTTCGGCGTCAGCAATTTACGCTGCAAGACACTGAACCAGATTTCGATCTGGTCGAGCCAGGAAGCATTCGTTGGCAGCCAAAGCACCTTGATCGTCAAGGGCCAGTTGTTCAAGCGAACTTGCTCCTGCATCCAGTTTTCCAGTTGTTTAGGCGCATGAGTGCTGCCATTGTCCAGGATCAGGATCAAGGTGTGCACCTTGCGGCGAAGCGCTTCCGGGAAGATGACTTGCAGCAAGAAAGATTGAAAGTCGCTGAAACGCTTGCGTTCTGACGTTTGTCCGTATTTGTAGCCATCGGCGACACTCACTCCGGCGAACAAGTGCAAAGCGCCTTGCCGTTTATAGCGGGGAGCTCCATGCACAGGCTGCCCCGGTCTGGATGACACCGGTTTTTGCTCCAACTGACGGGCTTGGATGGAGGTCTTTTCATCCACACAGACAGCCCAGATACCATTGCGCAGCAATTCCACAGCCTTTTCGTATACTTCCAGCACCGGTCGGGCTCGTTCCAGGAACTTCTGGGGATCCAGAATATGCTGCCAACTGTGGAAACGCCAGGGTTTGAGCTTGTCCGTTTGTAACCAACGCCACACCGTACTTTTACTGATAGTCACTGCAATTTGCAAAATCAGCAGGCGCTTAACGATCTCGGCCAGACTCCAACGGCTTAGAGCGATTCCCTTTTCCTTCGGAAGACTGCAAGCCAGTGCGATCACTTGCGCACGCACCTCAGGGGGAAAAACGC
>DAOTZT010000315.1:0-5108 GCA_034434255.1 Anaerolineales bacterium | reverse complement strand
CTGCCTGGTTACAAGAGAGCCTATGAACAACATCCTTTCTCTTCTTCAATCTTCTACCCCCTTGCTTGCTGATGGCGCGATGGGGACACTCCTCCACGCACACGGCGTTGAGCATACTCACTGCTTTGATGAACTCAACCTCACTGACCCCGCCAAAGTGGCCAGCATCCATCGCCAGTACATCGAGGCCGGAGCACAAATCATTCTGACCAACACCTTTGGTGCAAATCGCTACAAACTGCATCAGCACGGCCTGGAAGACAAACTGATCGAAATCAACCGTACTGGTGTTGAAATTGCTCGCCGGATGGTAGAAGAGTCGGGAAAACCGGTGCTGGTTGCCGGCGATGTCGGCCCGCTTGGGGTGCGGATTGCTCCGTATGGGCGTGTGCAATTGCATGAGGCTCGCGCCGCTTTCAAAGAACAGATACAGGCTCTGGCCAGGGCTGATTTAATCGTCATCGAAACAATGACGGATGTTTACGAAACCGTCCAGGCTATTCTTGCCGCCAAAGAAGTCCTGCCCGACATGCCTGTTGTCGCTACCATGACCTTTACCCGTGACAATCGGACCCTGCTCGGCGATGATCCTGCGAAAGTGGCCCGCTCCCTTGCCGAAGCCGGGGCTGACATTATCGGTGCCAATTGCTCAGGCGGTCCGGCGCAACTGCTGCGCATTTTGCGGGAAATGCGCCGTGCGGTCCCCGATGGACGTTTTTGGATTAAGCCCAATGCAGGCTGGCCTGAACATGTCGGCGGGCGGGTGATGTACGCCGCGGCGCTGGAATATTTCCGTGATTACGCATTGGAATTTTGGAAAGCGGGTGCAAACATCATCGGCGGCTGCTGCGGTACCACGCCCGAACATGTCGCTGCCATGCGGAAGGCGCTCGATTCGGCCTCGGAGGTCGAAATTGAACCCGTTAGCCTGATCAGCGTTGCGGGAGATTCTCCCCAGCCGGCTGATGCTTCTTCCGAACTGGCCCAAAAACTGGCAGCGGGCAAATTTGTCTTTGCGGTCGAGATGGACCCGCCGCGCGGCCTCGCTACTCAAAAACTGGTGGCTGCGGCTTCGCTGCTCAAAGAGGCCGGCGCCGATGTGATTGACGTGGCCGATACTCCCATGGCGCGAATGCGCATGTCTGCCTGGGCGGTCTGTGATGTGATCCAGCGCCAGGTGGGCATTGAGACCACCTTACATTTCCCCACCCGCGGACGCAACCTGTTACGCGTCCAGGGCGACCTGCTCGCTGCGCATGCCCTGGGTATCCGCAACGTCTTTGTCGTCATGGGCGACCCAACCTCGATTGGCGATTACCCCGAAGCCGCCGATAATTACGACCTGGTTCCTTCGGGCCTGGTCAAATTGATCAAACAAGGCTTCAACCTGGGGGTAGATCATTCTGGCACCTCCATCGGTCAACCAACCAGTTTCTTCGTTGGCGCGGCGCTCAACCTTTGTTCCCCTGATCCTGAGAGCGAGATCAAGAACTTGAAGCGCAAACTCAAAGCGGGAGCCGATTTCTTCCTGACGCAACCCATTTACGACCCCAGCAAGGCCAAAGCCTTCCTTGATCAATTCGCCGAAATCAACGGCGCGCCGCTCGATAAACCGGTCTTGATCGGTATCCTGCCCCTCGTCAGCCTGCGACATGCCAATTTCCTGCACAACGAAGTGCCGGGCATCGTGATTCCTGAAGAGACGCGGCTGCGGATGGAAAAAGCCGGGGAAAACGCGAGCAGGGAAGGGGTCCGGATTGCGACCGAATTAATCGAGCAGATCCGGCCGTGGGCGGCGGGCGTCTATCTCATGCCGCAATTCCATCGCTACGACCTTATCGCAGAAATCATAGAGGCGGTAAAATAGTCCGCGGACGATTTTTCGCGGCCTGAAAGTGAAATGTCATGCTCCTGACGATCGACATTGGCAACACCAACCTGACCATCGGCCTGTTCGCAGGCGAGACGCTTACCCATCACTGGCGGCTGGCTACTGACCATGCCCGTATGCCCGATGAGTACGGTTTGCAATTGCTTGGCCTGCTCGAACATGCCGGGCGAAAACCTGCCGACCTGAGCGGCGTCTGCATCTCCTCGGTCGTCCCCCCGCTGACCAGCCGCGTGACCCAGGCCTGCAGCGAGTATCTCAAGCAGGATCCGCTCGTGGTAGATACCGGCGTCAAGACCGGCCTCCGCATCCGCTACGATGACCCGCGGCAGGTCGGCGCCGACCGGGTATGTGACGCGGTGGCCGTTTTGCATCACTATGGCGGCCCGGCCTGCATCATAGATTTTGGTACTGCTACTACCTTCAATGCTCTGACAAAGGAAGGTGACTATTTGGGCGGGGCGATCACCGCTGGCGTCAACCTGGCCGCAGAAGCCCTTTTTGCTCGCGCGGCCAAACTCCCACGCATTGACCTGCAGCGTCCGCCGAGCGTCATTGGGCGTAACACTGTCCACGCCATGCAGTCCGGTCTGCTGTTTGGCTATGTCAGCATGGTGGAGGGGATGGTCGAGCGTTTCCGCGCTGAACTCGGCCCGGAGATGAAAGTTATTGCCACTGGCGGATTAGCCGAGGTCGTTGCGAAGGAGACAAAGGCGATTCAGTACCTTGCTCCCTGGCTCACGCTGGAGGGGTTGCGCATCATCTGGACGTTGAATCGACCTGCTTGATCCTCCAACTTGCTGGAAGGCTGTTCCCAGTCCTGCTCTTCACAAATGCGATGACTCTACTGCAAAAAGATCTTGAACCACAAAGGACACGAAGTACACAAAGGATTTCTGAAAGGCTCAATTGAAAATCTTGAATTTCAGCGCACAATTGTTTGAAGAAACTTCGTGCTCCTTTGTGCCCTTTGTGGAAAACTGTTTTTGCAGGGGACTCATGCGATAAAATGTTTCTGCAGCCTTGCGCTGTATCAACTTGAAAAATAAGGAGAAGTATGAAACGCATTGTGATTCCATTCTTAGCGTTGCTTGTTCTGCTGACAGCGTGTGGCAGCGGCGCCACGCCCACCGCTGCACCTGCCTCTGATGGCAAAACTGGTATCAAGGGTCAGGTGTTCCTGGCCGAATGCCAGGGGCCAGAAGTGGCTACGGATTGCTTCAGTCAGGAGCCGTATCAGGCGACACTCATTGTCTATAATTCCAATTTTGAAGAAGTTGCCCGCATTCTTACCAAAACAGACGGTACCTTCGAGTTTGAAATTGAAGCCGGTGAGTATTACATTCACCCCTACAGTCCGGCGCAATACCCGATTGCTCCCGATTACCGGGTGGTGGTCTCAGAAGGGAAGATGACCGAGTTGACCGTCATCTACGACAGCGGCGTGCGCTAGGCGGCGAGTCTGGACCCTGGGCATGGTTTCCTCAAAAAGGCTGAGCAATCAGCCTTTTTTCCTATCGATAATTTAGATAATTGGGGTACTATTTGTGATATTGCGACCAACGACTTTTCTATGAGGAGAATTTATGAAGCGTATTTTTGCTGCAATCAGTGCATTGACTCTGGCGGTGTTGGCTTGCGCTCTGCCGGAAGTTGCCCCTACTGTCCCCTTGTCACCAGTGACGGAAGTGCCAACAGGGGCAATGCCTCCCACCCCGGTCTCTGTGACCGATACATCTCCAGCGCCCTCTCCCGCAAGCGGACTTTTGCCAGCCGGCTTTGTTGTCTTTCAAGAGAATGGCAAACTGATTTTCTATAATGCGGATGGGGTGGCTACCACCGACATTGCCATCGAGAGCGATAGCGGGGTGAATCGCTTTTCACTCCATGTTGCAGGGGGAGTCTCGGCAGGCTTGCCTCCGGTGGATTATTTTATCTGGCGCGGCTCAGATCCGATCATCGCGGAAAACACAGGCGGTATCGAAACCCTGCTCATGTACCAGCCCGATTTCTTCCGCCTGGCCGGCGCGCCGGGGTCTCCCTACTTCGCTTATACGACGGCTGCGTATTCTGAGACGGGCATGCATACCCGCATGTACTTTGGCACGGCTGGTACGATTGCCTCCGCTGCTCCGGTGCTCGATTTGACTGATCCGAACGGCTATGCCCTCAAGCCGCTGGCCTTTCGTATGGAGGGCGGTTCCCCAACTGGCATCTGGTACACAGGTTGTTTATATGGGATCGGCGGTGACCTTGCTTTTGATCCATGCAACCGCCTGTTCTTTCTTGACTTGATTACCGGTGCCTCAAGCGAAATTCTTGGAGACGGCTACAATCCCGCCAGCATTTCGCCCGATGGTCAATGGGTGGCCTATGCTTATAACGGGGGTGGACAGCCCCTCCAAATTATGAACCTGGCAACAGGCGTCTCCTACTCGTTTGCTCCCTGGGTGCTCAATGACCGGGGGTCCGGCGAAGCCGTTTTCTCTCCCGACAACCTTTCTGTGGCCTGGGTGGAGGCCTCCGGCTATCGTATGGATGAGCCAATTACATTCCAAACGAACCTGCGGATTGGGACAACCTATGGCGTGGCTCTTGCGCAGTATCTGGATGATGCGTTCGATGTTGCAGCGGGTTTCCCGATTCTCTCCGCCATGCCGGTCGGGTGGCTCGATAATGACTCGGTTCTGGTGCAGGTAGGCGGTTTGGATTGGACACAAAATGCCATCCTGCGCCTCGACATGGACGGCACAATCACCTATCTCGCGCCTGGCTTTTTTGTCACCTTATCCTACCCGTAGCAGGGATTTGGCAGTTTTCTGCCTGACGCACCCTTGAATGGCTCAATGGGCAGTTGTGCGCAGGGGAGATTCCTTGTGCTTGCAAGGCGCTGACCTGGCTTACACACGCGTTCGATAGCGCCCCTTGACAGCCATTCATTTCTGCGGATAATAACAGCCAACAGGCGAGCCAATCGGAAAAGCAATGACCGAGGAAAGTAAGTCAGCGGAAGCCGACAGGGAGGGGCGGGCGTGGACTGAGACCCGCTCCCGGCGGAACCTGACCGAAGTTCCCTCGCGAGCCGTTCGGGTGAACGCAGCGCAAGAGACCTCTTGCCTCCAGTAGTCCGAACCGCAGCCCCAGCGTTAGCGGGGGAGCCGATGATGGTCGGCGTTGAGCGGGCCGCACAGGCGGCCAAGTTGGGTGGTACCGCGGGAAT
>DAOTZT010000314.1:0-7478 GCA_034434255.1 Anaerolineales bacterium | reverse complement strand
CTATAAACTCTACGCATTTTGTCACTGCGAGCAAAGCGAAGCAGTCTCCTGGCTTGCAAGGAGATTGCTTCGTCGCAAAAAACGCTCCTCGCAATGACAACTATACGAAAAGATGACATTGTCAAAGTAGTGAGTAATGAGCAGGGAGCAGTGAGCAGTGAGCAGGGAGCAGTGAGCAGGGGTCAGTGAACGGCAACGGCGGAAAAAAGGGCGGCGGAAGGCGGCAGGCAGCCGGTCCACAACTCGAAGGCCAGGGCGGCCTGCTCGACGAGCATTCCCAAGCCGGTCACAGCCGGCAGGCCGGCCGCGCCAGCCTCCCTGACCAGTTTCGTCCGCTGCGGATTGTAAACCAAATCATAGACGACGGCCTCGGGCGGGAAGGGCAGACCGGCCGGCCAGGGAGAGGCGTCGGTATGCGGGGCCATTCCCAGCGGGGTAGCGTTGACGATGAGGGCGGCTTCGGGCAAGTTTGGCGAGGCGGGAGGGGTAAGGCGTAATTCGTGAGGCGTAATTCGTGAGACGTAATTCGTGAGGCGTAATTCGTAAGGCGTAACTCGTAATTCGTAATTCGTAAGGCGTGAGGCGTACTGGCGGGCCAGTTCCTGCGCCTGTTCGAGGCGGCGGGCAGCCACGGTCACTTTCCAGCCGTCGTTGACCAGGGCGTACACCACCGCCCGCGCAGCGCCGCCGGCGCCCAACACCAGAGCCGATTTGCGTGCGGAGATTTTCGAGGCGCAGTTTGGGATGGAGGCGATGAAGCGTTTCAAGTCCGCCAGAAAGCCGGGCGCGTCGGTATTGGCCCCAATCAGTTTGTTTTGGCGCATGTAAATCGTGTTGACGGCGCCAATCGCGGCAGCCGCCGGCGTCAATTCGTCCAGCAAGGGGACGACAGCCTGCTTGTGAGGAATGGTGACGTTCAAGCCATGTAATTCGCCGGCGCGCAGACGGGCCAGCAGGGCCTTCAATCCGTTCAGGTCATCGGGTTCGACCGGAAACAGCGCGTACTCCCCTTGCAAACCGCAAACAGCCAAAGCCAACTTGTGAATGGCGGGCGACAGGGAATGCCCAAGCGGGTACCCTGTCAAGCCGAGGTGGAAAAAGGAGGGCGGGGTGGGTGAGGTGGAAAATAGGGAGTTAGGGGATAGGAGGTTAGGGTGGGTGGCGTGAGGAGATGAGGAGGTAGGAGAGAGGAAGTTAGGAGATAGGGCGGCAGAGAAGCGGGAGGTGGAAGATAGGGAGGCAGGAGACGGAGAGTGAGGAGATAGGGTTGCCAGGACCTCGAAGAAATTCGGAAACGTCTTGGAGACACAGGCGGGGTTTTCGATGACGATGCCCGGCACGCGCAGGCCAACGAGCGAGAAAGCCATGGCCATGCGATGGTCGTTGTAGGTTCGAACGACAGCAGGCTCAAAAGACGAGCAGGGGTAGATGGTCATGCCATCGTCGTGCTCTTCCACCTGCACGCCCAAACGCTGGAGTTCGACGCAGACTGCATGGATTCGATCCGTCTCTTTGAGGCGCGCCGAGGCAATACCGCGGATGCGGGTGGGAGACGAGGCAAAGGGCGCAATCGCCGCCAGGGTCTGAGCCGTATCGGGGATGTCGCGCATGTCAATGTCCAGGCCGCGCAAGGGGGAGCAGCCGCTCACCCCAATGGAATGACCGTCCTCTTGCACGATGCAGCCCATCTGCTCCAGCACGTCCAGAAAACGAATGTCGCCCTGCAGCGAAGCGCGCGAGATGTTTTCCACCCACACCGTCCCGCCGCAAAGGGCCGCAGCGGCAAAGAAGTAAGAGGCAGCAGAGGCGTCGGATTCGATGGGATAAGTGGGAAGCGGGGAGTAGCGAGCAGGGGAAATCCTGAAGCGTTCATAGCCCTGGCGCTCGACCGTGACGCCAAAGTCTTGCATAATGGACAGGGTCATGTCCACGTAGGGCTTGGAGTTCAGTTCGGTGGTGACTTCGATTTCGACCGGCGACCGGGCGTAAGGGGCCACCATCAGCAAGGCCGACAGGAATTGGGAGGAGATGTGGCCTGCGAGTTTGGTTTTGCCGCCGGGGAGACCAGACGAGTGGATTTCGATGGGCGGGCAGATGGTGGAGTAATCCGTGACCCGTAACCGGTTCTCAATTGCGACCGGTCGAACTTTTGCTCCAATTTGCGTAAGCGACTCCACCAGATCGCCGATGGGACGTTCGCGCATTCTTGCATCGCCATCGAGGAGATATTTGCCGCGACCCAGGGTAAGGAAGGCGGTGAGAAAGCGGGCGGCCGTGCCGGCGTTGCCGATGAAAAGCGAGGCGCTCTCGGCCGGGATGCGCCCGCCCAGGCCGACGACGGTCATGCGCGCGTGAGGCGGGTCGAGCGTGACCTCGAAACCCAGGCATCTCAAGGCCTCGGCAAAATAACGGGAATCATCCGAAAAGAGGGCGTTTTCGAGCGTGGTCGTCCCTTCGGCCAGGGCGGCCAGCAACAGGGCGCGGTTGGTCAGCGATTTGGAGCCAGGCACGCGGACACTGGCGGAGAGCGGATGGGAGAGGGGAGTGATGAGCATGGCGGTAAGCGGGATTCAGTGATCAGTGATCAGTGTTCAGTGATCGGTGAGCGGTGGTCAGCGGTCGGCGGTCAGTTGTTGGTAGCGGATGCGGGCGGCGTCGAGGGCGGCTTGAAGCGCCTCGAAATCGCCAACCAGGAGCGCCGACTTCAGCACTGCCACTTGTTCCTGGAGGCGGTCGAGGGCGGTCAGGACGTTGTCGCGGTTGGATTGCAGGACGCCGCGCATCATGCTGGACGGGGTGCCTGCCAGCCGCGCCGAGGAGCGGAATCCCGGCCCAATCAGGGGGGCGCAGTCGGCCGGAGTAGCCAGGGCCAGCGCCGAAGAAAGCAAATAGGGCAAATGACTGGTCGCTGCCAGGATACGGTCATGGTCGGCGGGCTCCATCCACAAGGGGCGAGCGCCCAGCACCTCGACGATCCGCAAGGCCGCCAATCGAGCGCGCTCAGAGGTGCGGGGCAGCGCGGTCAGCACGAAGGGCGCGTCGCGGTACAAAAAGCGTTCGGCGTTTTCGAGCGACAAGCGTTCGCGCCCGCAGATGGGATGCCCTCCGAGGGGGTCGAAGTTGGCAGGCAAGGTTTCGAGGGCGGCGACAATCGTCCGCTTGGAGGAGCCAATGTCCAGCACAATGCAGGGGTGTTGGATATAGTCTGGCAGGCGGCCAATCCATTCCAAAATTGCAGGCACAGGACAGGCCAGGATCACGAGGTCGGCCTCGGGCAGGACTTCGACGGGATCGGCTGAGGCCAGGTGAACGATGTCTTGACGGCGAGCAAGTTCGAGCGTAGGAGGATGCGGATCGAGCGCGGTCAGGCGGCGGCAGCGTCCTTTGAGGGAAAGCGCCAGCGAGCCGCCCATCAGTCCCAATCCAATGACTGCAATGGCGGTGTTTTCGAGGGAAAAGCCAGGCGCGTCCATGCCCTCACCCTAACCCTCTCCCACAGGGAGAGGGGACGTGGTCGGATTCGAACGATGATCTCCCAAAGGGAGAGGGGATTCGACCGGATGCGGACGATGGTCTGCCGCAGGGAGAGGGGATTCGGCGGGATGCGGACGACGGTCTGCCGCAGGGAGAGAGGACTTGGCGGGAACCAGACGACGATTTACGGCTTCGGCCACAGCCTTGACCTGGCGTACCATGTGGGCAAAGTTTTCGGGGGTGAGCGACTGGATGCCATCGGAGATGGCGTGGGCAGGGTCGGGGTGGACCTCGACGATGAGGCCATCGGCGCCGGCGGCAATGGCGGCTTTGGCTACTGCCGTCACGTAGTTGTAATGGCCGGTAGAGTGGCTGGGATCGAGGATGACCGGCAAATGGGTGAGTTCTTTGAGGACCGGCACGGCGTTGATGTCGGTGGTGTTGCGGGTGGCGGTCTCGAAGGTGCGAATGCCGCGCTCGCACAGCACAACCCGCTCGTTGCCGCCCGCCAGGATGTATTCGGCAGCCATCAGCAGGTCTTCGATGGTGGCGCTCATGCCGCGTTTGAGCAGGACCGGGGTGCGGGTATCGCCCACAGCGCGCAGCAAGTTGAAGTTTTGCATGTTGCGGGCGCCAATTTGCAGCACATCCACGCATTTGACCATCACAGGGATTTGCGAAACGGCCATCACTTCGGCAACGATGGGCAGACCGGTCTGCTCACGCGCTTCGGCCAGGTATTCGAGGCCTTCTTCGCCCAGTCCCTGGAAGGAGTAGGGGGAGGTGCGCGGCTTGAAGACTCCGCCTCTCAAGGCGTGGGCGCCGGCTTCCTTGACGGCTTGAGCGGTTTCGAGGATTTGCGCGCGGGACTCGACCGAGCAGGGCCCCGCGATGATGGCAATCTCGTCGCCGCCGACGGTAAAGCCGTCCAGCGGAAAGACCGAGTTTTGCGGGTGAAACTGACGGGAGGCCAGTTTGTACGGTTTAGAGATGCGTTGAACGGCCATCACGCCCGGCAGAGTCTCGAAGAGGCTGGCAGGGACGTTGTGGCTCTCGCCAACTGCGCCAATGATGGTCTGTTCGACGCCGTAGATGGGATGGGCAAGCAGGCGCTGTTCTTCGATACGCTCGATGACGTGGTCAATTTGCTTCTGGGTGGCGCCGGGGTGCATGATAATCATCATAGTCAGGCTCCTGGGTAGAGAGTAGTGTTCAGTGTTCAGTGATCAGTGTTCAGTGATCAGTGAGCAGTGAGCAGTGAGCAGTGAGCAGGGAAGAGGGAGGAGGGATCAGGGGATGGAGGGCTGCGAGGCGGCAAGGCGGCGGCCCATGATTTCGGCGATTTGGCCGACTTGTTTGAGCATGGCGGCAAATTTTTCGGGTTTGAGGGATTGTCGGCCATCCGAGAGGGCATGGGCGGGGTCGGGGTGGACTTCGACGATGAGGCCATCGGCGCCGGCGGCAATGGCGGCGCGGGCAATGGCGGCCACATAATCGAAATGGCCGGTGGAGTGACTGGGGTCGAGGATGACCGGCAAATGGGTCAAACTCTTGAGGACGGGAATGGCGTTGATGTCGGTGGTGTTGCGGGTGGCGGTCTCGAAGGTGCGAATGCCGCGCTCGCACAGCATGACTTGTTTGTTGCCGCCCGCCAGGATGTATTCGGCAGACATGAGCAGTTCCTCGATGGAGGCCGAGAGTCCGCGCTTGAGCAAGACGGGCGTGCGGGTATCGCCCACAGCGCGCAGCAGGTTGAAGTTTTGCATGTTGCGGGCGCCAATTTGCAGCACATCCACGTATTTGACCATCAGGTCAATTTGCACCTCCGACATGATTTCGACCACAATCGGCAAGCCGGTCTGTTCGCGCGCTTCGGCCAGGTATTCGAGGCCTTCTTCGCCCAGTCCCTGAAAAGAATAGGGAGAGGTGCGCGGCTTGAAGACTCCGCCTCTCAAGGCGTTGGCGCCGGCTTCCTTGACGGCCTGAGCGGTTTCGAGGATTTGCGCGCGGGACTCGACCGAGCAGGGACCTGCGATGATGGCAATCTGGTCGCCGCCGACGGTAAAGCCGTCCAATGGGAAAATGGAGTTTTCGGGGTGAAACTGACGGGAGGCCAGTTTGTACGGCTGGGTGATGCGCTGCACGGTCTCGACTCCGTCCAGCACTTCGAACCGGTCGGTAGAGAGGTTGTGGGTCTCGCCGATGGCGCCGATGATGGTGGTCTCGACGCCTTGAGAGAGATGCACCGACAGGCCGGCGGCTTCGACGTGTTCGATGACATGTGCCACCTGTTGGGGGGTGGCGGTGGGTTTCATGATAATCATCATAAGGCGACTCCGGGATTAGAGAGTAGAGAATAGAGAGTAGAGAGTAGAGAGTAGAGAGTAAGGAGAGGAAGGGGTGCGTCAGTCGCGCATGGGCAAATCGGGTCTCAGGCGGGCTGCTTCGCGCAGATACACATGCCGAATGGCAGATTGTTCGAGTTCCGTGTTCCAATGGATGAGGACGCGGATACACAACGGCAGGCTGCCCGGGACGGGGATTTCGCGGGCGCACAGCATCGGGACGAGATGCCAGCCCATTTGACGGGCAGCCAGCGCCGGGTGGACCGAGGCGAGGTCGTCGGTGAGGGTGAAAATGGCCGAGGCGATGTCCTCCGTCCGCAAAGCGGGGTTGGCCGCTAAAATGGCGGTCAGCAATTCCTGTGTGGCCGATAGGATTTGTCCTTTGTCGTCTGCGCTGACGGAGGTCGCGCCGCGGATGCCGCGAAGTGCCATACGATGCTCCTTGGATATGGAATAAAAAAGAGCGGGCCGTTTGGCTCGCTCTTTCGAGATACGCAGGGATGCTGCTACTTCTTAAGCGCCACCAACGGCAATCGGGGAGCGGAAGCCGTAAAAATAGTAGCCAAAAAAGTAGCGAGAGAAGGCTTGCATATTGGGCGCTATTCTATGCCTGGAAAGCGATCTTGTCAAGGGAAAGATGACATACACCATGGCTTTCTCAAAGTCCGAAATTTCGGAGGCGAATTTGGTGAAGCAATCAGTTTTTGCAGGTTTTCTGCCAAAATCGCTCTGTCGCGCCATAAAAGCCCAGACTTGTCAAGCGACTTTGAGAAAGCCATAACATACACAAACCCGTTGACAAACGCTGGCATCTTTTATACATATGGTGGGGAGCATTGGTCTTCTCCTGGTTGAAATGGCTGTTGCTAACCCTATCCTGCCAGATCTTACCAGTGCTCACTTCAATTTTGGCGAAAGTCCAGAATCCTATTTTAAGACTCCACTGCAAAAACGAGCAGACAAATTTTATCCGAATACCCTCCTCAAAATGGGCAAACCTTAATGACTCCACTGCAAAAACCCTGAAGTTTCACCACAAAGACACGGAGTCACAAAGTTTCCTTTCATTTACTTACTCGTGTCTCCGTGTCTTTGTGGTTCGATTTTCACCTTTTTGCAGGAGACTCCTTAATATAATGTCGGCAACCCAAACTCCAGGAGAGCCGTCATGTTTCGCAAAAACAACCGTCACCTGCAAATCCCCCTCACCAGCCATGTGGACGAATTGCCTGAGCCGCTGCGCAAACGCTTGCGCAACTCTTGGGCGGAAACCTTCTACCAGCAATTCTTCTGCCGTCTGGATGAAACGCCCTTCGCGGTGTTGTATGCAGACCTGCCTTCGCGTCCGAATGTGCCGGCCAACGTGCTGGTATCGCTGGAATTCCTCAAAGCAGCCAACGGTTGGACGGATGAAGAATTGTACGATAACGCCTGCTTTGATGTTCAAGTACGCTATGCCATTGGGTATCGTCAGTTGAGCGAGGGGTATTTCGACCTGCGCACCTTGTACTACTTCCGCGAACGTCTCAGCCGCTACATGCAGGAAAGCGGCATCAATCTCCTGGATCAAGCCTTCGAGCAGGTGACCGACGCCCAAATCCATGCCTTTTCGCTCAAGACGGGCAAACAGCGCATGGATAGCACCTTGCTGGCCTCCAA
>DAOTZT010000313.1:0-1821 GCA_034434255.1 Anaerolineales bacterium | reverse complement strand
GACTGGAACAGGTTGGATGCCGAACTGACTCGGTCCACGGTCACGCGCGGGGCGGTTTGCTTTTCGAACACTTTCTGACGCATGACGGCTTCGGTGGGGCGTTCTTTTTTCTGCTCCGTGCCATTGGCTTTGTCCGTGTAAAAGCGCATACTTTCTGGCAAGGCGCTTATTTCGGCTTCGGTCAGCCAGAACGTGCCGCCTTGCAGTGAAAATTTGCACGCCCATTCGTCATCACTATCCTTTTTGAGTTCATCATCCAGAACGTCGCCGGTGCGGGCGCGCTCCAATAGTTTTTCGGAAAGATAGCGAATCTTTTTGATATTCTTGCCCGCGCCAAAATCCTTAATTTTTTCCGGGCTGAACAACTCCCGCAAATCCACCGGCTTGGGGTAAAAGCGCACCCCGCCCGCAAACGGGAAAGCGGACGTGACCCGGAAAGCGGGCGCGCCGTTTTCCGGCAGCAGACGGCTCACTTCCCACCCAAAATGCACCGCCGTATCGAGCAGAGCGGCAAACAGCGTGTCGGAGGGGATGGTTTCGAGCGTATCTTCCAGGCTCTCCACGCCGCCCGCGCCGATGTGCAAGCCATAGGGAAAGGAGAGATGATAAATGGTGAGTTGCGGCATGATGCCTCCTAGACTTTGGAAACGCTTTAGGACTGTTGCTGAACAAATCCTTCGGCCCAAAAGACCACCTTTGCCGCCAATGCAACGGCTTCGGTGTATTCATCGGGGGTAACTTCCTCGATCGGGCCAGGGTAACGGGTTTGCACCGCATATTGCGTGAGGATGTCAGCCATTTGAACCGCTTCAGGAACCTGTACCCCGCCCGCTGCAAGAATATCCAGCAGCCGCACCAGGGAATGGGTCTTGGGGAAGTCCAATTCCCGAAAGATGCAAACCGCTTTGAGCGCTTTTTCAGCGGCTTGCTGGGCATTGAAACACAGGTCTTCCAACAAGATGCCGCGGCGTTTCCCTTTTTGAGCCAGCAACAGGTTACTGCGAGCACGCCGCAGCCAAATTTGCGCTTCGGTTAAGTTATTCTGCTTCATAAATCACCTGTCCTTCTTGCAGCGCATGGCGCAAAATGCTGCCGGGCCGGTTGCCATATTGCTCAATATCCTCCTGCGTAGCAACGACAATATCTACCGGCACGCCGACACCGTGCAGATTACGGTAGATAGACTGGGCTACCTGGCGACGATGCGCCGGAGTGCGCAGGATCACCAGAATGTCCAGATCGCTATCGGGAGTCAATTCGTCACGTATGCTTGAACCAAACAACACGACGCGCTGTGGTTGCACAATTTGCAAGATACGACGCGTGACCTCTTGCGCAAGTTGCGCCACAGGGAAGGGAGAGGATGCCTGAATTTGCAGTGTCATTTCAGCAATCTTCTCGAGGATTATTTGAGTTGGATTTTAGCAACAGCCTGTCGAAGGGCGGGGGCAGTCAATTCGTCAAGCCCAGGGTAACTGCCCAGGGTCTCTGGTTCGCCTTGTCCGCGAAAAGTAATTTGGATATTGCGAAATTTGATTTTGCCGCTGCCGCGCGACCCCAGCCCGCCGAGATAGTCATCTTCGACCAGGCGCATGGCTTCGAGCAGCACATCCAGACGCTTCAGGTCTTCTTGGGCTTGATGGACTTCACCGTTTTCTGACTGGATCTCGTACAAACTGAACACCATTTCCGCGCCGTCGAAAACCGCCCCGGCCGGTACGCGCTCCATCTGGCGCGGGTTGGCGGCGCTGGTTACGCGGTCAATCGAGACTTCGGTCTTGACCTCGGTGTAGGGCAGGTCGGTTTGGGCGTTTTCCAGTT
>DAOTZT010000312.1:0-2103 GCA_034434255.1 Anaerolineales bacterium | reverse complement strand
CTTTTGTAATAGTCAAGCAGGGCGCGATGTAAGAAGCGTTCTTCCCCGCGTTTGTGCTGCGAGTAAATCTGACGCCATTGCGTATCTCCAAAAAAGCGGTCTATGGCTTCAGGCGACGTTTCGGCATCGCGTGTAATTCCCATTTGCGGGTAGTAAATGATCATATCGGTACGGTAGGAAGCCAGTTTGGCCACAGTCTCCCAATGCAGTTCTAAACCCTCCGGGTCCAGGAAAGCCAGGTTGAGTGATTGTCCTGTGTTGGGGATAAATTCTTTATCTCTCCGGCGGATGTAATCGCATACTTTGTCTACAACTTGATTTGCGTCGCCTGTAAAAATCTGTATTTTGCTCATATCAGCCCCAAAAGCATGGCAACGTTGTTCCAGGGCTGCCGTATTAGACGAGTCGAGGTCAGCAAAAAAATAGTGGTCAAATGAACGCGGTTGCGCAAGAGCCAGGAGAGGTGAGCCATGCACGATCTTGCCGTTGTCCAGGCGGTTTCGTCCCGGGCCCGCAAACAGGTCAATGTAATGGATAGCACGCCAGTTTTTCTCGCGCATGGAGACAATGAAGCGATACAGGTATTCATTGACGAAGTGCAATTTGGTATAGGTCCAATCTCCCCCTGGCCGCATGAGGAGATTGTCGTCGGTAGTTTCCAGAGAAGGGGACACACGTCTCATGAATCATCTCCTGTTTTGTAATTGCTTCTCTAAATTCGCCCCACCAACCTACCCAGCACCTCGCTGCGATGAGAGCAGAGCGCCAGTTCATAGAGCAGGCCAGGGAAACGAACGAAAGCGCTATGGACGGTTTTCTGGTCGCTCACCTTGATTTCGATGGCATTGCCTTCGGCGGTCAGCTTGCGTTGGATGGCGCGCAGATAGGCGCGAAAATCATAGCGCTCTTTTTCCCTTTCCAGGGCAAAATCCAGGTCTTCGGAATAACGAGCCGTGGCATAGAGAAAGCGCAGAGCCGTGCCGCCGTGGAAAGCGAGCGGAATCATGGCGCCGGCACGTTGCAATGCCCCAAGCAGGCGCGCTTGCAGATACTCGCGCACCGTATTGCGCGCTTGCAAAGGCGTGGGGCTCGAACGTGCCAGTTCAGCCAGGTAATCCTTCACAGGCTTTCGTACTCCTGTGCTTCGGCGCGCGCCAGTTCGGCCACAATCCTGGCGGCTCGTTTCAACTTGGGGCGGTCACTGTCTTCGGCCAGGCGCAACAGTTCGTTCAAGTCGAGCCTTTCCAGATGCTGCAAACGCAGTTCGCCCAGGTAGTCGGGCGAATCCGCGCCAGGGTACAGGTAGACCCAATCGAGCAGGGCCTTCTCCGGCGTGGAGAGAAAGGCTTTTTGCCCCCCGCCCAGGTCCACCTGCCGATAGCCGCGCAGCCAGGCGGTCTGGATGTGATGGAATTCGAAAATGCCCAGGGGAGTCTCTTTGCGATCGGGGCGCCCGCTCGTGACGCTGACGGTGACGGGCGTGTACTCCGGGATCAAGCCGTGATAGGCAAGCGCAGACTGGCAACTGACGTAGGAGCCGCGCACCAACCGATTGGCAACGAGAAAGGGATGCGGTTTGACCTTCTGGAACGGCGGCGCCAGCGCATACAGTCCGCGTCGTAACTGGTAGAGGCGGCCTGTTTGGGTCCAACGCACCAACTGGCGGCGTACCTGGCGCGGGTCTACCTCGCCCGCCAGGAGCAAGCCCGTCTCGAAGACGGGTTCATCGCCGACAATCTCAAGCAGGGTGGTGAATTCCATGGCTATATGATACCATTCATGGCAACTTAATGCAACGGATTTCGGGCAAAGATGTGACTACCCTATGCGGGCATGGAATGGGCGAGGCGGTAGTGAACCCTACCCCTCCACGTCAGCGACTTGGCCTGGCACGCGCCGCACCGCAGATGTAAGAAGAAAGGGAGCGGAGATGCAACGAGTTTTATAGCAATTTTTCGAGTTTGGAGATCAAGGGCGGCAAGTCGTTTTGAATCGTTTCCCACATGAGTTTTTCGTCAATTCGGAAATAGACATGCACAATCCGGTTTCTCATGGCGCGCATCAGATTCCAGGGAATGTCGGCGTATTTTTCTTCAATCTCTT
>DAOTZT010000311.1:0-2099 GCA_034434255.1 Anaerolineales bacterium | reverse complement strand
CACCCCCGGCCCCTCTCCCACTGGGAGAGGGGAGCAAAGCACCTCGCGCCGCTTTCTCCCATTCGGCTTCGCTGGGTAGGGTCACACGATATTTTCGCGAAGCCAGCGCCCCCCAAAAGGCGCGTGCGGCCTCGTCCTGCGGCTCGATTTTCGACGCCTGCGCCTTGAGAACCCCATCCAGCCAGTTGCAGTACGCCAGGGCATCGTGCCAGGTCAGCCAGCGCACCGGGCGATTGTCGGGGTCGTGCAGGGCGTTTTGATCGAAACCCCGATAGCCGCTGGCCTCGACGAAGGCACGCCACTGCGCCACGGTGACCGGATATTTGGCAATCCAGTAATCGTAGGGCAGGTCGAGTTCGTGCTGGGGCTTTTCATCGCCGTCTGCGTCTTTGTCCTGCTCGCTGCTGCCCATGAGGAATTTGCCTTTGGGGATGCAAAGGAAGCCGAGGGTGGAGGTGGCGGGGAGGATGACCCTCACCCCCGCCCCCTCTCCCGAAGGGAGAGGGGAGTGGAAGCAATATTCTTTGAAGCGCGGGTCGCCCAGGGCGGCGAGGGTGTCACCGGCGCGGGCGCGCTCCGTAGCGGCGAGAGCACCTGTTTCCAGCAAATCCTTCAGCCGTACCTGGACACGTTCCAGTAAGTCGCGGCCAGTTTGGGTATCTGACACTCGCTTCAACCCCACTTCCAGCAGGCAATCGCCAGCCAGCCAGGCCAGTCGCCAGGAAGTCTCATCTGTCTGTGCACGCGCCGGGCAAAGTTCACTGATCAGCGCCAGGGGTTTGTCCATCTCGCCGTGTACATAGACCAGTTTGCCCACTGCATACAGGACCACTTCCCGCCACAGAGTATCCTTTGCCAGATGGCAGGCAAAGGAGGCAAAATCGCTTCTTCCAGCAAGATACGCTCCAGCCATGTATTCTTGAAAGGTGCGATGGGGAAAGGTAAAAACACCCGGCAGGCGCTCAAGTAAAAGTCCAGAACGAACTTTAATCGTTTCTACGATTTTCATTGCCCAGTTGCGATCGCCGTCTCCCTCCGGGAGCGTCTTCAAAGCAGCCAGGGCTATTTCCAGGTCGTGTTCCTGAATGTCTGCCAGGGTTTCCCCGTCCGGATTCGGCTTAGATGCTGCATGTGCTTTATAAGCCAGTTCCCAGAGTGTGCGTTTTAAATCCACATCCGTCCGACCAGCTTCCAACAAATATTGCCGTAAAGGCGGTTCGTCCTTTTGACCACCAAGTTTTCTCTGTTCCCACCGCCAGAGAAGCATGTCAACCGTCTCTTCGTACAACAAGGCGCGGGCGTCTGGCAGACGTCCTTTGTGGGTGTGCACCAGCGCCATCACCGTGAGCAGCAAAGGGTTACGCGCCAGGCGAAGTAAATCGGGGCGGGTGATGGCTTCGCCCAATCGCTGGATATATCCTTGGCGCTCATTGTCCTGAATCACGCCCTGTTGAGACAATTCGACATACCAGGCTTCAATAAAGCGGCTGATTTTTTTGTCGTCGAAAGGAGCAAGCGTAAACGAAGGCAATTCGCTCAGTCTAAGGTCAGGTTTGCCTTTCTCTGGCTGCTGATAAGACAGGATACGGCAGGTAACCAGGAAGCGATTTTGGGGGTAACGCTGGAGAAAAGCCCGCACCGCATCACGCACAAAAAGGCGTTGCGCCTGCGTCGGCACTTCGTCCAGTCCATCGAACAGCACCAGCACGCCCCCATTCTCCAGCGCCTGTTGAAGCGGCCCGGCAGCAAATTCAATTTTTTGCTCTCTCAAGCGCCCTTCAATGAATTCCCATAGGTGAATGACCTCCGCTTTTGGGGGCAGATTAGCAGCATAGGCGCGGGAAAAATCGCGCAAGGTGACGATAAGCGGCAACAGCATGGCCTCTTTTTGAGGCCATCCAGGCAAATGCTTTAACCAACCCGCTTCAGGCTCGATCGCATGAGCAGCCAGGCAATAAGCAAGGAAATTGTAACTACCTACCCATTTTACCCTGAATGGTGTTAAACTATACCCATGCCTGAACAAGCATTGACGACGACCTCTCTGCTCAGACGGCTCGAGAATTTGGAAATAGAGACAGGACATCTCCATGCAGAAA
>DAOTZT010000310.1:0-2275 GCA_034434255.1 Anaerolineales bacterium | reverse complement strand
ACAGGACGCCCGCTCGTTTTCGGGATATGTCAGCACTTGAAGCATAGGCATTGGCTCGACTTGTCTTACAAATCTCCACTACACTTAATACTCTAAAATGCGCGTCTCGTCAAGGATTTGACCAGCGCCGGTAGTGTATCTTTCCTTCAGGAAATTGGAGAACGAAAGTAACCACCCCCACTGCCATCGTTGTTGCGGTAGAAAATTTTCTTGTTGCGGTAGAAAATTTTCTACCGTTACATTGCGAGACGCCGCAGGCGGCGAAGCAATCCCCCTATCGGCCAGGAGATTGCTTTCCCCACGCTGCGCTCGGGACATGCGCTTCGCTCGCAATGACAGGAGACGGATGGTTTTTCATGGCTTGTGGTAGCCAAACCCCATTCCCCGTAAACGGGGTTAGGGGTCGGGCGACTTGCTACGAATTTCCTGAACGAATGATACAGTATCTCTTTCCGCCGTCTGCCGTTGGCGGTCTTCATTCGTGTATTCGTTCCCCATTCGTTGACGGTCTGCTCTCCCGACGGGCCGGAAAGCCTGTCCTGCACGCTCCGCCGTCCATCCACCGTCCACCGTCTCCCGTCCATCGTCCATTGCGGTCTGCCGTCTGCTGTCTGCGGTCTATTTCCCATCCTCCCACCCAAATACAGGCATCCTGCGCCAGGAGTAGATGGGAATACCCCGACGCCCTTGATCCAGTTCCCCACCATAAATCACGAGGGGATGAAAGGTTTGCCCCTCCGTCACATACAGCGAGCGCAGATATTCCAGCGCTCGCACATAATCTTCGGCGACCGTCTTCCCGACTTTGATTTCGATAGCCGAAACCCTTTGTGGCGTTTCGACCAGCAGATCCACCTCATGGCCTCCCTGGTCTTTCCAGAAGAAATATTCCACGCCGGCCTGGTGGTTCGCTTTGTATTTCATGTACTCGGTGATGACGAAGTTCTCGAACAACTCGCCGCGTAGATAGTGCGTGTATAATTGCTCCACGGACTGAATCCCTAACAGCGAGGCGGCCAGTCCGCTATCGTAAAAGTACAACTTGGGCATCTTGACCAGACGCTTGTTGAAATTGCGATAGGAAGGGCGCAAAAAGAACACCACGTAACTCGTCTCCAGCAGCGAGAGCCAGGCGCGTGCCGTGTTGTGGGTGATGCCGCAATCCCGCGCCAGCGAGGAGGTATTCACCACCTGTCCGATCCGTCCGGCGCATAACTTGACGAATGTCTGAAACGTCAACAGGTTCGAGACTTGCGTCAAATCGCGCAGGTCGCGCTCCACATACGTCTGGATGTAATTCGGATACCAGCTGGTCGGCGAGATGGCGCGATCATAAACGGGCGGGTACATGCCGTGGAAGATGTATTCTTCCGGCTGCTCGAAGCCCAGGGAGGCCGCTTTCAGTTCTTCTATCGAGAAAGGATAGAGGGTGAACAGGGCAATGCGTCCGGCCAGCGACTGGGAAATCTGCCGATGGAGCAGGAAATTCTGCGAACCGGTCAGAATATAGCGCCCCATCAGCGGCTGGTCAGCGACCTCTTGCAGGTAGGAGAACAGGGTGGGCGCTTTTTGCACCTCGTCCAGGATGCAATGTTCCCGGTAGGCCGTCAGGAAGCCGCGCGGGTCTTGTTCGGCGAACGCGCGCAGGTCGAGATTTTCCAGCGAGAGATAGGTGTAAGAGGGGAAAAGCGCCCTCGCCAGGGTGGTTTTCCCTGTTTGTCGTGGCCCGACCAGGGCAACCAGCGGATACTTTTTTGCAGCCTCGATGATGGCGGTGGAGATGGTACGGGGAATCATGAGGGTAGTGTAAAACAAATCATGCAAATTGTCAATGGGATTTACAATTTGTCAGAAAATGCGCAGGCATGGCATTGCTTTGCTTCCCCCGACGGGCTGGGAAGCCTGCGCTACATGCCGACGGGCTGGAAAGCCCGTCCTACATGCTCCGCGTCTGCCGTCCGCGGTCTTCATTCGTGTATTCGTTCCCCATTCGTTGACGGTCTGCTCTCCCGACGGGCCAGAAAGCCCGTCCTACCTACCGTCCATCGTCTTTCCGCCGTCTGCGGTCTGCGGTCTGCCGTCCATTTCCAAACAGGAGGCTATATGCTGACGAATCCTTACCTGGCTCTGGGGATCACCTTTGGGGTCGCCCTGATTTTCCTGCGTTTGATGGATTTTATTGCGCAGCGGGGCTGGTTGAGCAGTGCCATGAGTCGAAAGTGGATCCATATTGGTACCGGGCCACTGTTTGTGCTCTGCTGGCTGCTCTTTCCGG
>DAOTZT010000309.1:0-14527 GCA_034434255.1 Anaerolineales bacterium | reverse complement strand
ATGCTTTCAGCATCGGCATCTTGATCCCGTGCCGTTTGGCGGCTGCGATGGCCTGCTCATAGCCGGCGTCGGCGTGGCGGACGATGCCCATGCCCGGATCGGTGGTCAGGACGCGCTCCAGCCGCCGCGCCGCTTCGGGCGTGCCGTCTGCCACAATCACCTGACCGGCGTGCTGGCTGTAGCCGATTCCCACCCCGCCGCCGTGATGGAACGAGACCCAAGTCGCCCCGCCGACGGCATTGATGAGGGCGTTCAGGATGGCCCAGTCCGAGATGGCGTCCGAACCGTCTTTCATCGCCTCGGTTTCGCGGTTCGGGCTGGCGACCGAGCCGCAGTCCAGGTGATCGCGTCCGATGACGATCGGCGCTTTCAGGGTCCCGTTGGCGACCATTTCGTTGAACTTCAGCCCGGCTTTGGCGCGTTCGCCATAGCCCAGCCAGCAGATGCGCGCCGGCAAGCCCTGGAAGGGGACTTTCTGACGTGCCATCGTCAGCCAGCGGCGCAGGTGCTCGTCTTCGGGGAAGAGTTCCATCACAGCCTCATCGGTCTTGTAGATGTCCTCCGGGTCGCCGGAGAGCGCCACCCAGCGGAACGGCCCCTTGCCCTCGCAAAAGAGCGGGCGGATGTAGGCCGGGACAAAGCCGGGGAACTCAAAGGCGTCAGTCACGCCGTAGTTATAGGCCTGCTGGCGGATGTTGTTGCCGTAGTCGAACACTTCTGCGCCCTTGCGCTGGAATTCGAGCATCGCCTTGACGTGTTGCGCCATTGAGGCCAGGGCGCGCTTCTTGTACTCTTCGGGGTTGGAACGGCGCAGTTCGTCCGCCGCGGCGACCGAGAGGCCGCTCGGCACGTACATGAGCGCTTCGTGGGCCGAGGTCTGGTCGGTGACCACGTCGGGGATGACGCCGCGCATGGCCAGTTCCTGGTACACGTCGGCGGCGTTGCCGATCAGGCCAATCGAGTGTGGCTTTTCTTTGTCGCGGTACTCCTCCACCAGGGTCATCGCTTCTTCCAGGTTATCTACCACTTCGTCCACGTAGCCGATGTCGAGACGGCGCTTGGCACGGGCCGGGTCCACCTCCACGATGAGGCCGACGCCCTCGTTCATGGTGATAGCGAGAGGTTGCGCGCCCCCCATCCCGCCCAGCCCGGCGGTGAGGACGAACTTGCCCTTCAGCGAGCCCCAACCACGCAATCTGGCGAGGGCGCCAAAGGTCTCGTAGGTGCCTTGCAAGATGCCCTGCGTGCCGATGTAAATCCACGAACCGGCGGTCATCTGACCGTACATGATGAGGCCTTTGGCAGCCAGTTGGTCGAAATGCTCCCAGGTGGCCCAGTGCGGCACGAGGTTGGAGTTGGCGATGAGAACACGCGGCGCGTCGGGATGAGTCTTGAAGACCGCCACCGGCTTGCCCGATTGGACGAGCAGGGTCTCATCCGGTTCGAGGTCGCGCAGCGAGGCAAGGATGGCGTCGAACGATTCCCAGTTACGGGCGGCCTGGCCGCGTCCGCCGTAAACGACCAAATCCTGCGGGCGCTCGGCCACTTCGGGGTCAAGGTTGTTCTGAATCATGCGGTAAGCGGCTTCGATCAGCCAGTTTTTGCAGGTGAGTTGATTGCCGCGCGGGGCACGGACGGTTCGAGGGCTGGACATAAAGACCTCCTGGAGAGCAATATGGATGGTTCTTCCCGCTCGCGAGAATTGTTCACATGGCATCTATGCTGCATTGGAAAACGGAAGCAATTTCGCGCGCCGGAACAACTGCTAATTATACGCCTCCTGCAATCGGGAATAGGACAAATGGGGAGGGGGGCTGTCTAAACATCCCCAAAACATATCTTGAATTACGCCTGGAAATACTGTACAATTCTGTCAAAACTATGCCCCTTTTACCCATTCTTCGTTGAAGGGAGATTCGTTATGGACACAATCAAAGTATCTGCAACCTCCCGTACATCCGCTGTGGCCGGGGCAATCGCAGGTGTGGTGCGAGAACACAAACGGGCGGAAGTACAGGCCATTGGCGCCGGCGCGGTCAACCAGGCAGTCAAAGCACTTGTGTTGGCAATCGGCTATCTCAAGGGAGATGGCATTGATGTGGTTGCCGTGCCTGAGTTCGTGGATGTAGAAATTGATGGAAAAGTGCGCACGGCCATCAAACTGATCATTGAACCCCGCTGATCGTCTCCCGAACAAGCAATCAGCATAGGGGATAGGGGGAACCCTTTCTTATAGCGCGCTTGTAAGAGAAGCAGCCCTTTTTAGCGGTAAGAAATATGTCCTATCATTTTTTCCAAAAGGCTGGTCTTTCCCTTTTGCTTTTGTCATTACTACTCAGCACAACAAAGGACATCGGGCGCGCTACCGCGCTGATTTCTTTGTCGGGAGACAACCTTGTCATCAGCGAATTTCGCTCGCGAGGGCCAAATGGCGCCAGCGATGAATTTGTGGAAATCTTTAACCCCACTGGGCAAACAATTTCCCTGTCTGGTTGGACACTCAAATCAATCAGCAACACTGGCAGTTTCACTACGCGCTACACCTTTCCTGGCGGAGCCCAATTACAGCCAGGACAGCACTATCTGGTGGCAGCCTCCGGTAGCAGTGTTGCTTCTCCTGACGGCTTCCTGACAAGCGCTGGCATCGCTGATGACGGGGGCGTGGCTCTGTTTTTTTCGGATGGCGTCACTGTGATTGACAGGGTGGGGATGAGCGCCGCCGCCGCCGAAGGGACGCCCCTAGCAGCCATGAGCGGCAACAGCGACCAGAGTTACGAGCGTAAGCCGGGTGGGGGAAATGGAAACTGTCAGGACACCGACGATAACGCATCTGATTTCACGCTGATTTCTCCGTCTCTGCCCCAGAATTTAAGCAGCCCGTTTACCTTGACCTGTATCCCGCCTACCCCAACTTCAACCGATACCCCTACCCCAAGCAGTACCTTCACTCCCACCGAAACTGCTACCTCTACATCCACCCCGACCTCTGGCCCGACAGCCACCGCCACCGCTACGCCAACCGGCACACCTACGCCAACCAACACAGCCACGTCAACAGCCACCTTTCCCCCGCCTGCGTATGTTGTCATCAGCGAATTTCGCACCCGCGGCCCCAACGGCGCAGGGGACGAGTTCATCGAACTTTACAACCCCACCGGCGCAGCGGTCAATATCAGCGGCTGGTTGCTCAAACGTTCCAGCGGCTGCGGCACGACACTCAACACGATCGCGACCATCAACAGCGGCGTCACACTTCAGCCAGGACAACATTACTTGCTGGTTTCCAACAGCGGAGCCAGCATCAGCGGCGCCGACCAGACCTTCTCCCCCGGCATCGTCAACGACGGCGGCATCGCCCTCCTCACTGCCTCCGGCATCGTCGTTGACCAGGCCGGAATGTGCGCCACCACTCATTTCGTTGAGTTACCCGCCCTGGCGCCTCTCCCTGCCGATTCCGACCAGAGTTACGAGCGCAAGCCCGGCGGCTCCACCGCCTGCCAGGACACCGACCACAACGCTGATGACTTTCAATTGATCAGCCCATCCAATCCACAAAACAGCACCAGTCCCCTGGTCCCCTGCAGCGGAGCCGTAACCCCTACCGCGACCACAACATTTACCCCCACCCGCACCCCCACACCTACTTTCTCGCGCACCCCTACCCAGACGCGCACGCCCACTCACACCCACACCCCCTACCCTGGCACGGTCGTCCTGAACGAAATCCTTCCTCATCCGCTGAATGACTGGAATGAAGACGGCGAAGCCAACACCCGTGATGAGTATATCGAAATCATTAACATGGGCACCACTGCCATCAACATCAAAAAATGGAAACTGGATGACGGCCCCGGCGGTTCTGCACCTTACACACTTCCCGATCTGACCCTCCGACCCAACGAGATTACCCGCTTTTTTGCCCGTGATACCGGCATCTTTCTCAGCGACGCTGGCGAGACAGTTTACTTGCTCAAGCCCGATGGCACTACTGCTGACAGTTGGACCTATCCCTTCGTCACGGCTTCTGACCGAACCTGGTGCCGAGTGCCAGATGGAACCGGCCGCTGGGATTTTGCCTGCTACCCAACCCCTGGCCGCCCCAACAAACAGGCCATGGCCGAAACACCAGAACATCCTGAGCCCATCAAAGGGGGTTGTTTCCTCCCAACCACAGTGCCTCCAGATTTCCGCCTGGCTGAATGCGAATGGAGCGAGGGGATGATCTACCGCAGGCAGGTGGAGACCGAACTCGTGATGAAGAATCGCTGGCAACAGCGCATAAGCCTGAAGTAAAAAGACTGCTCCCCAAAAGGACACAACGTCCACGAAGGTTTGGAGACAACCGGTAAGCGCCCACCTTGCTGCGGATTCGACTGCTTCCCCATCCTACATTTTTAGCCCCTCCGCCAGTTTAGACACAAGCCATCCATGGCAGCGTGCTTCCATGGATGGCCTGCTATCTTCTTCCAACCAGCGGGAGGGGAATTTTTTCTTCAATACGCGGGAATTACGCAGACAAATTTCTGGCAGTCAAAAATCGAACCAGGCGCTCCTGCGCCAAACGCACCAGCGCAGGATGCATGATGAAGTATTGGTGTCCCGCCTCGGCAGGCTGAGGGAGGCGCTGCGCCCACCCCTGGAGAACATCCAGACACGCCGCCACAATCTCCTGACACATGAGCGGCTCAAAGCGGTCGCGCAGATAGCGCAACTCGTCCCCTGGCAGCAGGTCAATGGGCCGGATGCGAAGGATGTCACCGGTATCCACGCCCTGGTCCATGAAGTGAACGGTACAGCCCACCTGGTCAAACTGTCCTTCCAGGATGGCCCACTCAATGACGTCCATGCCGCGGTAACGGGGCAAAATCCCGGCATGGCAATTCAAAACGCCTTCGCCACAACGTTTCAACAACTCGGCGCGCAGAAGTCCACCGCCGGTAAACACGGCCAGGCGGGGCTGCAACGCTTCCAGTCGAGCAAGAACCGCTGGCTCATTGAGGTCTTGACAATAAAAAACGGGAATTCCATCCGCGGCAAAGTCCTCCACGCTGCGGCGTGAGATTTGTTCCCGTTTCATAAAGGTCGCCCACGTATCATAGGGCAGGGAAGCGGCGGCATGTTGACGCAGAACCAGTTTACGCCAGATTTTACGCAGCAAGCGCGCCCCGTCGCGGCGGAATTCGCTGAGAAAACGAGCCGGGTTGAGCAGGCGACGGACAAAAATTGCCGCGACCTCTACACCATTGCGGCGCAGCAGTTCCACCGCACAAATTGTATAGAGGCTGTAGCGGCTGGGGGAAAAGACAACGACCTTATCCATGCCGTACTGCCTCCTCCACGCGTTCTAAGAGAAAGTGACTGACCAATGCAAAGCGCCATTGCCACACCTCAGCCAGTTCAGGATGAGGGGCACGGCGCTTGTAAGCATTGTCCGAAAAGAGCCATTTCAAATCGGACAGTTTGAGGGCTGTGTTTAAGAAACGCAAATCTTCCAGCACAAGAGCAGCATCCAGCAGGAAGATGCCCACTTCCAGCATGTTCTGGCGCCCCTGGGCTGCTGTCCCCCATTTCTGACGCGCTCTTTCCTGCAAAGAAGGAAGGCGCAGTTCGCAAAAGCGCATCAGGGCCTCAGCCCAACGAGCCGCAAAATCAAGATGAATCCGGCTATAAAAATAACGGCGGAGGAGAAGTAAGGTCTCCAGATCGAGATTTTTGAAGGCGGGGGAGAGCGCAGGAAGCGCCGCTTCCGGGATGTCTGCCGCGATGGGTGGAACAGGCAGCAGGTCGAAAACCGGCAAAATTGCCTCCAGCCCGGCAAACGGCAGACGGGGATGAGTCTGCCAGATTGGGTCTTGCAACAGGTGTAAACCCGCGGAACGAATCAGGTCAGGGGAAAAACGCATCGGACTTTCCTCACGCAAGCGCGCAGCGGGCTGTCTTGCCATCCAGACCTTTGAGGGCCTCGGCAAAGAGGTAGAACTCCTGGCTGGTCTGTGGACCATCGGCAAAGCCAATGACGCCGAACTTGAACAGTCGTTTCGGCCAGCCATCATGCTCAACTTGAAAGACGTCCTCCCAGGTGTTCAGGTCACGGGAGACGAGGAGGTGCGCATACCGATCCTGGACGCCGGGGCCGATTTCCTGGGCAGTGGCGGCCAGGTAAACAGAATCTTCCAGCGCCTTGATGTACCAGACCGGGCCGGGAAACATTTGCCTGACCGTAATCTGCCGCGTGCGGCGATCCATGGAAATGTAGTAACTCGGCTCCAGTTGCGAATCCATCACCCAGTCAACCCTGTCGGGGCGGAAAAAGAGATTACAGGTGCGATACTTTTGCTGCCCGTCGCCGATCCATTCGATTTGCTTGAAATCGCGGTCGGCGCAGAGGAGGTAATTTTCATTGGCAAAATCGCCGGTCAGAACCCAGATTTTGTCCTCGTAGGGATCGTGGTAACAGCCGTGGACATGTTTGATCTTGCCCGCCGGGAAGGTGTAGATGATTTCCCAGGTCTGGCCGCCATCCAGGCTGCGATAGACCGGCACCTCGCGCCGTTCGGCATTGTGACCGTATTCCCCAAAGAAAAGTTCCCGCCCATCCAGCACGGCGATGGACTGATGGAGGACGTTGCGGCAATTGCGCAGGCGCAACACCGGCTGCAAACGGTCTGCCGAACGGGAATAGTGATAGACCTGTCCCTGCCGAATCAGCACCAGGCCCTCTGCAACCGGCACCACGTTACATTTGTCGGCGCGGGCGGCGCGGCGCGTCAGCCGGAACAGGCCCAACGGTCGCCGCCACCACCGTTCCGGCAGGCGGAGGGCGTAGTGGTCGGTACCCTGCCGGACGAAGACGCGGTTGTAGCGGCTGGTGATGAACGTCTCCGGGCCAGCGTAGTGACAAATTTCGTAATCAAGAATGTCTTGAAAAACCAGTTTCATCGCGTTGCTTCCATGTACTCATTCACCACCCGCTCCAGGATGCTGAGCGGCATGGAGCCGTTTCTCAGAATCACGTCGTGGAAAGCAGGCAGGCTGAATTTGTCGTCCAGGGCGGCGCGGGCCTTCTCGCGCAGTTCCAGAATTTTGATCATGCCGATCTTGTAGGCGCAGGCCTGGCCGGGCATGACGATGTAGCGCTCAATTTCGCTGACGATGCTGTCGTGATCCTGGGCCGAGTGCGCTTCCATGTACTCGATGGCCTGTTCCCGCGTCCAGCGTTTGTGGTGAATGCCGGTATCTACCACAAGGCGCACGGCGCGGAAGAGTTCGGAATCGAGGGCGCCCAGTTCGCCAAAGGGATCCTCTTTGTACATGCCCATCTCGCGCGCCAGTTTCTCGGCGTAGAGCGCCCAGCCCTCGGCATAGGCCGTGAACGGCACCAGCCGGCGGAAGAACGGCACGCCTTTCAGTTCCTGGGCAATCGAAATCTGGAAATGATGGCCGGGGATGCCCTCGTGGTAGGCCAGGGTCTTCATCCCAAATTTGTGCACTTCCTTCATATCGCGCAGATTGGCGTAGAAGACGCCCGGGCGCGAGCCGCTCAGGTCGCCGGGCATGTAATAGGCCCCGGCCGAGGTCTTCTCGCGGAACTCCGGAATGCGCTCAACCTTGAGTCTGGCCTTGGGGCGGAGGTTGAAATAGGGGCCGAGGGCAGCATCCATCTCGTCGAGGATGCGCTGGTAATCGGCCAGACATTGGGCGCGGCCCTCGTCGGTGTTGGGGTAGAGGAAGCGCTCCTCTTTGGCCAGTTCGGCCAGCAGTTTGGTGGGGCTGGCAACGTCGCGGTAGCCCTGACTCGCCAGGATGGCGCGCATTTCATCTTCGATGCGGGCGACTTCCTGCAAGCCGATCTCATGCACCTGCTCCGGGGTGTAATCGGTGGTCGTGTTGGAGCGCAGGCAATGGGCATAATAGGCCTCGCCGTCGGGCAGTTTCCACACGCCATCATCGGTGGTGGCTTTCTGTTCCAGGTCGGTGAAGTAAGCGATGAATTTGCGGTAGGCGGGATAGACCGTCCGCTCGATTTCGGCCTCGGCCGCGGCGAGCAACTTTTCCCGGTCCCGCGCGCTCACGTTGGTCAGTTTCTCCAACTTGTCCCGGAAGACGGTGTAAAGGGGATTCTTGCGCGGGGGTTTCTCGACGAAGGCAGTCATCTCGTCCAGGACGCGGCGGATGACGAACTTCGGCGGGATGACGCCTTTCTGTTCGCGGATGCGCAGGCCCTCCATCACCTGGTCGAACTTGACCCCAAAGCGGCTGAGGCGGCGAACGTAGTTGCGGGCCTCGATTTTGCCAGTGACCGGGTGAATGGTCATCATGAAATTGGGCAGTTCGGACTGGATGCCGAACATCTGGTTGAGGGGATAATCATGGTGCCGCCAGCGTTCGCCGCGCACGATGTCGTCGAGGAACCAGTCCATGATGTCCATGGAGAGGAGAGTGGCTTTGTCCTGGCGTTTGCGCGGGTAAGAGCGCAAGAGGCGCAGGTCGCGCTTGACGAAGGCGAACATCTTGTCTTCAAAGGCCTGCGAGGCGTCGGAGAGTCTGGCATTGTGCCAGTGGATGCCGAATTTTTCCAGGATGCCAAGCATGGTGAGCAATTCGGGGCCTTTGAGGGCAAATTTCAGAAAGGTGCGCAGGAAGAGGCCCTTCACACTCCACGGTTTGCCCCAGATGAGGGCGATGAGGTACCAGGCGAGCAAAATCGCCAGCAAGACGAGAAAGAGAGAAAGATACATCATGGCCAGTCCTCCTTGAAGTAGACAACAGGTATGATACCCCAGATTGCAAGCAGAGGGGAGGATGCCAGGGGCTTGCTCTGAATTGAGGAGGTTCATCACACCAGGAAGAGGAGCAAATCCCCACTGGTTTGCCCGATAATTGTGATTTTGAGATTGATTTGATGTTGCCTGGCGATTCGCGGTGCAAAGTCGCAGTAGCCATCTCCCAGCGCCAGCCGGCTAGCAGAATAAGCAATTCACTTGCGACATGATTAAGCCCACAATGGACCAGACAAAAGGAGGTAAAAGAAATGTCCAAGACGACTGAACATCTGAAGGCTGCTTTTGCAGGGGAATCACAAGCCAATCGAAAATACCTGGCTTTTGCCAAAAAAAGCAGAAGAGGAGGGCTTTCCCCAAATTGCCCGTCTCTTCCGGGCCGCAGCGCATGCCGAGACGATCCACGCTCACAATCACCTGAAAGCATTGGAGGGAATTAAATCGACAGCCGAGAATCTGCAGGAAGCAATCGGCGGCGAAAATTACGAGGTCGTCAACATGTACCCCCCAATGCTGGCTGATGCCGAGGCCGAGGGAGATAAACGCGCTGCCCGCAGTTTCCGCTGGGCGCTAGAAGTAGAAAAAGTCCATGAGGCCATGTATCGAGAGGCGCTGGAAAGTTTGCGCGAGGGTCACGATCTGCCAGAAGACGACTACTATGTTTGTCCGTTCTGCGGATACACCCACAAAGGCCCCATGCGCGAGAAATGCCCGGTGTGCGGAGCGCCCGCAGAGAAATTCGAAAAAGTCGGTTAATTTGCTTTAGTCAACATCGGCCCTGGGGGAGAAAATCGTAGTATGTGCCGCGACTTTCTGGCTATCCGTTCAGCAGGAAAGGGTACAGGCCATTTAGAGCACAGATTTCGACAGATTGCCAGAAGAGTCAGGCGCGCCGGCGGACAAGAAAGTCCATTTGGTGGGCAATATAGACCAGTTCTGCTGCGTCAATTTGAGCGCGGCGCTTTTGGAGCCACTTGCCAAGCAAATTGGGGGCAACTTCGGGATGTTGACTGAGAGATTCTTCAAAGAAATCCAGGATACAATGCAAAAAGTAGGCTTCTTCTGCGGGGTAAGCGCCATCCTGAGGATAAACAAGCCAATCCGATGCGCCGGCAGCAAGAATTTCTGCATTGCTTTGGGTAATGTGAGAAAAGAGATGACGTCCAGTTTGACTATCGCCGCCACCAGGGCGAGTGTGCATCGTCTGGTGGTACAGATTCGTGAGATAGGCATCAACCGGCATAGAAAGAGGGTTTTTTGTTTCTGACAATTGCAAATCCATCAGGCTGAGTTCAGGTTCAAAAATTGTGACACCATCAAAATTGAGCGTGAGCCACGCCAAACCATTTGGAAAGAGCAAACGCATCATCTTTTGCAGGCTCTCGGGCATAGGGAGCAAGTCGAGAACTGCATGGGCAATAAGCAGATGGGCTGGAAGCGGCTGTTGCTCGATGTAATCAAACAAATCAGCACATAGAAAGTGGCAAATTATGGTTTGGTGATGGCTTTCAAGCAACACTTCTTCTTCAGACAAGGGAAATGGTTGCCAGGAATGCTCGGCAGCCCATCGAGGTATCTCTATTTGAGCATGCTGGATGTTTTCAGGCATGGCGTCGAGGAGAATGTAGTCCACTTGCGGAGGAAAAAGTCCCCAGCGTAAGAGACGAGAAAGCATGGTACCGATTCCGGCACCAACCTCAATGACCCGCAGGGGCACTTCCGCAGGATGTTGTGCCAGGTTGGCACGCAAAGCATGAAGCACGTCTTTGTTAAGGGCACGATCATCGACGGTTTGTTTGGTATGAAGGTAGCGAGGGTAGTTCATGGTCATAGGAATTTGTATAAGAATTGGCGAATTTGTGCTGCAGTTTCCTCCCACGTAGGTTGCTGGCGATAACGCTGGAGAGCATTGCAAGACATTTCGGTCAGCAATAAGCGATCAGTAGCAAGTTGCAAAAGGTAGGCAGCCAATTGCTTCCCATCGCCAGGGGAGATCAGATAGCCATTTTTTGCATGGGTGATCATTTCAGGCGCAGCGCCGGCTGTGGTACCAATGGCAGGCAGACCAAATCCCATTCCTTCCAGGTAGGCAATTCCAAAGCCCTCATAGGTTGAGGGAAGCACGAGAACATGCGCAGCGCGGAACTGGTCAGCCAGCGGTTGGCCATCAAGCGGACCGTGGAAATTAACAGGGATGGGGATTTTGCTCGCTCGCGACCGCATGGCATTTGCATAGACTGGATCAGCCTCAAGGCTACCGACAACCTCTACGCGCACCAGAGAAGCGGATAAGTAGGTGATGGCATCGAGCAAGGTGTGCAGTCCCTTGCGCGGAATCAAATTGCCCAAAAACAGGATGCGAAGAGGTCCCGGTTCAACGGCCCGGGCAGCAACAACATCTGCACTCAGGGCAGGGCCAAAACGGTCCGTAGGAGGGTACGCGATAGAATAAGGCCTGGTATCTCCAACCAATGCCTGGACCGCCTTACACGTTGTCTTGGAATTAAACAGAAAAGCATCAACACTACGGAGGTAAGTGCGCTCAACCAGGCGATAAAGCAAGTTCTGCCAGGGAGGGCGTCTTTCTAAGCAGCGGAGGTGATGCACAAGGCTGACAATCGGATATGGATGCGGGCGACGATTAGGAAGTAGAAGAGACGGATGATTTAGTTCATCCTGAATGAGCAAATCGAGACCAACAGGCAATTGGAAGGTGAAATTATCGGTGAGATGGGAAAAGTAATTGCGCCAGGGCAAGGAAATGATTTTGACCTCCTCACCGTTTTGTCGCAAAAATTCGACCATCTTACGGTCGTATAAATAACCGCCGCTCAAGGTATTGAGCGATCCATAAATCAACAGGCCAATTTTCATGAAGATCGGTGAATTGTATAGGATGCCCAGGCATTTTCATTTTCCCACAGACGCACTGTAAGGGTGTGAATGCGGGGAGCATGAAGTCTTTCATTCAAACGCAAGGCGATAATACGGGCAAAGTTTTCCAGCGAGGGATTAAGACCAACAAATTCGGGTAAATCATTGAGCATCTGCTCTTGATAATAAGAAACTGTTTCGTCCAGGTGCTGGCCAACTTCAACAAGGTCAACCAGATAGCCGTGCTCATCTAATTGGTGGCCACTCAGTTGCAATTCAACGACGTAGTGGTGAGAGTTAGGAAAATTTTCATCTCCGTAATCTCCCGAAATCAAAAAATGACGGGCGATGAAATTTCGTTTGAGGGCGAGGACATACATAAGCAATTCTCACTCGTAAGTAAAAAGAATTTGGATGGTGGTTTCGGGCGACTCATGAAGCAGATGATAGGCTTCAGCCGCGCGTTCAAATGGGAAGCGATGGGTAATCCAACGCTGGGGTTGAATACGTTGTAAAACTTGCCAGGCAAGCACAAAGCGACGCGCTTTATTCCAGCAGCCGCTTAGTTCTGGTCGAATTGTGCTCACCTGGCTGGGGTACAAGGTGATTCGGCTGCGATGAAAGACACCACCGAGATCCAGGATAGCATTGTTGGTACCATACCATGAACCAATAATCACCCGACCACTAAAACGTGTCAGCGCAATGGCATCATTGAGAGCAGGCGCCGCACCTGAGATTTCCAGGCTGAAATCAGCGCCAATACCGTCCAAAAACGTCAGGGCATGCTCGTAAAAGTCCGGTTCAGCGGGATCAAGAGATGCGGTCACGCCCAACGCCTGCGCGGCCTCTCGCCGCAAAGAATAACGGTCAACCGCAAGAAGTGCTGCAAGAGGAAATTCGGTCAACAAAGCAGTTGTGAGTAAGCCGACAATCCCCTGTCCAAAGACAATGGCACGCTCGCCCAAAAGTGGAGCAGCATCGTGAACAAGATTGATCGCCGTTTCAGTATTTGGAAGAAAACAGGCAGTTTCAGGAGAAATGCCAGCAGGCAAAAAAAGCAATTCATCCAGGTCGGCTAAAACGTGGGTGCTGTGGGCATGAAAAGCAAATGCCAGTTGACCAAGCAGGTCCTGGGTTACTTGAGGTCCAACGGCAACAATTCGTCCAACGCAGGCATAGCCATAGGGGGTCGGATAAGAGAGGTCGCTACTCACCGAATCGTGGCAATCTTTGAGAGAGGAAAACTGGCCACGGTACAACAGCATCTCACTGCCTGGGCTGATTGCTGAGCAAACACTTTCTAACAAAACCTGCCCTTCTTTTGGCACTGGCAGGCTCTCTTCACGCAATTCAACCCTATAAGGGGCAATAAAGTAAAGAGTTTGACAAGTATTCATTCTTTTGTTTGCATCAGATAGCGCATCGCATTGAGAACGGCTTGATGCAAGATATGCGGGTCAGAGGTCCCCAGCGTTTCGAGGGTGATAGGTTGACCAAAGGCGATTTTAACATCAACTGGTTTAATTTCGTACAATACCTGAGCAAGCAATTGTAAAGCAGCCCCCAGCCGTTCCCGCTCGTCCTGGCGACGTTTAAGTTTAATCAAGGGGTGCTTGACAGCCTTAGGCCATAACACACCACGGACCAGAGCCGGTACGACGTGAATTTGCGGGACCATCCGAAGAAAGATACCAGTAGAATTGTGCCACAAGGCAAGCGATTCTGGTGCGCCCTCGTAGACATCTGGATCAGGCTCAATCTGGCCGGCAGAAAAAGTCAGAACTGCCCCCCCTTGTTTGAGGTGCCCGATCGTTTGACGTACTGCGCTCATCCGTTTTGCGGGGGATTCGTCCAAAAAGAACAATCGTTGCCTGACATGCGGCAACGCTTGTAGAAATGGACGATCTAAAGCAAGAATGCTCAAGTCAGAGCGTTGAATCGCCACAAATAAGCACAGCGTATCAGACATGCCCGGATGATTCGAGAGAACCAACAGGGGACCCTGACGGGGAATGTTCTCAGCGCCTGTGATGGAAAGGCTTCGGACATAACGCGAAAGCATGTTCTGCGCTGCTCTGCTCAGACCACTGCGACCAACCTCCTCATCAAATTGCAGAACGTGGGCTGCCAACTTCCTGGCAGCGCCTCGAAAAACCGTCCTTAGCACGCCCCTTAGAAAGGGATGTCCTTCCCAGCCAAAGGCTTTTACCAGGTCATCAAGGTTGATTTGAGTAAGCAGCTCAAGTGAGGATGACATAACCCGCCTCCAGCCACCACTTAAGAGGCTTGAGTTTGAGACAAAAAGATTTCACAATTCTAACCGCTTTAAATTTTTTCGGTAAAATTGCTCGCACGAAGAGGGAGGTCAGCTGTGTCTTTCTGGAAGCACAAAAACTACATAAAGGAGTCACACGATAACCTACAGGACAATTGTACTTTACCAAACGATATGTGTAGGGGCTTCGACCCGAAAAATCAACATGAATGATGCGACAGCCAGATATTGAGTGCGGTGATAAGCAAAGCGACGCCAGGGAACAAGGATCATCACACCCGAACTTTTCAGAATCACTCTCTGCTTCCAAAGAGAGCCAAACCACTTTCGCAGAAAAATCTTGCACTATCCTGAGTGTTGGGCGTTAGTAAAAGGTGACCCCGCCTGATGCCAATAACAGGTGCGTGGTCAAAACAAATGTCAGCAATTGGTGAAAAAAAACACTGTTTGAATGGCACTTCACTTAGTACAGGATTTTGCAAATGCGTTCCGAATTAAATTGGTGTAAACTTGGGTAGAAAGGAACGACATATGAGAGGCCCGAAACCGAACTATCCAATACATCTCCTTGAAAACGAAATAAGGACAATGCGTC
>DAOTZT010000308.1:0-6196 GCA_034434255.1 Anaerolineales bacterium | reverse complement strand
GTAAATGAAAGGAAACTTTGTGACTCCGTGTCTTCGTGGTGAAACTCCATGGTTTTTGCAGTGGAGTCAATCATAGCGCTGGATACAGAAAGACGAGCGGACTGGTCACAAACCGCCAGTCCGCTTTTGCTATCTGCTTCCCCGGCTATTTTTTTACCTTTCTTCCAGGAAGATGTCTTCCGAAAAATCCTTCAGCAATTGGCGCGCTTCTTCAGCCTTCTCTTTGGGCACAAAGACCTGTACCCGGCCCAGGCCGTCCACGGTCACCGGAATCGAGCGCCCAAGGGCTTCCTGGATGAGTTCCACCTCGATTCCGTTGGCTTCCAGGTAACTTTCCACCAGGTCCGCATTCAGTCGCCCCTGGACATCAGCGATCCGCTCCCACTTCAGGGTATTCATAACTTTATCTCCAGACAAGAATAAAGGCGAAAATGCCAATGAGCAGGGGACTGAAAATAAATACCCACGAACCGTGATCTTGCGGAACGGCAATATGCTGGACAAAGAGAGATGTTTTCTTGCTCATCGTTATATTCCCAACCATTTTGCTACTGTTTTAGGTAATTCGGACAAGGGGCCGACCCGACGGGTACATGCAGGCAAAGACTCAATAAATGCTCGTCCGTAAGACTTGGTCAGAAGACGGCGGTCGAGGACGACGACCACGCCGCGATCTGAGGCAGAGCGAATCAGTCGGCCAAACCCCTGTCGGAAACGCAAAACTGCCTCCGGTAGATGGTATTCGTTGAAGGGGTCCTCATACAGTTCGGAGCGGGCGGCCACCAAAGGGTCAGACGGAACGGCAAACGGCAATTTGACGATGACCAGCACCGAGAGCGCCTCGCCGGGCACATCCACCCCCTCCCAGAAAGAGCGAGTCCCCAGCAGAACCGCCCGGTCGGTGGTTTTGAACGAATCGAGCAGGGCATTCGCCGAACTTCCTTCTCCCTGTTCGTACACGATGATGTCGTGCTGCGCCAGGGGTGCGGTAATGGCCTGCGCAGTGCGCTTTAACTGCGCGTAAGACGTGAACAGGGCCAGGGTCCGGCCCCCGCTTGCCCGGCACAGACGGATGAGCGTTTCTTCCACCTGACGCTGGTAATGCGGGGTATGTGGCTCGTCAATGTCGTTCGGCACGTAGAGGAGCGCTGCATTTTGATAATCAAACGGCGATCCGAGCGCCAGTTCATCGGCATCATCCGCAGAAAGCGTGTTGCGAATGTAGTCGAACTCACCGTGCGCGGTGAGCGTTGCCGAGGTCAGGATGACCGAGCGCTTTTCGTGCCAGAGATACTTCTCAACCAGCGGCCCCACGGTCACCGGCGCGGCGTTTAGCGCCAGGCGGTTGCCGTTTGGGCTGACTTCCACCCAATAGACGTAATCCCTGGCCGGGTCGAAGACCAGCGACCCGATCGTGCTTTCGGTCTCGATCAGGCGACGGTACAGATTGCCCAGGTTGCTGATGACATCTTCCAGCGCTTCTACCCCGTCTGCGTATAACTCCGCTGCCCCTTTGTAAAGTTCCTCCACCAGTTTGACCAGCAAGGAGAGAGTTTCGCTGGCGGCGCTCCAGGCTCCCTCCACACCGTCCCAGCCGGGCTGCGTGCGGGTGGCGGGCAAAATGCGCTCCTGCCAGGCATAGGTGCTGGCGGTTTGTCCTTCCCGCTGATAGGCGATAAATTCTCCCAGCGCGTCAAAGAACAGGCGTGCCTGTTCCTGGAAACGCCAGGCCAGGTCGGTAGCGCGTTCCACCTTTTGCGAGAGAAGCGCAAAATCAGAAGGACGGACCATGTCGCGGGCCGAGGCCAGCAATTGCCCAAACACGCCCGTGGTCGAACTGCCGGCTTCGCGAATCAAGCGCTCGACATCCCATTGGGTCAGACGAAAACTGAGTGCTCCGGTGGCAGCTGCCTCGAGGTGGTGGCCTTCGTCAATGATGACATGCTGATATTCCGGCAAGACGCGGCTGCCGAGCGCAACGTCTGTCAGGAGCAGGGCATGGTTGACGACCAGGATATGGGCGTTCAACGCCGCCTGCTTTGCGCGAAAGAACGGGCAGGCCCCGCCCTGGCGTTCGAGACACGTCTCGCTGGTGCAGGCATCATCCTCAGCAGAAAGATGCAACCAGACCTCGCGCTCAGCTGGCCCATTCAGGCTGATTTCGGTGCGATCTCCGCCGGGATTCTCCAGCAGCCAGACCAGCACCTTGGCCAGGACGCGCATTTCATCGGCATTGGCGGGGCCGCGCCGCCGCATCAGGTCCAGACGACGCGGGCAAAGATAATTGGAACGCCCTTTCAGCACGGCCGCGCGCAGGTCGAGGCCGAGGGCGGCGCGCAGGTCGGGGATGTCTTTTTTGATGAGTTGGTCCTGCAGGTTGATCGTATTCGTCGAAATCAGCACGCGGGTATTGTTCTGCAGCGCAAAAAGGGCCGCCGGAATCAGGTAAGCAAACGACTTGCCCACCCCCGTGCCCGCTTCGACCATCAGGTGATAGCCCTCCGAAATGGCTTTGGCCACCGCCCGTAACATCTCCACCTGCTCCGGGCGATGCTCGTAATGTTCAAAATACTGCGAAAAGGGGCCGCCATACTCCAGCAGAGAAGCGGCCTCATCCGGGTCGATCGGCTGCCACTCCTCCGGGACTTGAATCGCCGGCCCCTTGCGCGGTTTCCCCTCCTCCGCCGCTGCGAAGAGCGGACCCGCAGCCTGTTCGCCGCGCACCGGCCGGGCCTTCACGCTCTCGTGCAGGCGCGCCCGCAAAACCTGTTGAAAGGCCCATGCCCCGTCCCATTCTACCTGCTCGCTGTGGCGGACGATCTCGGCCAGCACATCGAGGGGTAATTCATAGATCATCGCCTGCAATTGCTGGAAGATGGCCGCCGTGACACGGGCATCTTCGATGGCGCGGTGCGTGGCTGGCAGAGCAATGCCCAGTTGCCGCCCCAGCGCGCCGAGATTGTAGCGGCTGGCCGAGGGTAACAGCACCGCCGCGATTTCGTAGGTGTCAATATGCTCGTTGAGTTCGAAGAGGCCGTATTTTTGGAAGAAAGACAGGTCAAACTTCAGGTTGTGTCCCAGGATGGGGGCATCACCGATGAAGGCAGCCAGTTCCTCCAGCACTTCGCGCAGGCGCGGCGCAGAGCGCACCATCGAGTCGTCAATGCCGGTCAGGCCGGTGACAAATTCGGGAATGTGGCGATTGGGGTTGATCAGCGTGGAGAACTCTTCTTCGATCCTGCGACCGTTAAAGCGCACAGCCCCAATTTCGATAATGGCATCTTGGGCCGGGTCGAGTCCGGTGGTTTCAAGGTCGAGAGCAACAATGGAGGTCATGTGGAGATAAACTCAAAAATCAACAGTAAAGGGAGATTATTCTGGCTGGGGCAATGCCTTGCGGATCATGTCGAGTTGTGGGGTGGGGAGGGGGGCTTCGCGGGCCTGCGTTTTCAGGAAGTCTTTCAACGCTTTCACCGGCATGGCCGGAACGGGCGATTTCTCTACGTCCAGTTCGACGTTGGGGTCAATAAAAACCAGTGCGGCGCGGAGGGGAGGAAGTTCCGTCCCCTCGGGCAAGAGGCGCTTGAAGTAGCGCTCGGTGACCTGGAGTTCGGCCTGCGCGTCCAGGTCGGGGCGGCCGATGCTTTCCTGCCCAAAAAGGCGCAGATAGGCGCGGGCAAAGCCGCCGCCCTGCGCACGCCAGCGTTTCCCATCGTAGAGAATTTTCCCGCCCTGGTAATAGGGCAGCAACACCCACAAACCGGCTGGCCCGACCAGCAAGTGCGAAGCAGGGGTGACGAAGTGGTAAATGGTGTATTCCCGCCCCAGCCCTTTCATGTTTTTGTCCAGGACTTCATCGGGTCGGGGAGAGCGTCCCCAGCGGTTGGCATAGTAAATCCCAATTTGGGAAAGAAAGAAGCCAACCAGCAGAGACAACAGGGCCAGCGAAAGTTGTTCTTTCCACTGGACTGTGATGTAAAAGCCAACCAGCAGAATCACAAAGGCGGCGATGCTGGTGTATCTGGCAATGGCCGCGTTACGCTTGATGAGTTTGGTGTTCGTGACAATCTTCATGCTGCCTTTTTCTCGCTTTTCTGGAGAGATGACGCAATCGCTTCGGCAATCGAGTCCAGCACCTTTGCCTCCACTGCATTCTTGGCCACGCGGACGGCGTTCTGGATGGCAAGTGCATCCGAGCGACCGTGGCCGATAAAGACCAGTCCGTTGACGCCCAGCAGGGGCGCAGCACCGTGTTCGCTGGGGTCCATCATCTGCTTGATGCCGCGCAGCGAGGGCTTGATGAGCGCGCCGCCCAGTTTGGCGAGCGGACCGCCGTTCAGGATGGCCTCTTTGATTTTATCCATCAACAACTTGGCCACCGCCTCCGACGATTTGAGCAGGATATTGCCTGTAAACCCATCGGTGACGGCCACATCCACCTTGCCGCCGAGCAGTTCCTTGCCTTCGATGTTGCCGTAAAAATTCAGCCCCGACTCGGCCAGCAGCGGGTAGGTGTGCTTGACCAGTTCATTGCCCTTGCCGGCTTCCTCGCCGTTGGCCAGCAGACCAACCACCGGATTGCTGACCCCGCGCACTTTTTGGGCGTAAATGCTGCCCATGATGGCAAATTGCAGCAGATTTTCTGGCTTGCAATCGGGATTGGCGCCGACGTCAATGACCACGCACGAGCCGGTAGCGGTGGGGAAAACGGGGGCCAGGCCGGGGCGGTCCACGCCGGGCAGCGTGCCGAGGCGGAAATAGGCCGTGACCGAGGCTGCGCCCGTGTTTCCGGCGGTGACGAACGCGTCCGCCTCGCCGTTTTTGACCAGGTCAATGCCCACGGCCATTGAATTTTGCGCATTGGGACGGCGGGCCTTGAGAACAAGCGCCAGCCCTTTGTCTTCCATGGTCAGCACTTCGGGGGCGTGGACCACGCGAATCGGCAGATTCCCAGGCTTCTGCGCCTCCAGCACCGGCCGGATTTTGGCTTCATCACCGACCAGGATGATTTCCACGCCGTACAGGCGGGCGGCTGCCACTGCGCCGGTCACATCGGGGACGGGATGCTCATCGCTCCCCATGGCATCAACGACAATGCGAGTCATCGGTTTCTCCTTTGCACAAAAAGATTGCTTGACAATCAAAGCAACGTGATTATAATACGACCTGCTTGCGCGCTGGTGCTGGAATTGGCAGACAGGCATGGTTGAGGGCCATGTGCCGCAAGGCGTGGGGGTTCAACTCCCCCCCAGCGCATCAAAAAACTCCCGTTGCAACGGGAGTTTTTTTGGTTCTCTCACTGCCAGCCAACCGCCAACACTACGCTCGCGGCAGGCTCCGGCAGCGAGTGCGCAGCCTGCCCGCAGGGCGCGCAGTTCCCTTGCCAGAGCACTGAAATTCACCCATCCCCATCGCGTTCGAAGATTTCGTGATAGCCCTTGTCCAGTTCATCATCGCTCAGGTGAACGTAGCGCTGCGTGACCTGGATGTTGGCGTGCCGCGCCAGGGCCTGGGCCAGTTTCAGGTTGCCGCTGGCGCGCAGGACGGTGGTGACGAAGTAATGGCGGAAGGAATGGGGCGTGATTCGACCCTCGGCCTCGTCTCCCAGCGCCTGGCGGACGCGCTCGCTGACGATGTTGCGGCCGGTGGTGGTGGTGATGGGCTTCACCTTCTTCCCGGCGCCTTTGTCGTGACGGGCAAAGAGGGGCAGGGAGGGGAGGGGGCGTCCCGAAGCCCCGTCCAGCGCGGCGCGGGCGGAGAGATAGTCCTTGAGCGCGGCCAGGGAACGGGTCGAGAAACGCACGACGGCCTGCTTGTCGCCTTTGCCGATGATCACGGCGTGGCCCTCGTTCCAGTCCAGGTCGCCGCGGCGCAGGGCGCAGGCCTCGTGGACGCGCAGGCCGGTATCGGCCAGGGTGAGCAGAAAAGCGCGGTCGCGCAGAGCGCGCAGACGTTCTTCGGGCGAGTTGTCAGACAAATTATTTGTGATATTTTTCACAAATTCAAGAGCTTGCTCGATTTCTTCGCGTGGGAATTGGGGCAGGCGCTGACCGGCGCGGCGGGCGCGCTGACGGAGCAGTTGTTCCAGCCGCGGCAGGTTGACCTCGGCCAGGCGCTCGGCGGCCAGGTACTCGTAGAAGCCCTTGACGGCCTGCGCATAGAGGCGCTCGGTGGCGGCGGAGAAAACCTTCAGGTA
>DAOTZT010000307.1:0-2855 GCA_034434255.1 Anaerolineales bacterium | reverse complement strand
GGCGAGTTTCCGAATCTCAAGCGCGGCACGATGGTCTATCACTGTATGCACTGTGAACATCCCGACTGCATGTCGGCGTGTCCCGTCGGCGCATACACCAAGCGCGAAGACGGACCCGTCCTCTACAACCCTGATAAGTGCATCGGCTGCCGCTACTGCATGAACGCCTGTCCCTTTGGCGTGCCGCACTTCGACTACGACAAGGGTATCGTGGACGGCGCATTCATTGACAAATGCACCTTCTGCCCGCAGCGCATTGACAACGGTCAGGAACCCGCCTGCGTGCAGACCTGCCCCACCGACGCGCTGGAATATGGCGACCGCGAAGAACTGCTCAAGAAAGCCCACGAGCGCATCGCCGCGCATCCCGACCGCTACATCCAGCATGTGTACGGCGAATTCGAAAACGGCGGCACGTCCTACCTCATCATCTCGCATGTCCCCTTCGAGCAACTCGGCTTGCCGACCCTGCCCGAAACGCCCATCAATCAGGTCAGTGAAACGACCGTCGGCCTGACCTTGCCGGTGGCGCTCGGCTGGGGCGCGGCGTTGACGGCAGTCACGGCGGGCGTCTCGCTCCTCAAGCAAAAGTCATCTGCCGCGAGCGGCAAAGAAAAGAAAGCAGAGGAGAAAAAATGAAACTGAACATCACTCTCCCCAAATTTCTCCGCATCGGCCTGTTCCCGCTAACGTTGCTGGTCTTCATGGGCATCGCCGCGTTCATCGCCTTGCAGCGGTACATTTACGGCATTGGCGCCATCAGCAACCTGAGCAACTCCTACCCCTGGGGCTTCTGGGTCAGTTTCGACCTGTTCACCGGCATCGCCATCAGCAGCGGCGCGTTCGTCATCGCCTCGCTGGTGTACATCTTCGGGCTGGAAGACCTGCGCCCGCTGGTGCGCCCCACCCTGGTCACGGCTCTGCTCGGCTACATCATGGAGGGCATCGCCCTGCTGGTGGAACTCGGTCAGCCGCATCGCATCTGGTACTTCCTGCGCTACCAGAACTTCACCTCCTTCCTGCTCTTCATCGGCCTGTACGTGATGATTTACATCGCCGTCCTGACGGTGGAATTTGCCCCGGCCATCTTCGAGCGGCTGAAGTGGGACAAAGCCGCCGCCCTGCTCAAACGCTGGATGAAGCCGGTGGTCATCTTTGGCGCGGTCATTTCCACCCTGCATCAGGCCTCGCTCGGCTCGCTGCTGCTCATCCAACCCGCCAAACTGCATCCCCTGTGGTGGACGCCCTGGATTCCGCCCCTCTTCTTCGTCTCGGCGGTTGCCATCGGCCTGGCGATGACCATCTTCGAGTCCTCCATGTCCTCTCGCTACTTCAAGCGCGCCCTCGAAACCCACCTGCTCGAAAAACTGGCGCGCGGCCTGCCCTTCATGCTGGGTCTCTACCTGGTCATGCGCTTCGTCCAGTTGACCCTCGAGGGCAAACTCTCGCTGCTCTTCGCCAGCGGGACGCTGAGCATCCTGTTCTGGGCTGAAATCGTGCTTGGCGTGCTGCTGCCCATCGTCATCTTCTCCTTCAAGCAGATGCGCACCACCCCCGGCGGCTTGCTGACCGGCGCGCTGCTCACCCTGGCGGGCATGATTCTCAACCGCTTCGATGTCAGTTGGCTGGCGGTCAAACACTACGACCCGCTGACCTACGTCCCGGCCTTCATGGGCAAAGTGACCTACTTCCCGTCCCTCACCGAAATTCTGGTCTCGGTCGGCATCTTCTCGTTTGGCATCCTGGCCTTTGGACTGATCGCCAAATACCTGCCGGTCTTCGAGGAGGAACATCACCCCGCCCACGCCGGCGACTAACCCGCTTCGCCCCGGACCCTTCGACGCGCTCAGGGCAAGCCCCGCGCCTGCCTCCGCTGCGAGGCGCATTTTTCCACGCTGACAACCCTCCTGCCGAAAGCATGGCAGGAGGGTTACAATATATACGCACACATGCAAAACCGATCACTGAATGCTCTGCATCGCTCCCTCCTATCTTTCGCTAAATTCAGGCCAGGAGTTCGCTATGCTCGATCTCAACCGACTTAATGTTTTTATCCACGTCGCGGCAACCCAAAGTTGCTCTGAGGCGGCGAAACGCCTGCATCTCAGCCAGCCGACGGTCAGCAAGCACATTCAGAATCTCGAAGCGGAACTGAATGTGAAATTATTCGACCGTGAAGGCGCGCAGTTGCACATCACCAACGCCGGCATGACCCTGCTCCCCTGGGCGCGCAAGATCGTGCGTCAGGCTACCGAAATACAGGAAATGATGCAGTCCATGCAAGATTCGGTCGTCGGTCCGCTGCGGATCGCCTGTACCACCACAGCCGGGAAATATCTCCTGCCCCATCTGGCAGCGCGTTTTCGTCAGCATTATCCGGGCGTGCAGATTTTTATCCAGCCCTGCGTCCGCGCAGAGATGACCTCACGGCTGCTCGCTGAAGAAGCCGATTTGGGCGTGGTCAGCAGCGAAGTAAAAGAGAACGATCTCGAGTGCCAGTATTTCTTTACCGACCATATCTCGTTTATTGTTCCAGAAAAACATCCGCTTTCCAGGCGGGAATCCATTGAACCGTCAGAATTGCTGGATGTACCGATCATCCTGCGCGAGCCATCTTCCGGTACGCGCCAGGTTCTTCAATCGGAACTGGCAAAACACGATATTTCCTTCGACGAAATGAACATATTGATGGAAGTGGGCAACGCCGAAGCGATTGTATCGGCGGTGGCAGGCGGATTGGGGGCTTCCTTTGTCTCACGGATTGCATCGGCGTATGCGCGGGCGTGGGGCTGTGTGGTGGATGTGCCGGTCGAGGGGCTGGACCTGCGCCGCCGCATTTGCATCTCCCGCCGCAA
>DAOTZT010000306.1:0-2205 GCA_034434255.1 Anaerolineales bacterium | reverse complement strand
GGGGGTTGCGTTTGGAGCCGTGGCAGCAGGCATCCCGTCCGCGGCGCTGGCGGGAGCAGTGGCACTGGCCATCGGCATCGGGTTACAGAACTTTCCAGAGGGCGCAGCCGTCTCTATTCCCCTGCGGCGGGAGGGGATGAGTCGCCTGAAAAGTTTCCTTTATGGACAGGCTTCAGGAATTGTCGAGCCGATTGCAGGCGTACTTGGAACAGCCGCCGTCCTATCCATGCGCCCCATCTTGCCGTATGCGCTCGCTTTCGCAGCCGGCGCAATGATTTACGTGGTGGTCGAAGAATTGATTCCCGAAGCCCAATCGGGAAAGGATACTCATTTCTCTACGTTTGGGGCCATGCTGGGATTTGCCATCATGATGTTGCTGGACGTGGCACTGGGCTAAAAGATCTCCCTGCCCCTCTGCTGTTGCGGGTATAGCAAAGTCAAAAAAAGAGCGGTTTTCGTGCCGCTCTTTTTTGTCACTTGACTCGTACAAAAATGATGAACCATCTCTATCAAGTATGAGCACGCTGTGATTCAAAGTTTTCTCAAAGCCTGTCACTGCATGCTCAGAAGATTGTTGATCCTGTGGGTATCCTTCGCGGTCACTACTTGCCGCAATGACATTCTCGCCACAGAACAAACGAAATCGCAGAAGGTTTTCTAACAATACTCTTATGTCCTCTTTCTTGACGACCTTTTTGCGCAATGATATATTCAACAAAACTTAAATAATTAGAGAAATTAACTATGCAGACTTCTAAATCATTGACTGAGGTCATACGAGAATGGGCACAAGTGTTCATGCACCGTTCGGGCCGCGATTTCAAGCAGTTCATGGACGATACCGGCCTGACGTTTACACAAGTCAACCTGCTCATGCGCATCTTGCACGGTGAATGTTCGGGGGTATCCGACATCAGCAAGCAAATGGGCTTCACGCCGGCTGCAGCCAGTCAGGCGGTGGACCGGCTGGTGCAGATGGGTTTCCTGGAGCGAAGCGAAGATCCACAAGACCGTCGCGCCCGCCGGCTCCAGTTAACCGAGGCGGGTCGAGAATTGATCCAGAAGGGCATTGAGGCGCGCGGCAAATGGATTGAAAGCCTGGCCGATTCCCTGACACCTGAACAGCAAGACATGATCATCAGCGCGCTCACCCTCCTCACCGAGGCCGCCCGCCAAACAAAAGATTGACTTCCTCCCGTTCGTCTGCAAAAAATACCTTCCCGGAGTTCTTTCCCCTATGCTACGTATTCTCAAATATCTCAAACCCTACACCGGGCTGATTCTCGTCGCCGTTGTCCTGTTGTTCGTGCAGGCGAACGCCGACCTGGCTCTGCCCGACTACATGTCAAAAATCGTCAACAACGGCATTCAGCAGGGCGGGGTCGAGAACGCCGTCCCCCAGGCGCTCCGCCAAAGCACGATGGACAAATTGCTCCTCTTCATGAGCGCCGAAGACCGGGCGCTGATTCTCAGCCATTACACTCTTGTCGACCGGACTTCTCCCGATTACGAGAGGCTGGTTGAAACATACCCCATCCTGGCCGATGAGCCGATTTATGTGCTTAATGCCGCAGACCAGGCGACCATCGAACAAATGAACCCCATCCTGGGCAAAGCCTGGCTGGCAACTGCCAGCCTCGAGCGCATCGCGACTGACCCGCAGGCTGCTGCCGCGATGGGACAGGCACTCGGCCTGGATCTGAGTGCGCTCCCCCCCGGCGTGGACATCTTCACCCTTCTCGCCAAACTGCCAACTGATCAAGCCGCCCAGATTTCCACCTTAATCAATCAGCGTTTCGCTACACTGGGTGACAGCATGATCAATCAGATGGCAGTGGGCGCAGTGAAAGCCGAATACATCGCCCTGGGCATCGACACCAACAAAATGCAGACCAATTACATTCTGCGCATCGGTGGTCAGATGCTGCTGCTCACGCTCTTATCCATCGCCTGTACTATTACAGTCGGCTTTCTCTCCGCGAGAACTGCTGCGGGACTGGCGCGCGATCTCAGGCGTGAAGTCTTCCGCAAGGTAGAAAATTTCTCCAGCGCCGAACTCGATCAGTTCTCAACTGCTTCGCTCATCACCCGCTCGACCAACGATGTGACCCAGATTCAGATGGTCGTTATTATGATGATGCGCATGGTCATCTACGCCCCGATTATTGGCGTGGGAGGCATCATTCGGGCCCTGGGGAAAAGCAC
>DAOTZT010000305.1:0-4851 GCA_034434255.1 Anaerolineales bacterium | reverse complement strand
CATTTTATGATAGACTCCATCGCGACTACTCCGTGGGACAAGAAGGTTTTGATGAATCCTTCTTAATCCTACTCGGAGTAGTCCTTTCTTGGCTCTCTTTTTAAGGTGCAACTGAATTACCGAACGCTCTCATAGTACTTTTATTGGGAAGGATGGCGGAAAACGCTCTCAAGGTAGATTGGAAGAACGATCCTCAGGAGGCCTGAGAGCAAAATCGAAACGTGCTTTGTTTCCCCTTGTTTCCTGTATCAAGCAGAAACATCAAAGAGGGGCTATCTGTGTTTGTTTATCGGTTTGGAGGAAACAGTTCTTGCATTTCTTCGTCACTCAATCCAAAGAAAGATTGCAAGTGCTTTTTCTCTACTTCTGGCTTCTCGATCAGAATTTGTCTTACAAAACTTACATGGAGGTCCCATGGCCCCCAAATATGAGGCCAACGCTCGAAATTCCTGGGCATTTCTGTCTCAATTTCGGCGAGCATTGACTCGTACATGGGGAGCAGGCGTTTCGGGTTGAAGTATGTGTTGGTGTAAAGCGCATAACGTCTGATGAATTCTTCCCGAAATTGCTCATTTTTCAACAGGTTGACCTGGAGCGTGGTGTCGATCCATTTACCAGCCCCCATGCCTTCGGAGTTAAAAATTTGTTCCAGATTGTTCCACTGATAAGTTCCCTTAAAGAGTGCCCAGTCCATGTCATACAACACCCAGCGCCACTTGCCTCCATTTCGGTCACGCCAGAATTTAATGTTCCCCGAGTCGGTATTTCCGAAGTAGGCTTGCACAATGAGGTAGTCTATGAAACTATCAATGTCAATTTGGGAAGTTACATACTCATAATATTCGGGATTCTGCATATCGTGCGTTTTGACATACTCTATCAGGGCTTTGTAATCTTCGTCACTGCCGGCTATTGCTGTTCCGTTCCAAACGAGGACATCTACCTGTTTGGGGTCCACTCCATAATGGCTTGCCAGATAGTCTTCGTTTACTTTTTCGCGGATATTGTAGAGCCCCCAGTATTGCCCGTTAATATAGACTACGCATGGCCTCGAATCCATCACCTCGATCTCAAGGAGTTGACTCACCGCCCGGTGAATAAATGCATCCTTGATTTTCGTCATGTTTTGGTCCTGGCCAGATGTCCGTAGTAAGAAATGTTTGAATGAAGTAACTTCATTGCCTTCAAAGAGAGGGTAGTTTAGTTCATCCGTGCCATACTCATTTCTCAAGTGCACTGCAAACGATTTTTGCGGCATCGCTTGACTGTATCCCCCGGCAATTTCAATGCCAACATCGATCGAAAATGCCAGGCCGTCTGTTTCATAAAATTCTATATGGGCAGGTTGCTCGATCTCATTGAATGGGTGAGTGTAGAGCCCCGCATCTCCAAACATACGCCAGGGGTCAATGGAGATGGCAACGATAGGCAAATCGTGTTCGATGCCGACGATATATGTTTGCGTTTTTACAATTGAGGGGAGTTTGCCTTCTGCAACAGCAATGGCTCGAACTGTCTTTGACGAGTCCAATAGAATGGGGTTTACATAAAGAGTACTGGAAGGGGTAGGCTCAGACCCATCAAGGGTAAAGTAGATTTTTGCGCCATCTTCTGCGGTGAGCGTCAAAAGTTGGCCGCCAGGGGTTTCTCCGCCAGGAAGTGAAAACTGTACCGGTTCTGCATATTGCTGTGCATAAATTGCGGAGTTGACCCACCCGGGGGTTGGTGTTTCAAAAAATACCCTTTCTCCGTTCTCATTCAAGCCACTGGATTGATTCTTTCGTAAAAAACCTGTCTCATACACCTGTCGTTGACTGCAATCCGGATTGCAAAGAGATAATGTTTCCCCCGACGCACTGATTGAAAAAGGGACATAGTTTCCTGGGGTATCTGCGGCGATTGTTTCGTCAGCAAAGAAAACACCGTAGCCCTGGGCCGGGAGAATGTAGTCTGGAAAGACATAAACCGTTTCTTCATTCTCCCCTTTGCTGAGGCGATACCCCCTCAGGTTGATGTCATGGTCGGTGTTATTCTTTAGTTCGATCCAGTCATGGTAGTTCCCATTGACGTCAGCCACGAACGAGTCGTTCTTGGCCATCACTTCGTTGATGGTCACATCCAATACCCCGTCTGAGGGCTGTAATTGGTCTGTAAAACCATGGGTGTTATTTTCTTGACCTGGCGTCGGTTCAGAAAAGTAGAGCCATTCATCTCCCTTGATTCCCCGCGAGATATCTTCCAGCAATGGCTCAAGGGTTAACTCAACAAGGATTTCGCCATATTGAGTAGAAACAACTAATGTTTCGTATTCAGATAAACGAAAATTCGTATGTACATTTTCTGTCACTTTATCTTTCCCGGAAGCGTACACTACCAGGTAAGAGTGCGGCCCCAGAACTATATCGGGGAATGCCCATTTGCGAAGATCCGTTTTATCATCTGTAAAGTAAAGTTGAGACAATGAAAAAGGCTCATCACTGTCGTTGTAGAATTCTACCCAATCAACAAAGTCTCCGTCCTCATCATAGAGCACCGAACGGTTTTGAAGCATGTATTCAGTGATTCTCAAAGGCGAGTCCACATACACTTTGAAGTCGGGGTCTCTCTGCCCGTCGGGGCCGTTTGGTGCATTCGGCGTAGGATGGTTGAAATACAGCCATTCGCCGTTTTCGTTTATTCCGTAAGAAACATCGGTTCGCAGAGGGGGAATTTCAACAGTGGCCAGCAATGTCCCGAGGGCCGACGTGAAATAGAGTGTTTCGCCGAACTCAGCATTGAGTTTGAAATTGGAATGTACATTTCCAGCATTGTCTATTTCATTCAGCCCTGAGGCAAATACAATTTTGTATTCGTGGGGACCGATCTCAAAATCCGGAAATACCCACATCATGGGATCATCGATGTTTGTAGAAAGTCCCGCTCCTTTGAGGAAAATGGTCTCATCGCTTGGGTTATAAAATTCTATCCAGTCTGAACTTAGCCCGAAACCATCTAAAATCGTGAGCGAGTTTGAAGACATGACTTCGGTGATAATAATTTTGGCCTGTTTCTGGAAGTGGGCATTCCTGTTTTTGATTTCTAACTGCTGACGTTCTATTTCGATTGCAATTCTCTTTTCGATTGCCGTCATTTCGAAAATGAATCCGGCAATTAACCCAAATCCGATGATGAGAATGAGGATTCTGGAGAAAAGAGAATAGGATTTATTCATCGCAGGTTTCCCTAAACGGCAAAGTCACCGTCATAACTGAGCAGAGCAACAGAATGTACATTTTTCATCGCCCCAATTTTGTTGACGAGACTTTCGGGCGTTCTTTTTCCTCTGAGCTCAATCGTCAATTCATAATTCTCGCCGTTAAAAGATTTTGATTTTAACCGGTAATTTTTGACCTCTTTTTGCACTTCTGCAAAGACTGCATCATTTGCTTCCTCTGTTTGGTAGGAAACGACCAACAGGTAAGGCATTTTGACATCCTCTATTTTTGAGAACATAAACAAGATGATGCCGATGATGACAGAGGAGATAAACGCCAGCATCCAGAGGCCGGCGCCGCTCACAATTCCCACGCCAATTGCCCAGAAGAGATAAGCAATATCAATTGGATCTTTGATGGCAGCGCGAAAGCGGACAATCGAGAGGGCCCCTACCATGCCTAAAGAGAGAATAATGTTGCTGGAGATTGCCAGGATGATAGAGGCTGTGATCATGGACATGGCAATCAGGGTGACATTAAAGGTCTTGGAATATATCACGCCTTTGTAACTGATCCGATAAACAAAGAAAATAAACAAGCCTAAGACAAAGGCGACCAGCAAAGTCAAGGCAATGGACATTACAGAGAGTTCAGTTGTAAAAATATCGGTGTTTTTTATGAAATCTTGCCAGGTCATAAAATTACTCCTTTTTTGCTATATGCTGACAACAAAACATTTGGCATATTTTGAGATAGATTGGCGGTGAATGTTCTCTACTTGCACTATATTTCGAATGGCATCCGGAAAATAACCGGTGTATTTCACCTCAAGAATGATCTGCTCAGGAGGCATTGCCGCAATCTGGCATCCTTTTGAGAACAAATCGTTTTGAAAAACTCCGGCACTCAGGAAAGAGTCGAGCGTCACGCGTACGTCCCCATAGCGGTACACAAATGCCTCGCGGCGGTATTCCACCACCACTCTGGGGCGTAAATATCGTGTCTGGTAAGAAATATAAAATTCCCTGGCGACATCATCGTCTTTCTGTCTTAGAAAACCAACATCACCACTGATCAGAGCCTCGTATTCTTCCCTTGAAAGCCGAATATGGGACTTCTCGGTCACGTACCCCCGCTTGATTTTCCTTTCTAACTTGATCACATCGTCCTGGTGGTTGTAAATGCGGATTCTGAATTTTCTCCGCTCTTGAAGGCCTTTCAATTTATCAAAAAATGCACTTTGACGATAGTCATCAAAATATAAACTCGAAACCCAATATCCCCCTTGCGCGTCGCTATAATGATCTCGCTGGCAAAGTTTGCTTAACCTATTTTCCAATAGACATTTTTGACGCGCATTGATCAAAAACTTTAATTCGTTTCTATACATGACTTTTTGTAACGTGTTTCCATCAGGATCGGAGGATGAACTCCACAGACTAAAGAGTATTATACATCATGCGGGTAACTCACTTTGCGGGGAAGGAACTGTTAGAAAAGTAGTTCTCGATTATCGCATTTCCCCAGCGCTGATGATCACCCGCTCCCCCAGGCCGGCCCACTCGTAGAGCCACCGGGCGTCTGCCGGGGAGAGGTTGACGCAGCCGTGTGAGACCGGCGAGCCGAAGTCGTCGTGCCAGTAGGCGGCGTGGAAGCC
>DAOTZT010000304.1:0-4876 GCA_034434255.1 Anaerolineales bacterium | reverse complement strand
GGTCTTGAACCACAAAGGACACGAAGTACACAAAGGATTTCTGAAAGGCTCAATTGAGAATCTTGAATTCCGGCGCACAATTGTTTGAAAAAAACTTCGTGCTCCTTTGTGCCCTTTGTGGTAAAAAAGGTTTTTGCAGTGGACTCTGCAATTTTAAATTCTGGCGCACAATTGTTTCAAAAAACTTCGTGCTCCTTTGTGCCCTTCGTGGTAAAAAAGGTTTTGACAGTGGACTCACAAATGCAAGCCGCACATCAACAGCGATCAATGCAGGTGATTTTGGGGATATAAGTCCATAAAAGAAAACAGGCAGATGTATGGGAACATCTGCCTGTCAAGTTTACTCCAAAATTGCTTTATTCGGCAGGAGTTTCAGCCGTCTCGGGCAACTTGTAACCGAGGGCGCGCAGTTTTTTCTTGATGTCAATCAGTGACTTGCGGCCAAAGCCCTCGATAGCAAGCACGGCCTCCTCACCAGCAGCCAGTTTTTCAATGAACTGACCGACGGTGGTAATGCCTGCCTTGGCCAGGGCTTCCACTGGGCGGGTGCCCAGTTCCAGGTCGGCAATCGGACGGGCCGGAGAAACTTTGGCTTCGGCGCGGGCCTTTTGCTCCTGCACATAGGTCTGGCGTGCTTCCAGTTTTTTGCGGAAGCGGTCTACCTGACCTTCGATGTCAATGATACGGGCTTGCTCGCCCGAGAAGAAGGGATGGCATTTCGAGCAAACTTCGACGCGAATCTCTTTCTTGGTCGAACCGGTTGTCCAGGTGTTGCCGCAGGCGCAGATCACCCTGGCTTCGGGATAATAAGTGGGATGAATTTTGTCCTTCATGTTGCGTTCCTTTCGCGCCCTATTCGGCTTCTACCGGCATGACATTGACGCGCTTGCGGCCCTTGACCACATCAAAGACCACAACGCCGTCAATCACAGCAAAAATGGTGTCATCCTTGCCCCGGTCAACATTCAGGCCGGGCAGAATGCGCGTGCCGCGCTGGCGAACGATGATGTTGCCGGCAAGGACATGTTCACCAGCGAACTTCTTGACACCGAGGCGCTGAGAAGCGCTATCACGACCGTTGCGGCTGGAGCCGCCACCTTTTTTATGTGCCATAGCAGGTACCTCTTTCCTTACTCGCCGTCACTCTTCTTGACAGCAGATTTAGTTGTTCTGGCTTTTTTGGCCTTCGGCGTTTCAGACGGGGCAACAGCATCCTCCGCCGGTTGAGCCTCGGCTTCTGCTGCGGCCTTCTGAACCGATTCAACGGCTGCGGGTTGTTTCTCCACCAGTTCAGCGCCACCAATTTGCCGAATCAGCAAACGGGTATAGTTCTGACGGTGACCGGTCTTGACGCGAATGCGCTTCTTCGGGCGGTAATTGAAAATGATCACCTTTTCGCCCTTGAAATGTTCCTGCACCGTCGCCCACACCGGGCTACCCTGGACAAATGGCTTGCCAACCGTGATGGTTTCCCCATCGGCCAGCAGGAGCACTTGCTCCAGTTTGATGTTGGTGCCGGGTTCAACCGGCAGGCGGTCCACTTCGATGATCCCGCCTTCGACGGCTTTGTATTGTTTGCCGCCACTTTCGACAATTGCGTATTTCATGAGTCACTCCTGGTCTTCGCTTCGCCGGACAGCCTGCGGGGAGAGTCCCTGCGCCTGCAGCCGGGGAAGCCGGGATACAAACGGACGCCCCAGCAAATTCCGCCGGGGCAGAAGCGCGCAGTATTATACATGCAAGGCGAAGACGTGTCAACATTCCCCGAGCCAAAAAACACAAAAAGCCATTGACAAACCGCCAAGCTTCCGCTAACCTAGAACTATGCTAGATTTGACTCCCGAGCAACTCGAAATCGTTCGCTCCCCCCTGAATAGCAAACGGTTCGTCCACGGACCCGCCTCCTGCGGCAAGACCACCGCGGCGGTTACCCGGCTGGAACATCTGCTGCAAAACGGCATCCCCCCCGAAAGCATCCTGCTCCTGACACCCCAGCGCACGTTGCAGGAACCCTACCTCGACCTGCTCCGCTCTCCCCAACGCGGCCCAGGCGGCGAGGTCACACCCGCCACCATTGGTGGCCTGGCGCGCCGCGCCTGTGACCTGTTCTGGCCGCTGGCCGCCGAAGCCGCCGGCTTCGTCCACCCCGAGCAGCCACCCATCTTTCTGACCCTGGAAACAGCACAGTACTACATGGCGCGGCTGGTGCGTCCGCTTATCGAAGAAAAGGGATTATTTGAATCGGTCACCATTGACCGCAACCGTCTCTACGCACAAATCCTGGACAACCTGAACAAGGCGGCGGCCATCGGTTTTCCGCACACCGAAATCGGGATGCGGCTCGACTCGGCCTGGTACGGGGAGCCGGCCCAGCGGCGCGTCTACGCCGACGCGCAGGAGTGCGCCAATCTCTTCCGCCAATACTGCCTGGAACACAACCTGCTCGACTTCTCCCTGCAACTTGAGATTTTCTGGAACATCCTGTGGCCGCAAGAAATCGTTCGCTCCTACCTGCAACACACCTACCGGCATCTCATCTACGACAACATCGAAGAAGACATCCCCCGTGCCCATGACCTCATTCAAGAATGGCTGCCCGCCTTCGACTCAGCCCTGCTGATTTATGACGAAGGGGGCGGCTATCGCCGTTTCCTGGGCGCCGATCCCCAAAACGCTTTGGCTCTCGCCGACCTGTGTGATGACATTGTCGTTCTTGAGCAGAGTTTTGTCATCTCAGAAAACATCAAAACCCTCAGCCAAAACCTGGTAGAAGCCATTGGCGGCCCTGCATTTTCCTCCCCCGCCGCGTTTTATCAAAGCGAGGAAAAGCCCTTTGCTTTTCTGGTGCGGCGCTTTTACCCCGAATTGCTCGACGCCATCGTCGAGCAAACCCGCTTCATCATCTTTGACTCTGGCATTCCCCCCTCTGAAATCGTCATCCTTTCCCCCTATCTCTCCGACGCCCTGCGCTTTTCTCTCCTGCACCGACTGCAAGAAGCCGGCGTGCCGGCCCGTTCCCACCGTCCTTCGCGTTCGCTGCGGGAGGAACCGGCCAGCCAGTGCCTGCTCACGCTGGCCGCGCTGGCGCATCCGCAATGGGATATTCATCCCGGTCGCTTCGACCTCGCCTACGCCTTTGTCCTGGCTCTCGGCATGGACCTGGTGCGCGCCCAACTGCTGACTGACATTGTGTATCGCCCCAAAGACCTGACCCTGCACCCATTCTCGGCCATTCAGTCGGCTGTCCAGGAACGTCTCACGTTTGTATATGGCGATCTCTATACCCAATTACGGGAATGGCTGCTGACCTACCGCCAGCAGGTTCCCCTTCCCCTCGACCATTTCCTGCGCAAGTTATTTGGCGAAGTCCTCTCTCAACCCGGCTTTGGCTTCCACGATGATTACGACCGCGTCCGGGTAGCAGCCAGTTTGATTGAGTCGGTCAACAAATTCCGGCTGGCGCTTCCCACCGAACAAGATCAGGTTGCACTCGGCAAAGAGTATTATGCTCTGCTGCAAGATGGCGTGATTGCGGCCCAATACCTGGAAGGCTGGACCAGCGAAGAGCAGGAAGCCGTCCTGGTTGCCCCGGCGCACACCTTTCTGATGATGAACCGCCCTATAACCGTTCAGTTCTGGCTCGACATCGGCTCCCCCGGCTGGACCGAGCGCCTGGCCCAACCGCTGACACACCCCTACGTCCTCTCCCGTCCGTGGCTGGAAGGAGAAGCAGGCCGCCTATGGACCGACGCTGACGAAGTCGCCGCGGCCACCGAAGCATTGGGGCGTCTGGTCGTTGGCCTTTTACATCGCTGTCGGGGGAAGGTGTACCTGGGCCTCGCCGATTTGAGCGAATCGGGTTTTGAGCAACGCGGCGGCCTGGTGCGCGCCTTTCAGAAAATTCTACAAAAGGAAAGTGTGGGATGAACTCTCTCGCAGGTCAAATCGCCCTCGTTACTGGTGCCGGCAGCCCGCGCGGGATTGGTTTTGCCACGGCCCGTCTCCTCGCCCAGGACGGTGCAACGGTTGCGATCGTCAGCACCACCGAACGCATCCACGCCCGTGCTGCTGAACTGACAGCGGAAGGCTGGCATGCCCGTGCTTATGTGGCCGATCTCACCCGCCCCGAGGCTGTGCAGGCAATCATCGAAGATATTCGTCAAACGTTTGGGCACCTGGAAATTTGCGTCAACAACGCCGGGATGACAGTGGTCGGTGAGGAGCAATTTGAAAGTCGCGTGGACGATATTCCGTTCGAAGAATGGCAGCGCTCGCTGGAGCGCAACCTGACCACCTGTTTTCTGGTCACCAAAGCCGTTTTACCCCTCATGCGAGCGCAGAAATATGGGCGCATCATCAACGTGGCCTCCACCAGCGGCCCAGTGCAGGCCTTTGTTGGGGATGCCGCTTATCATGCCGCCAAAGCCGGGATGTGGGGCTATACTCGCGCCTGTGCCCTCGAGACTGCCGCTGACGGCATCACGGTCAACGCCATCGCTCCCGGCTGGATCGCCACTGCCTCACAACTGGCAAGCGAGGTTGAGGCCGGTCTGCTGACACCAATGAAACGCTCCGGTACGCCAGAGGAAGTGGCTTTCGCCATTCGCTTTCTGGCCGATCCGCGTGCGTCCTATATCACCGGTCAGTTATTGATCGTGGATGGCGGCAACTCCGTTCCCGAAGATCGCACCTGGAAACCGTGAATTTACGCAGGCAGGGTATCATTGGCGCCGTAAGTAATTTGACGTAACTGTTCAGCCATGTCATTGCGAGCCGTTTTCTGGCGAAGCAATCTCCCACTTATCAGGCCAGATTGACCGCTTGGGGATTGCTTCGTCGCAAAGAACGCTCCTCGCAATGACATACCCAACAGTTT
>DAOTZT010000303.1:0-1760 GCA_034434255.1 Anaerolineales bacterium | reverse complement strand
GTCTGGGCATAGAGGTCGGCAAACTGCTCTTCGGTCAGGCCGGCGATGAGATATTTCTGGAAGGCCTGATAGAACCCATAGACGGGGCCCTGCCCCTGCGCCAGTTCCGGGCGGATGACTTCGTCGCGCAGAAAGCGTGTGCGTCGTGCAAGTTCGCGTGCCAGGTCTTCGGCGGTGAAGGAGGGCGGCAGAGCGAAGGAGAAGAAGGTCTCGAAGAGGTGTATCAACGCCTGCACCTGCTCAGCGGGCGGTTTCGCTTTCACGGTCTGGGCAATGAACGGGCGGGCGAGCAGGGCGCGCTCTAACAACGTACCGTTGCGGTAGAGGCGGAATTCGTAGAAATCGGTCAGGATGACGTTGGGGAAGGTGTGCAGATAGCGCTGGAGTTGCTCGGAGGTCTCCACCTGGTCGAGCTTCGCGCCGGGCGCTTTGGCCTCGATGTAACCGATGACCTGATGCGAGCCGTCCCAAACGCGGAAATCGGGGTTGCCGGCTTCGGTCGGCTTGGGCAGCACGGTGACCTGGATAGCGCGTCCCTGCGCCTGGGCGAGGTCTTTCAGCAGGTCTTCCAGCGCGGGATAATGGCTCTCCTCGCGGGCGTCGCCACGCTGGGCGAGGGCAAAGAGCGAATCGAGGTAAGTCTTGAAGATGGTTTTCATCGGCGGTCTCTCCAGCAAGCGTTCCTGCGCAATTGTACCCCTTTTGCTTTTCTTGCGTGATGAAATGGTCACCCTCTGCGTCTCCGCCGGAGGATGCCCGCCGCCGGGTTCATTTCTGCGGCGGTTTGCGCCCCACTCGCCGCAACAGTTCCAGCGGCACGAGAACGAACACCCCAAACAGCACGCCCAGTTCGCTCCACAGGCTGCTGCCGGGGGCAGGTTTGCCCGCCAGACGGCTGAGCAGGGCGTCGAAGGTGTTGCCATACAGGTTGCCAAAGGTGATCATGCGCAGGTAGGGCAAAATGTCCTGCGCGGTTTCCTCGCCATAGGTCTTCACCAGCCGCTGCCAGGCAGAGGGGTCAACCTGCCCCTGGCTCTCGGCGTAATGCTGGGCAAAGGCCAGTCCAACCGCCTCGTGCGGCGGGAAACTGCCCAGGTCGCCCGCCAGCAGGCGCTGAAGTTCGCTTTGCGGCACGCCCATCGCCAGCGCGGCGCGGGTGTGACCGTAGGCGCAATAGCGGCAGCCGTTGACGCGCGTCACCGCCAGCATGAGTTTCTCGGCAAAGCGTTTGTCCACCCGTCCGCCGCGGGCGGCGCGTTTCAGGTCGTCTATCTGACCAAAGACCTGGCGCACGGCCAGGCGAAAGGCCGGCCAGGTGTAAATGCGACGGTCGAAGGTTCGTTTCATGTTCGGTCTCCTCGTGGATACAGCCCCACACTGTTCAACAAGCGCCGATGGTTGAAGCGCCAGCGGCGGTACTTGAGCCGGCGGCGCGCCTGCCAGACCTCGCGGCGGCTCAACGGGGCGAGTGGCGCGCTGACAGCCAGCACTGCGCCGCGGCGGCAGACCGTTTCACAGGTGCCGCAGGCGGTGCAGCGCTCCGCCAGGATGCAGGCTTGTTTGTTTTCGATCAGAATGGCTTGCTGCGGGCAGGCTTTGGCGCACAGACCACAGCCGCTGCAGCGTTCCGGTTGGATGCGATAAAGGGTCATCGAGAGTCTCCTTCGGGCGCGGGGAACGGCGCTGCGCGGCGCGGCTCGTCCCCGCTGGCGGCGTAGAGCAGAAGTAAGAAGCGGCAAGCCTGACCGCCAGCGTTGTGC
>DAOTZT010000302.1:0-2643 GCA_034434255.1 Anaerolineales bacterium | reverse complement strand
ATAGCCGGGGGCTTCAGCCCAACGGCACGAAGCGTATACCGGATTATAGCAGTTCTCAGATACGTTGACCCATGTCCGGGTCTGCCGTGTCGTGCGAGACGCCCGTTTCCGGCAGAGCGTAGACCGAAATTTATTTCGGTCACCGTGTTGGTAGCGCGATTCTGGGAATGTTCAACCCCGTCCAAGTTGTGCGAGACGCTCGTTTCCGGCAGAGCGTAGACCGAAATTTATTTCGGTCACCGTGTTGGTAGCGCGATTCTGGGAGTGTTCAACCCCGTCCAAGTTGTGCGAGACGCCCGTTTCCGGCAGAGCGTAGACCGAAATTCATTTCGGTCACCGTGTTAGTAGCGCGATTCTGGGAGTGTTCAACCCGGTCCAATTGGTTCAACCTCCGTGAGAACCGCTATCAGTAAACAGCGTCGCAAAGAGCTGAAGGCTTATCTCAATGCGGACGCTGAAGCAGATCCCCTCCCAACCGGGCAAACTACAAATCATTCTCCATAATGTGGTAGAGGCTTTCACGCCTGGCGCGCTTTACACCGAAATGAAATTTGCCATCTCAAAACGGCAGGTCAATCAACAAGGCATCCAGGTCAGGCGCGACCAACACCACATTGCCCGTCACCTGCCCGCTTTCGAGCAGAGCGTTGGCTGCGGCAGCCTGCAAAATCGGGAAGCGGGCGGCGATGACCGGCTTGATTTTCCCCTCGCCCAGCAGGCGGAACAGCGCCGCCCAATCTGCGAGATAGGGCTTCTGGTCGAACAGGAAGTAGGACGACGTGCCGTAGAGCGAGAGGGATTTGCCGCTCCCCGGCAGGTTGGCGCGCAGGGTCAGCCCCAGGATGCGGTACAGTTCGGAACGGCTGGCGGGTTCGCCAAAACTGACCATGCGCCCGCCACGCCGCAGCAGGGCAAGCGCCTTGCGCATCATCTCCAGCCGCATCATGCCGTCCAGCACCACATCCAGCCCGCCCGGTTCACGCTGGCGGATGATTTCGGCGAAATCCTGGGAGCGGTAGTCAATCGGCGTTGCGCCGTATTCGGTCAGGATGGCGTGTTTGCTCTGCGATGCGATGGCATACATTTCCAGCCCCGCCAGTTGACCGAGTTGCAGAAGCGCCGTGCCAATCCCGCCGCTGGCGCCGATGATGAGCGCCTTCTCGCCGGGCCGGGCTTTTGCAACCCGGTGCATGACCTGGTACGCGACGACGTAATTGAGCAGGAGCGGCACAGCCAGAACGGGGTCGAGGGCGGCAGGGACAGGAATCAGGCGGTCGGCGCGCCAGTACAACACTTCGGTGTAGCCGCCGATGACCGTCAACACGCCCACCCGCTCGCCGGGCTGCACCTGCGTCACACCCTCCCCCACCGCATCCACCTCGCCGATGACCGAATAGCCGGGCGTGAAGGGCAGTTTTTGACCGAGGAACGTGCCGCTATACAGGGCTTCGCCGCGCCGCGCGGTGACATCCGGGCGCGAGACGGAGGCAGCCAGGACGCGAATCCGCACCTCGCCTTTCCGGGGCGGGCGCAGTTCGTTTTCGGCGATTTCCAACACTTCCGGTCCGCCGTGCTTGCGGACAATCAGACGACGGTACTTCATGGCTTTCTCACCAGCAAATAGAGCGTCAGCGCGCAGCAAATCGCCAGCACGCCGGGCGCAACGCGGTGAATGGTCAACATCACGGCATCATCCAGTTTCCTGGCGCTCATCAATGCTCCGCTGGCGAACAGGGCAACGACGCACAGGGCGGCGATGACGAGCAAGCCGGCGATGAGGGCAAAGGAATCGCCCGGTCTGGGGATGCTCGCCAACCGCACAACCGCCAGGACGACCGCGCCCAGGGCAATCAATTTGTGGACGTTGAACAACAGCCCGTTGTAGGGCTTCCCAACATAGCTCAACCCGAATCCGAAGACGAGGGTGAGCGCGAACAAAATGCCGGGCAGGGTGAACTTCGAGAGTGTTTCCATGCAGATACTCCATTTCGAACCGCCCCGAAGGCTAACGGAAACAATTGCAATTTCCTCGCAAAACCTTCGGGACGTTCACATCTTCATCGTAGCAGCGCCGGAAGAAATCGCCGATGCCCTTTTGTTAGCCCGCTTTTTGTTTCATCTCTTTTTCCATAAAATAGCTTTCTTCAAACCTGTTTCCTGGGTTGTCTATTCTCACTATTTTGAAGCCACATTTATTCACATAAAATCGGAACGTTTACATCTTTCGCCTCATGATACCCGCGCCGGACGACATTGTCTATGACCTTTCCCGCAAAAATATGACCTTTGACGCAAAATCAAACCTGTGAATAGGGGTTGACAGTCGCTTCAAATCCAGTATGATGACGTCATGCAGACTTTCTCTGACCCCATCATCGTCTCAGCCACCGTGCTGGCACAGATGTTCCTGTACCTCGATTCGCTCCAGGTGGACATCAACGCCTTTCTGCGCTCGCTCGGCATCGAACCGGAGACAGTACGCTCGCCCGATGCCTACCTGCCGGTCGAGACCTACCTGCGCATCCAGGACGCGGCGGCGGAATACGTCCACGACCCGTATTTTGGCCTGCATATGGGGGAATTTGCCCAACCCGGCAGTTGGTCGATTCTCGGCTACCTGATGATGAACTGCAAAACGCTCGG
>DAOTZT010000301.1:0-4494 GCA_034434255.1 Anaerolineales bacterium | reverse complement strand
ACCATCCGCGGCGGCGGGCCGCGCACCAATTGCTCGGACGATTTGCTCTGGCTGCCCTTCATCCTGGATTCCTACCTGAAAGAGACCGCCGATTACGCCATCCTGGACGAACAAGTGCCTTATCTCAACGCCCCCGCCGAATCGCTTTACCAGCACTGCAAACGCGCCATCGAACGCGCCTTCTCGCGTTTCTCGCCGCGCGGCATCTCGCTGATGGGCGACCACGACTGGAACGACGGTCTCAACGCCATTGGCACGCTGCTGAAAGGGGAAAGTTTCTGGGTAGCCGAGTTTTTGTATGCCATTTTGGGCAACTTCATCCCCCTGGCAAAGCGCCAAAACGACGAAGCCTTTGCCCAGAAGTGCGCCGACGTGCGCCAGAGCCTGAAAACCGCCTTTGAGCGCTTCGGCTGGGATGGCGAATGGTACCTGCAAGCCACCACCGATGACGGGCTGCCGGTCGGCTCGCGGGAAAACGACGAGGGCAAGATTTTCCTGATGCCCAACATCTGGGCTGTTATCAGCGGGATCGCCGAACCCGAACGAGCAGCGCAGGCGATGCAATCGGTGACGAAGTACCTGCTCAAGGACTACGGCACGCTGCTCAACTTCCCGGCGTTCACCCGCCCCCGCCCCGACATTGGCTACGTCACCCGCTACGCCCCGGGCCTGCGCGAGAACGGCGGAGTCTATACCCACGCCGCCACCTGGTCGGTGTGGGCATATGCCCTGCTGGGCGAGGCAGAACTGGCCTACGAAGCCTACCGCCGCATTTGCCCGCCCAATCGCAGCGCAGATATTGACGTGTATAAAGCCGAACCCTACGTTACCCCCGGCAACATTGACGGGCCCCAATCGGAATACTACGGGCGCGGCGGCTGGACCTGGTACACCGGCTCGGCGCAATGGCTGCATCGCGTCGCCACCCACTGGATTTTGGGCATCCGCCCACAGGAAGACGGCCTGCTGGTGGACCCGTCCATCCCGCCCACCTGGACCGGTTACCGCGTCCGGCGAACGTTCCGCGGCGCCGTTTACCAGATCGAGGTCCAAAACCCCGAAGGGGTCAGCCGGGGGGTGAAATCTATCACCGTGGATGGCGTCCCCCTCCAGAGTCAGGTCATTCCTGTCTTTGGCGACGGAAAAACTCATCACGTGAATGTACTCATGGGAAAGACGAACTGAGAAAGGAGGTGATTTCAGGAGGAGAAAAAAGCGCTTCCAGAAATTAGATTTAGTCTGTAACCGACCATCCATTACCACTATCTCGTGAGGAGAAAAGAAAAAATGAAACACATGAAATTGCTCAACCTGTTTGTAATTGTTGCCACCCTGATGGCACTGATTGCAGGCTGCGGCCCCAAAGCGACCCCCACCCCCACTGAGCCGCCTGCGACTGAACCCCCGGCGACCGAAGCCCCCACCGCTACCCCCGCTCCCGAACCGATTACCCTGCGCTACGCCAACTGGAATGTCGGCACCGAGGAAGAGAACAACCTGCAGCGTCAGTTGGTCAAGAAGTACATGGAACTCAACCCGCACGTCACCATCGAGTTCGTGGATATGTCGGGCGAGGGCTCCTGGGATGACAAACTGACCGCTCTGGCCGCCAAAGGCGAACTGCCGGATGTCTTCATGGCCGACAAGACCCCGCTCTACGTCAAGAATGGCTGGCTGGCCGACCTGACCCCGCTGGTGAGCGCCGATCCTGACTGGCAAAAGGTACCGGAAGTGTTGCGCACCTCCGTAACCTACAACGGCAAAGTGCTGGCTCTGCCGACGGCTCTGTTCGTGATGGGCTACTTCGTCAACAACGATCTGTTTGAAGCCAACAACCTCGATGCGCCGACCTACGGCGTCTCGGTGGAAGACTTCTTCGCCGCCACCACCGCCCTGACCGATGTCCAGAAGGGCCGCCTCGGCCTGGATGAGATGGAATTCATCATGGGCTGGTATCCCAGCACGCAGGACCCGAACCTGAAGTGGTTCAGTTTCGACGGCACCCACATGAACTACAACTCCGACGCCTTCAAAGCCGCCGTAGCCAAAGCCGGTGAGATGAAGCCGCACACCTGGCAGGGCCTGACCGATGAGCAGAAAGCCAACTTCAAGTCCCAGGGGCCATGGGAACTGTTCCTGAACCAGGAATCGGGCGTCCGTTGGGATGGCGGCTGGATGGTGCCTGCTTTTGCCCAGCAAGCCACCTTCAACTGGGACTTCATCGGTATCCCCGGTGGCAACCAGGCGATGGTCGGCGATTTCCTCGTCATCTCGAAGACCACCGCCAACCTGGAAGAAGCCTACAAGTTTGCGAAATGGATGTCCTTCTCCCGCGAGGGCTATCTGGCCGAGGCAGAACTGGCTAAGGCCGCCGGTCAGGTCCCGACCCGCATGCCGGTCTTCGTCGATGCTGAAACGATTGACCTGTACCTGTCCTTCGTGGGCGATAAACCCGGTCTGCGCGCCGCCCTCGAGAACCTCGACAAGAGTTTGCTCGAATCGCTGGCCAAGATCGTCCCCGGCTACGTCAACGCCCGCTGGGAAGGCAAGCCCGGCATTGACATCGGCGAGGACAAGGATGTGAACATGTGGTACATGTTCAACTTCGCCAACGACGGCAAGTTCAAGTATGAGGACTACTCGGCTCAGTTGGAAGAGTTCGCCAACAAACTGCTCGATGAAGCCCGCGCGGAGTTGAATCCGTAAAAAACTTCTGTTCAGGGGGCTGTGAACCTCACAGCCCCCCTTTTGCTAGCCGTAAGCGCCCTTTTCCCTCTCCTCCAATGAATCGTCCGCTCTCTTTGCTCGTTCTCCTTCTTTTTGTGTTGTCTGCTCTGCCAGTGAGTGTGCAAGCAGAATCCCTGGCCGGGGGAGTGGCTGCCGCCAATGCGCAGACCGGGCTGACGGTCGAGATTCGCGCCGATGCCTTTGGCCTGCCCCTCGCCGCGGACAGCCTGGCCGCGCAATACGACAAGCCCAGCGTCCGCCTCGAAGCCGGCATGAGCGTCCGTTTTACTGCAGAGATTCCGCAGGAGGGAGAATACGTGGTCGCCTTCGACGCCGTGGCCCCAGCGGAAGTGCTTGTCACCAACCCCGAAGCGACCCTGCGCGTGGATGGCGCTCTACCGGTGGAAGACGCCCGCCGCATCCTCTTCCCCCTCTACTACCGCAACAGCGCGGACGAGTTTCCCCTCGACCGCTACGGCAACCAGATTCTCATCCCGCCCGTCCGCCTGGAGCGCTGGAGCGAGACCTTACTGCGGGATGTCAATTTACGCCAGAAATACCCCCTGACCATTCATCTCACCGCTGGAGAACATGAATTCGAGTTCACTCTGAACCGTGAAACGCTCCTGCTTGGAAGCATTTATCTTCGGTCGTTTATTCCCGAACCGTCTTATGCGCAATACCTCGCCGAGGCAGCCGCCGTCGACACGTCGGGCGTGCTGCTCGAACTCGAAGCGGAGTGGCCGGCGTATAAAAACGATGTTTCCATTCGGCCGATTTACAATCGCAGCCTCGGCGTTACCCCGTACGAAACCTATCAGTTGGTGCTGAACACCATCGGCGGCGATTCCTGGCAGCGCAGCGGCAGCGCACTGTATTACGAAGTCGAAGTCCCGCAGGCCGGCCTGTACCTGCTCACCCTGCGCGTCCTGCAAAATACGCGCAACAATTTCACCGTCTTCCGCCGCATCACTGTCAACGGCGTCGTCCCCTTCGATGAGTTCAACGCCGTCCCTTTCCCCTATTCGACCGACTGGGTCAACGTCACCCTGCCCTATCGCGTTTTTCTCCGGGCTGGGGTCAATGTCATCGGGCTGGAGGCGACCGCTTCTCCCTACGATACCGCCATCGAAAACATCCGCCAATCCATCAACGACATCAACGCCCTCAGCCTGGAAATCAAGCATCTGACCGGCAACCAGACCGACCGTTACCGCGAGTGGGACATTGTCGAGTACATTCCCGACATTCACGAGCGGCTGGCAAAAATGGCCGCGAAACTGGCCAAAGACAAAGCCGACCTCCAGGCTGTCAACGGCGGGTTGAATTCGCAGGAAATCCTGAACTACCAGATGGCGCTGGACAACATCCTGCTGCTGGAAAAGGAGCCGAACAAAATCCCGATTCGCATGAACCGCCTCTCGGAGGGGCCGCAATCGGCCTTGCAGTTGTTGGGCAGCATCCTCGGCTCGCTGCAGAATCAACCGCTGACGCTCGATAAACTCTACGTCCATTCGCCGGATCTCGTGCCGCCGGAGCCGCACATCTCTGCCTGGACTTCTTTCACCGAGGGCTTCAAGCGATTTTTCCACTCCTTCCAGCCCGATCCCTACACGTCCATCGGGGCCAGCGAGGATGAAATCGAGGTCTGGGTCAACCGCCCGCGCCAGTATGTGGATCTGATGCAGCAAATGGCTGACCAGACTTTCACCCCGCAAACCGGCATTCGGGTCAAGTTTTCCATCATGCCGAACGAATCGAAACTGG
>DAOTZT010000300.1:0-1622 GCA_034434255.1 Anaerolineales bacterium | reverse complement strand
CCACGCGGCAGGCAGGCGACTGGAGCAGGTCGTAGGGGTTGACGCTGACGCCGTCCACCAGGATGCCGGGCGAGGCGCGGAAGTCGTAGCGGCGCGCCAGTTCCTGCCCCTCTGCCGAATCCAGGTCGACGCGGCGGAAGGGGAGGCCACGCCCGGTCAGGTATTCCAGGATTTTGCGGCTGCGGCGGCAGCGCGGCGCGGGCAGGACGATAATTTCTTTCACGGGAGGGTTCTACTCCTTCAGCGAACGCAGGGCGAACACCAGACAGACGTCGTGGACTTCGGTGATGCCGGCCTGCTCGCACAGTTCCACCGCCCGGTCGGACCACGCCCCCGCGGCATCCAGACTGTGCCTACTCCCAGGCGGGCAGCGGCCTCGACCGTCTTTTCGGTAACCGCTGGCGGAACGACTGCTACCACCACGTCGGGCTTTTCGGGCAAGGCCTCCAGCGAGGGGTAACAGGGATAACCGTCCACCTGCTCGTATTTGGGGTTGACCGGCAGGGCGCGGTAGCCCTTCGCCAGCAGCGTTTCGAAGATTTCATGGCCGTACCTGGCCGGGTCTTGTGAGACGCCAACCACAGCAAAGGTACGGTTGTTGCGCAGAATGTCGGTGACCAGGCTCATATAGTCATGTCATACCTCCTCGTTTATCGAAAAGTAAAGTAATTGGAAGAAGCGAAAAGAAACAGAGGAACAACCATCCCCGGCAGGCGGCGGGCGTGATTGCCAGGGAGCGCAGGCGCCCATGCACAGACAGCGATTCTTCGGGCGGTGACAGGCTTTCATGCGCGGACCAATTTCAGCGCCGCGAGCATGCGCAGCCGCCCTCGCCGGAAGCGGACGAATGACTCAGACTGATCAGGCCAACGGCCTCGAAGGTCTGGCGCGTCTGTTCGCTTCCGCAGCGGGGGCAATTCGGCTTCCAGCCCGCTTCTTTTTTCTGGATGGAGGCGAAGGCTTCGAAGCGGGTCTGACATTGTTCGCAGACGTAGGTGTAGGTGGGCATAGGGCCTCCTTTACCGGGGAGTATCCGCATCCAGGGATTCGACAATCAACCTTCCCTGCGGGACAAGGCCATTGACGAGCGTATTGGTAACCGTGCCCCATTTGAAGCACAGGTCGGCCAGTTCCTGCAATTTTTCGGGTGCTTCGGGGCTTTTCAGAATCAGTTGATAGCGGATTTCGATCAGGGCCGGCGGCTCGTCGCGGCGGACAGCGTCGAATTCAACGCGGGCTTCGTCAATTTGCAGGCGCATTTTGGCTCCGATGGCGTTGACGTTGGTCAGGAGGCACGCGCCGAGCGCGGCGAGCAACGTTTCAGCCGCGTTGAAACCTGCCTCGCCTGAACCTTTCTTGATATTGAGCGTCAGTTCGTGCCCACGGGCCGTGATGCGGGCATGCGAACCGTCGAGGCGGGTGGCAGTGACATGGTAGGTGAGAGAGGGTTTGTCGGCCATAGTCATCCGCTATCCGGACTGGCGAGTTCCGTCGAGCGCGGCGCGGTACCAGGCCATGACCTCTTCCTTCTTCGGCACACGCCCGGCGCAGACTACCTTCTCATTGACCACCAGCGCCGGGGTGAACAGCACCGGGTATTGTTCAATTTCCAGCATGTCCTC
>DAOTZT010000299.1:0-6161 GCA_034434255.1 Anaerolineales bacterium | reverse complement strand
GGCGCGGTAGGGGTAGGTGCGCTGGCCGCGATATTTGAACATCAGGCGGTCAATGTGTTCGTCGGCGCCGGTTTCGGTGATTTCAACCACCCGGCCTTGAATTTGCAGGTAGCGGTAGGGGTTGGATGGGTCGGCAATGCACAGGGCCACGCGCCCGTCGCGGCGCATGTTGCGGTCTTTGACGCGCCCTTTGGCCGAGTTGAGCAGGATGTGCTCGCCATCGGTGTCGAACCAGACCGGGGTCACCTGCGGCGAGCCGTCACGGTTGACGGTGGCCAGGTAGAGGAAGGCTTTGGTCTCGTCGGCCAGCAGGTCACGGTGGGAGGGGGGAACGAGGGCGATGCTCATTTTTGGGGGGGCGTCGGATGGAAACTAGCGGAACATGTCGTGTTCTTTGGGACGGAGAAGTTCCTTGAGCGAGCCTTCGCGCAGGGGGTAGGGGAAGCCTCGCACCAGGACGGCGGGCGTGCCTTCGGCGGCTTCGCCCATGACAAGCGAGGCGGCCGCGGCCAGTTCGTCGGCAACGGCGATAAAGGTGATGCGCAGGCGGTAGCCGAACAGGTCAGGCTTGCCGCGCGCGTCCACCACGCCGGGCAGGCCCGAAAGTCCGATGCACGTGCCGACAACGCCGTTGCGCCAGGCGCGCCCATGCGAGTCGATGATCATCACCCCCAGGCGGTTGCCGGTCAGCAGTTTCAGGCGGCGGCGGATTTCGAGCGCCGATCGGTCGGGGTCTTCGGGGAGGAGCAAAACCCAATCCTCGGGTCGGGTGGCCGAGGCCTCTACCGCTTCGGGCGCGTTGACGTTGGAGTGGTCAATCCCGGCCGAGGCGCAGACGAAGCCCAGGCGGTGTTCCACGATGACGGTCCCAGGCCGGACGCGCAGAATTTCATTGCTCTCGCGCAGGATGAGTTCGCACAGGCGCGGGTCTTTTTCTGCCTTGCGGGCCAGTTCAAGAGCGGCTGCCGAGGGCGTGACGGTGTTCAGGTCCACCTGCCGCCCCTCAGCCTTGCTGACGATTTTTTGCGCCAGGACGAGGATGTCGCCGTCTTCAAGGCTCAGGTGGGCGTTGTCCAGCGCTTCCAGTAAAATGACGGCCAGGTCGTCTCCCGGCCGGATGAGTGGAATTTTGGGGATGGGAAGAAGGGTAAGGGGCATAGGAATTGGAACAGGGGGGAGATTTATGCGGAAGGGCGCGCAATGCCGGTAATTTTGATGCCGGCGTGGCGGCTGCCGTATTGCTTGTTGAGATGAATCAGGATGCTGGTCAGGCCTTCGACAACGACCGAGTTTTCAAGCGGGCCAGCGTCCCAACCACGCAGACCTGCCGCCTCAACCAGTTTGATGGTCTCGGCGCGGGCTGCTTTGCTGGTGCCAGTGACCAGTACATCGCATTCAATCGCTTCCTCGCCGAGGAGATGTTCGTAGGAGATGTTTTGAAACGCGGTGCAGATTTCGACCGTCTCGCCCAAAATCTGGCGCGCCTCCTGCGCGGCGGAACCAGCGGGCGGCATTTGGACGGTGGTCACCTTGGGCGGGGCGAGGGGCACGGTCACGTCAATCAGCAGTTTGCCTGAGAGGGCATCGCGAATGCTTTCCAGCGTTTCGCGATGGGCGGCGTAGGGGACGGTCAGGACGACGACGTTCGCCTGGCGCGCGGCCTGGAGGTTGTCTGCGCCCGTGATGTTCGCTTCCCCGTTGAGGCGGGCGCAGATTTCTTCGGCGGTGGCTTTGGCTTTTTCGGCAGACCGGGAGCCGATGATGACGGGATAACCGGCTTTGGCCCAGCGCAAGGCGAGGCCTTTCCCTTCTTTCCCCGTTCCGCCGAGGACAGCGATGGTCAGAATCATTGAGGAGTCATCCATAAAGCAGTCCTTTGATGATGTTTGATTTGGAAACATGAGCCCAATGCAAAAACTTTTTTGCCACAAAGGGCGCAAAGGAGCACGCAGTTTTTTCAAACAATTGTGCGCTGAAATTCAAGATTTTCAATTGAGCCTTTTAGAAACCCTTTGTGTACTTCGTGTCCTTTGTGGTTCAAGACTTTTTTGCGATAGAGTCAAAAATGTCTTTTATCTGTTGTTGCTCTGTTGCAAGGATCTGGTTGCGAGGCGCCACAAGCAGTGAGGCACTCCCCTTGCTTGCCGGGAGACTGCTTGCCCTGGCGCCTCTCTCTGTCAGTAGCCTACTCCAAACTGGATCGGGTCTGGCACTTCTACCCCGCGGGCGGCCATTTCGGTGATTGTGCGGAAGACTGCTTCGCGCAGTTCTGGCTCACCGCCATACATCGCCTGGAAGAGGACGCCGAAAACGCCCTCGACTGGCATGATGCGCAAATAGTTCAACGAGGCCAGTCTTTCTTCCATAGTTCCTGATTTGAGCGCCTGGAGGAGGAGATCGGTAGGCGGCTTGTCGGGAGTGATGCCCATGCCCTGTTTGCCGGCAAAGGCGATCAGCCAGGGCGATTCGGTGGCAGGCGGCAGGCGCTTTGGCACGTGCGACGGCGGGTGACGGCGGGCTTCGAGGGCTTCGATGGCGGCATTTCGGACCACCCACTCGCTATCTTCTACTTGCATTTTTTCGAGCATCTGCCCGGCCCACTCTTCTGGAATGCGGCCCAGGCCGTAGGCGGCGGCACGGCGCACCATCAGGTCTTCTTTTACTGCTGCAGCCTCGCGCAAGAGGACAAATCCCTCGCCGGGGTTGTTGGCCAGGGCTTCGGCAGCGATCCGCCGTTCATGCTCAGCGCCCTGCAAGAGCACGGCGCCGACGGCGTCAATGGCAGCCGGTGTGCCGATGTTGACCAGCGCCAGGCAGGCCGCCCGGCAAATGGCAGGACTGGGGTTGCGGGTGAGAGCAGCCAGGGCTTCAATGGCTTTGGTATCGTTGACGGCTCCTGCTCCCAGGGCGGCCAGTTGCATCAGTTCGGACAGAGGCTTTCTGAGCAGTTGCCGGAAGAGGACGGGGATGGCCGGGTCGGCGCCCATTTGGACAAAGGCGGCAAGCGCCTGGCCGCGCAGTCCCAACGGTTGGCCTTCTTGCTGAAGGAGGTCGGCCAGTTTGGTCATAATGGGCACACGCCAGTCGGCGGCTGGCGCATCACGCAGCCAGCGGGCAGCGGTCAGCAGGTTGCGAGAGAGGGGACGATCTGTTTCGGCAAGCAGTTTTTCGGCCAGGAGGGCGGGGTTGCCGGTGGCAGCCAGGTAGTGCATGGCCAGGTATTTGCCGATCCAGGGCGGTTGATTGAGAATGGCATCGGGCTGGTAATTGCCGAGCACCTTTCCGGCCAGATACCCGCCAAAGATGGGGTGACAGAAAGAGACGCGGTTGTTGCGATGAGCGCACAAGAGACCGCTGTTGATGAGGGTGGAAATCAGGCCAAGAGAAGGTACTTCGACATTCTGGCCTTTTTTCTTTTTCTTTTTGTTCGCAGAGCGTTCTTTTTCTGCCTGTGCTTCGGCTGCTTCTGGAGTCGGTTCAGCGGGTTCGTAGGCTCGCACCCATTCGCGCGCCTGGCGAGGGTCAAAGATGGGCTGAACAGCCAGGTGGATTTGAATGGCCAGCGATTCGGCGGCCTGGGGGGAGACGTTGGCCGGTGTCAGGCGGCGGATGTGAGTCTCGATGGCGTCTGTGGAGCGTGGGCCTCGCAGGTCGCCGGCATACGCTCCCCATGCTTTCAGCGTGAGTTCGAGGGGGGTGAGGGTCATGGAACCGGTTTCGAGCCAGGAGTTGAGCAAAAGCGAGTCAACCGGTTCGATGTTGGCTTGTGCCCAGGCCTCGACGGAGACGTATTTTTCCCACAGATGGGCCCATTTTTTGAGGAATTCGCGCCGCTCGGCAGCCGTCCAGGCGGCCATGGCAAAGGGGATGAAGTTGAGGGAAACCAGGCCGTCCAAGTATTCGGTGGAGGCGGTAGTGACGATGCGGGTTTTCGGGTAGGTTCGCTTGATGATGCGGATGAAATCGACCGCGCTCTTCAGTCCGTCTGGCGGGAGTTCATCTGTGCCGTCTAAAAGCAGGAGAGCGCGTCCCTCGGCAAAGGTTTTGCGGACGAATTCGGGGATGCGCGGCAGGTCGAGGACGGGCGCTTTTTCGGCCACCAGGTCAATCAAAGCAGCCAGGGGATTATCTTTGTCAGCAGGCAGGTCCAGGTCGGCGACGTGTACCAGGAAGGGGACGGTTTCGGGCGGAAGGCCGGTTTGCGGGTCGCGGCGGGCGAGGGCCGAGGCAAGGTCGGCCAGGGCGACTGTTTTCCCCATGCCAGTTTGCCCCATGAGGACGATGTCGGAGTCGCCGGAGAGGGCCTCGGCCAGGCTGATGGTTTTGGCGTGGTAGATGGCAGCCAGTTCGGGCCAGGCCGGCAGGTAGGGCACGGTCGCTTCGACGATGTCTTCCGGGGGGAGGGGGGGGCCGGGTTCAATGCGCGGCGGGGGGGCGAGCAGGCGGGGCGGGATGAGAATTTCGTCAAGTGCAAAAAGAGGCGCAGCCAGATGCATGCCCTGGGCCTGGAGGAGAACGTTTTGACGGTAATGTTCTTCAATGATGTTGACCGATTTGGCGTGTTCTTTCTTTTCCTGGCGTTTCTGGCGGGCGTTTTCTGCCATCTGGTGCAGAGCAGGCCGGACCAGGGCGATGATCCACCAGAAAACGGTGGCCAGGATGAATCCCAGCCAGAAAGAAAACTCATCAATGCGGGGCAGGCGAAAGCGCATACTCCTCCTCTAGTTGGCGTAGAGAATGCGTCCGCAAGAAGGACAGCGGGATAATTGAGAGGGGGAACGGGCGGCCTGTACTTGAGCCGGTGGCAAACTTGTGCCGCATGCTCTGCAGGTCTGATCGAGGATTTCGGTGACGGCCACCCCACGTCGTTGACGACGCAGGTCTTCGTAGAGGGCGGTCAATTGCGGATCGAGCGGTTCGACGATGGCCAGGCGTTCCACTTTGAGTTTTTGGATTTTCTTTTCCAGTTCGGCTTGCTCGTTGAGCAGAGCGCTGATTTGCTCCTGGCGGCTGGCGCTCAGGCGTTCCAGTTCTTCGTGGGCGTGTTGATGGGCTTTTTCGGCTTCTTCGGCGGCGACCATGGCTTCCAGGAGACGGTCTTCGAGAGTGACAAGGTACCGTTTCATAGCGGCAGCGTCGTTTTGCAGGTCCTGCAGTTCTTTGGGGTTGCGCACGGTGCCGCTGTAAAGGCTGGATTCGGTGAGTTCGATTTTGATGCGCAGGTTGCGGACTTCGGTTTCGGCCTGGGCAAGTCGCTCTTCGCTGGCCTTTTTTTCTGCCCCGGCTTTTTGGAAGGCCTCCATGGCGCTTTTCAGAGCCGAGTCGTCGTTCAGGGTTTCAAGAATGCTGGCCAGTCGGGCCTGGGCGCGATCCAGTTGCGAGTCGATTTGTTGTAACCGGTAGAGGTGGAGTGCCTGGCTCATAGTTCGATTATATAACGAATTGCGGCACAAGAGGGACTCTTGTGCCGCAGAAAAATTCGCTCCAGTAGGTTTATTGGGAGGGGATGTTGAAGTAGTTGTAAATGGCGCGCGATAATTCGGCATAGAGTGGCGAGACTTCGTCCCAAATCACCTGCACCGGGTGGTAGGTGTAAATGGCGAGGACGTAGTTGCCGCCTGGCGTGAAGACAATCCCCGCGTCGCTGACGTGGTTCATGACCCCGCCGTCGGTGACCCAGCCGTGTTTGTGGGCCACGACGGTACCTTCCGGGACCCCTGCCTGGATCAGTGTGCCGAGCCGGTCCAGTTCCAGGAATGAGATCATTTCCTGGCAGGATTCCTGCCGAATCTGGCCGGGGAAGGCAGCGACAAGCCCCCCGCCGCCGGTTTGGGCACAAAGGTAGATGTCTTGCAGGAGGGTGCCAATGTCTGAGGGCGTGGTCTGGCTGTAGATGTCGGGGTTGGTGCTGACGTCGGTGCGCAGGTTGGCGGGCGTGTCGTAGAAGTTAAGCAATACGGCGCCCGGGTAAAAGTAACCGGCCAGGAATGTGTTTTGCACCCCTAAGGTCTGCATGGTTTCGCTGACGACCAGGGGGCCGCGCACTTCGTCCAGCATTTGCATCAATGCGTCGGAGGCGTCGTTGTTTGAACTGCCGATCATCTCGGCCACCAGTTTGGAGGTCGCTTCGTCTAATTTCCCGTTGAAGTGGCGGTAAACAG
>DAOTZT010000298.1:0-1693 GCA_034434255.1 Anaerolineales bacterium | reverse complement strand
CTTCCGAGGTCTTTGCCGGGTTGGTGGCGCCGGCAGCGGAGGGGTTGGAGATTTCCGCCGCGCCCGCCGCTGATGCCCTGGCAAAAGAAGACGTGCTGGTTCGCATGGATCGCGAACTGAAGCGCGCCCTGGAAAAGCCCGCCTCGGAACGGCGCTGGGTCATGGTCATTGACTTGCGCCGCTGTATCGGTTGCCATGCCTGCACGGTGGCCTGCGTGGCGGAAAACAAACTACCGCCCGGCGTGGTCTATCGCCCGGTGATGACGGAGGAAGTCGGCACCTACCCCAACGTGACCCTGAAATTCCTGCCGCGCCCCTGTATGCAGTGCGAAAAGTCGCCCTGCACGGAGGTCTGCCCGGTGACCGCCACCTATCACAACGAAGAAGGCATCGTCGTGGTGGATTACGAGCAGTGCATCGGCTGCCGCGCCTGCATGGCGGCTTGTCCCTACGGCGCGCGCACCTTCGACTTCGGCTACACCTACACCGAGCAGTTGCCCGTCTTCGACGGCGTGACTATCGGTGGGAAGACGGCCGGGGCGTATGAGCACGCCAGCCAGGAGTACGGCCAGGCGTGGGAGCGGAACGGTCGGCATGAGTCGCCCGTTGGCAACGTCCGCAAGTGTCACTTCTGCCTGCACCGCATCAAGGACGGCATCCTGCCCGCCTGCGTCACCACCTGCATCGGGCGCGCCACCTACTTCGGCGACGCCAACGACCCCGATTCGCTGGTGACCGAACTCATCAACAAACCCAACGTGATTCGGCTGAAGGAAGAACTCGGCACCGAACCGCGTGTCTATTACATCGTGTAGGAGGCTGATATGTTGAAGAAAATCTCTTACGCTGTCGGCGCGCTGGCTCTGCTATTTGGGCTGTGGGGCGTGTATGTGCGCCTGTTCGAAGGCGAGCAAAGCGCCAACTACGGCTCCTACATCGGCTGGGGCTTGTGGGTTGCCATGTACCTGTTTCTGGCGGGTCTCGCGGCGGGCGCGTACATGCTGGCCGCCTTCGAGTACCTGTTCAATGTGCCGCACTTCAAAGGCACGGGCAAGACCATGCTCTGGGCGGCGCTCATCACGCTCCCGGCGGGTCTCGCCTCCATCGGTCTCGACCTCGGTCATATTGACCGCATCTGGAAGGTGTACCTCCAGCCGAACTTCACCTCGTTTTTGGCGATCATGGTCTGGGGCTACACCATTTTCCTGATTTTGATTGCCCTCTCGCTCTACTTCGCCTTCAAGTCGCCGGAAAAAGCCGCCATGAAAGTTGTGATGTGGATTGGCTTCGTGGTGTCCATCCTTGTGGCGGGCGGCGTGGGCTTCCTGCTGGGCGGCAACGCGGCGCGGCTGTACTGGCACGTCGGTCTGCTCCCCGTGCAGTTCCCCGTCTTTGCCATTGCTTCGGGCGCGGCGCTGATGCTGGTCATTGTCGGCTGGTTCATGCCCAACCTGGAAGAGAAACAGCGCAGCGACCTGCTCTGGCTGCTGGCGGTCATCTCGATTGCCACCAGCGTCGCCAAACTCTACTTCGTGGTGGCCGATTACACCCAATCCCTCTACGGCGGCGTGACCGATAACCTGATTGCGGTCAATTACGTGCTGAACGGGCCTCAGGCTTTCACGTTCTGGGGCGTGCAGATTGTCCTGGGACTGCTCATCCCGGTCATCGTGCTGGCGCAGCCCAAACTGGC
>DAOTZT010000297.1:0-2746 GCA_034434255.1 Anaerolineales bacterium | reverse complement strand
CCAGGTGAATCGGCTCAATGGCCTGGTGATGATATTCCTGTGCGATTTGCTGCGCACTGAAAATGGCTTCCTGGGATTTTTGGGTGAATTTGTCGAGGTTCATAAGATACTCCTACCAATAAGTCATTGTAGGACAACTCTGAAGAGTGGTCCTATACAAAGTATAGGGAAGACACGTTGGAGGAGTGTTAGAGGGGAATAAAAAGAATGTTGGAGGGGATGGCTGGATAAAATTTTGCCGCCGTCTTGGGACGGCGGCAAAATCGAAATCTGTTCTAGCGGACACGCTCCAATTGGAGCGGGAAGACGGCGTAATCGTTGAGGGGAGGCGTAAGCAGCAGTTTGTCGTATCCCACACACTCATAAAGGAACGCCACCTCGCTTTCTCCTTCTGGAGCGCCCCAGAAGTCGAGGTCAATGGTCTCACCAAACACAGTCGCCTGGAAGACCAGCCCCGATGAACCAGGATTGCTGAAGATTAAACGCCCATCCTCCACCGAATAACGAGCACTGCCCATACCATCCATAAAAAAATGTGACCGGCACATCTACGGTACTTTTGATTGTGACCTCCTGCGTGAATTGATTTGCTTCAAACAAGAAGAGACCACCTGAACCGAAGAGGTATCGCGCCTCGCCGGTTGAGTAGAGGTACTCGCTTTCGATGCCGGCGGATTCCATGGATGTGATGTAATAAGCGCTGGCGTCGATCAGCCTCCAGTCGCCGACGACGCAGGAGACGATTGGTTCTGCTGTCTCTGTGGGCGTTTCGTCGGGGAGGGAAGGAGAAGAAAAGGGCGTGACTGCCGCCGGGGTCGAACGACTGCCAAGTCCCGGCAAGGAGCAGGCTGTAAGAATCACGCTCAGCAACAAAGCAGCCAAAAGGGGAGAAAGGATTCTCATGAAAGTTGTTCTCCTTTCGATTTTTCGTGATAAGGTAAGCGTCTCAAATTATATCATTATCTGGATAATTTCGATGATTTTGATAGTATTACTCTGCAGAATCTATCACGATCGTGAAGATTTTGTAGCGTGGCATTCATGCCGCATTGGGTTGCGGGATAAATCCCGCGCTACGAATTCTTGCTTCTTGGTTCGGCTACAGCAGTATGGCCGCGGATTTCAAGTCGCGGCGGCGTTCTTGGCTTTTTGTTTTGCTGGCGTCCAACATCCCCACTTCCAGTTTTCCTCTCCGCTGAGGCGGATGTCGCGGCGCAGGAAAAGCAGCTGGCCGCGCAGCGCCCGCACGTGAGGGGATTGGCGTCCATGTTCACGCCAACCGCGTCCAGCACGGCGTTGCCGACCGCCGACGCGACCCCGTCCATGGGGATTTTCCCCCATCTGTTGTGATTTGCTCTTGCGTGGCGAACTATAGCGTGTAAGGCACGCGAATCCCTTCCCAGGCGGGGTCGCAATCCTTTGTGTTGCGCGTCACCAGCACAGCATCATTGACTTGCGCCGTCGCCCAAATCACGGCATCCGGCAGGCGAATGCGATAAGCGCGACGTATCTCGACGGCTTTTTCTGCCACCGCCAGGTCGAGCGGCACAATCTCGAAATGCGTATTAAGAAAATCTCTCACTTCGGCATCGTCTTCCGCCGCCCCGACCAATACCTCCATCCATGTGACGCGGCTAATCAAAACGCGCTCATAGCGGCTGTATTCGGCATCTGCCGTTTCCACGCCATTGAGCGCGTCAATCACGATGTTCGTATCGAACACCGCAATCATTACACCCCCCACTCCGCTCGCAGGTTCTGCTGGTAGCGCACCGCGTCAATGCCGCGCTGTTTCCACGAACCGAAAGCGGGGTGCGCTTTCAGCGAGCGCGGTTTTGCGTTCTGCGCCGCTTTTGTTCGCTGTTGCAGAAAGGCGATGAAATCCAGCACTTCGCTCTGTTTCTCAGGCGGCAAGGCGCGCAATTGCTCCTCGATCTGCTCCAGTAAAGTCATGGCAGCCTCCAAATTCTTTTCAAATTATAACCCAATGATAAATCGAGTTGCGTTTTTACTTTCCTTTCGTCACACTGAACCCTGCTCACTGATGACCGAACACTAACCACTGCTCACTGCCCACTATTCGACTATCCGACTATTCGACTCCCGACTATCGCCCTCCACACTTTCTTCGGCTGGTAGGACGGAATTACTTCCGTCCTACTATCGCCTCTACACTTTCCGATCGCGTCCAGCACCGCATTCCCCGCAGAAGAGTAACACCGCAGGGCCGACCACTCTACGAATCTGCTGGATGGCCGCTCCGCCCCCTGGTCGCTGCATGGGTGCTACGAGAACAGCACCTGCACATCCTCTTTGGTGAGCGATTTGAAGATGCCGCCTTCGGAGGAGATCAATTGCTCCACCAGTTCGCGCTTGCGCTCCTGGAGGAGCATGATTTTCTCTTCGACCGTCTCGCGGGCGATGAATTTATAGATGAAAACCGGCTTGTCTTGTCCGATGCGATGGGCGCGGTCGGCGGCCTGCATTTCCACCGCAGGATTCCACCACGGGTCAATGTGCAGGACGTAGTCAGCAGCGGTCAGATTGAGGCCCACGCCGCCGGCTTTCAGGCTGATAAGGAAGAAAGGCAGATCGGGATCGTTCTGGAAGCGGTCTACCTGTTGCTGGCGGTTTCTGGTACGGCCATCCAGGTAGGCGTAAGGGATGCCGCGCGCGTCCATTTCGGCGCGCAACAGGCTGAGGGCCTGGACGAATTGGGAGAAGACCAGCGCTTTGTGGCCTTCGG
>DAOTZT010000296.1:0-14674 GCA_034434255.1 Anaerolineales bacterium | reverse complement strand
CTTCTCTCTCTGCCCACATCGAACAAACAGATTCTCCCACCAAGCCCAAAAAGAGCCCCTGGCGCAATTTCAAATGCGGCAAAGCCCTATACCAGCCCCCACTCCCCCCGAAAATTTGAGCCACACCCCTTAAAGAAAAGGGCTTCTTGATTTTTGTGGAATCATGTATAATATCTCCGTACGGACTTCATAACTCATTGCATCTCTGTTTCAGAGATGCTTATATTTTCTCAGGGAATCAACCATGCCCGCCACATTTCTGACCAAAGAAGGCTACCAAAAACTCGCTGACGAGCTCGAATACCTGCGCACCGTCAAGCGCGCAGAAGTGGCCAATCGCCTGCACGAGGCCATGGAAGGTGGCGAACTCATCGAAAACGCCGAATACGAAGCCGCCAAGAACGAACAGGCCTTTGTAGAAGGCCGCATTCAGGAACTCGAAATCATCCTGGCTGCGGCGCACATTATTGACGAAGCGCTCTCCTCTCCCGATGTGGTTCAGGTAGGCGATACCGTGACGATCCAGGAAGAAGGCGGCGAGCCGGAAGTGTACACCATTGTCGGCGCTGCCGAAGCCAATCCGCGGGAAGGCAAAATTTCCAATGAATCCCCCATCGGCAAGGCCCTTCTCAACCATCGCGTCGGCGACGTGGTGACCGTGGACGCGCCTGCAGGCTCGTATAAAGTGACGATCAAAAAGATTGAGTAAAGGGGGCAGCCTGAGAAAGGTCTGAGCCCCGCGCAACCTGCCTGGAGCGCGGGGCTTTTTTGTACCCTCTCCTGGATTGCCCAGAAAGGTCAACGTATGCCAGAGTACACTTCTCTCGAAAAAATTCGTCTTGAAAAAATCATCCTTCTCCGTCAGGAAGGGATTGAACCCTACCCCACCCGCGCCGAACGGACGCACACCAGCGCCGAAGCGATCGCCGCGTTCGAAAGCGCTGAACGCGCCGCGGCGGGCGGCCCCCTCCCCGAGGTCCGCGCCACCGTAGCCGGGCGTTTGCGCGCCGTGCGCCCGATGGGCAAACTCACCTTTGCCCACATCGAGGATGGCGAGGGCAAACTCCAGTTGTTCCTGCGCGTGAACGAATTGGGGCAGGATAAAATTAATTTCTTCAACAACCGCTTCGACCTGGGCGATTTCGTTCAGGCCTCGGGCGTAATGATGCGCACCCGCTCGGGCGAAGCCACTTTGCTTGTCCACGACTTCAAGATGCTGGCCAAAGCCATCTCCCCCCTGCCCGCTGCCAAGGATGAGACGCTCGAAGACGGCACCGTCATCCGCCACGCCGCACTGGAGGACCCCGAACTGCGCGCCCGCCAGCGTTACGCCGACCTGGCGGTCAACCCGGAGACGCGCGAAACCTTCCGGAAACGGGCGGCCATCATCCGCGCCCTGCGCGAGTTCCTGGACGAACGCGGCTTCCTCGAGGTCGAGACGCCCATCCTGCAACCGCTCTACGGCGGCGCGGCGGCGCGTCCGTTCGTCACCCATCACAACGAACTCGACCAGGACATGTACCTGCGCATCTCCTTTGAGTTGTATCTCAAGCGTTTGCTGGTCGGCAACCTGGAAAAAGTCTATGAAATCGGCCGCGACTTCCGCAATGAAGGCATCTCGTACAAGCACAACCCCGAATTCACCCAACTGGAATTCTACTGGGCGTATGCCGATTATCTCAAAGTGATGGAACTGACCGAGCAAATGCTGGCTTTCGTCTGCGAGAAAGTGACCGGCGGGCTGAAAATCACCTACCAGGGGCAGGAACTGGACTTTACCCCACCCTGGCGACGGCTTTCGATGCGCGAAGGCATCTTGCAAACCTCGGGAATTGACATCGCCGGGCACCCCACCGCCGACTCGCTCTATCAGGCCATCGTGCGCTTGGGCAAACAGCCACCGGTGGGCGCCACGCGCGGCAAACTGATTGATTTCCTGGTGAGCGAGTTCCTCGAACCGACCCTGATTCAGCCCACCTTCCTCTACGATTATCCCCGCGATATTTCTCCGCTGGCCAAATCAAAACCTGGCGACCCCCTGACCGTGGAACGGTTTGAGGGGTACGTGGCCGGTTTTGAACTCTGCAACGCCTTCACTGAACTCAACGATCCGCTCGACCAGGAACAGCGTTTCCTCGAAATGGGCCGCGACTATGCTGCCGACGACGAAGAAAAGCACCCCATGGACGAAGATTACCTGCGCGCCATGCGCTACGGCATGCCCCCCAACGGCGGTTTCGGCATGGGCGTGGACCGACTCACCATGCTCCTGACCGACAAACACAGCATTCGCGAGGTCATCCTCTTCCCGCCGGTTCGCAAGGAGGAATAATGCCGCTCAGGAAACTCTGGCTTCTTGTTGGCGACGTGCTGGCCCTGGCCATCATCACCCTGGTTGGCTTTGCTTCGCATGGAGAACTGCACTTCTCCTTTGCCGCGCGAATGATGACCACCTTTCTGCCGCTGCTGGCGGGCTGGTTTCTGCTTGCTCCCTGGTTCGGGCTTTTTGACCTGAACGTGATTTCGGCGCCCTCTCAACTCTGGCGGCCTGTGCTGGCAATGCTCCTGGCCGCGCCACTGACGGCCATTCTGCGGGCGGCAATGCTCAACACCGTGGCCCTGCCGCTCTTCACCCTCATTTTGGGCGCCAGCGCCGCTCTGGGAATGTTGCTCTGGCGTGGCCTGTGGTGGCTCATCTGGGGCAAGAGGTAAGATCCCCTGCCCATCTGCATTTGCGGAATAAGTTTGACCCTACTGCAAAAAGATCGTGAACCACAAAGGGCACGAAGTACACAAAGGGTTTCTGAAAGGCGCAACATGATTTTCTCAAAGTCAAATCTTTCACGGCAGAGATGCTGAGAATGCAGCGAAAACCGCCAAAAATCTCTGCGAACTCTGCATCTCAGCGGTGAAAATTCTCGCATTTCCCCGCGTTTGCGGAATAAATTCCGCGTTACCATCCGCCTTCCCCGGCATTTTCGCGGGTAAAATATCCCCATATGGACGAACTCGCCCTCATCCGGCAGGCCCAACGCGGTGACCTGGACGCCTTCAACCGGCTTGTCCTGGCCTACCAGGAAACGCTCTTCAACGCCGCTTTGCGCATCCTCGGCGATGAAGACCTGGCCGCCGACGCCACCCAAGAGGCCTTCCTCTCTGCCTTCCGTGCCCTCAACGCCTATCGCGGCGGCTCCTTCAAAGCCTGGCTGCTGCGCACCGTGACCAACGCCTGCTACGATGAACTGCGCCGCCACAAGCGCCGTCCCACCACCCCGCTTGAACCGGACGATGCCGACGGCGAAGAAATCGAATCCCCGCGCTGGCTGGCCGACCCCGGCGCCTCCCCCGAGGAACAACTCGACCAGGCCGAACTCGAACATGCCATTCAGCACTGCCTCGATGCTCTGCCTGCCGATTTTCGCGTGGTTGTAGTCCTGGCCGACATTCAGGGCCTGGACTACAGCGAAGTGGCTCGCGCCGTGCGCGTCCCGCTGGGCACCATCAAAAGCCGCCTGGCGCGTGCCCGTCTGCGTTTGCGTGAATGTCTGCAAGCATTTTGGGAACTTTTACCCACAGCCTTCCGTCTGCAAAGCGAGGACAAAGCATGAATCACAAGCCCACTTTTCGCGATGCAGAAAAAATCTCTGCTTACCTGGACGGACAACTGTCCGAGGCTGAGGCGCGGCGCGTCGCGGCCCGTCTCGAGTCTGACCCGCAACTGGCTGAAGTAGCCCAAAAATTGCGTCAGGCCCGCGCTTTACTCCGCCAGACTCCCCGTCGGCGAGTCCCGCGCAACTTCTTGCTCACCCCCAAAATAGCCGGCCTCAAGCCGCCGGTTCCGCGCGCCGTACCGGTTTTCTCGTGGGCCTCCGCAGTTACTCTCTTGCTCTTCCTCTTCACCCTGGTGGGAAACCTGCTCGGCTCGCTAAACTATGGGGCAGCAGCGCCCGAAAGGCTCCTGGTTGCCGCTCCTCCCTCCAATATCGGCGGTTCTCCGGAGGGAGAATCTCCCAAACTTGCCGGGCCTACCCTGCAAAATACTCCCACTGCCGAGGCAGAAGCATACGCCCTGGTGGGGCCGTCCGAATCTGCCGACGTCAGTGCCCAAGCCCTGCCCGCTGAGCAAACACAACCAGAACCACCGGTCAACCCCTGGCTGATCGTCTGGCCGGCTCTTTCTGCCCTTTCACTGGGAATTGCCGGCTTTTCCCGCTGGCTCAGTTGGCGCAAATTCAAAAAACAACTGTCCAAATTGTGACTGATTTTTGGGGAATTCTTCGCAAAGGTCTTGTATGAGTCTCCTGCAAAAAGGTGAAAATCGAACCACAAAGACACGGAGACACGAGTAAGTAAATGAAAGGAAACTTTGTGACTCCGTGTCTTCGTGGTGAAACTTCAGGGTTTTTGCAGTGGAGTCTTGTATAATAAACTTCATCCGCCCTGTTGTGGCGCTTTCGATTTTTTTTTTGGAGGCGACTATGACAACCGTTTCATCAGTCCGTCCTTCTCCGATTGCCGGAACCTGGTATGAAGGCAATCCTGAGGCACTGGCGCGCGCCGTAGATACCTACCTCGACCGCGCCGAATTGCCCGAACTGGCCGGCGAAATCATTGCCGTCATTGCTCCGCATGCCGGCCACATGTATTCTGGACCCGTCGCCGGTTATGCCTTTGCCGCCATCCGCGGCCAGACCCCCGACCTGGTCGCGGTGGTCTCCCCCATGCACCAGCCCTACTATGAACCGCTGCTCACCACGGCCCACGAAGCCTATTTCACCCCTCTTGGCCTGGTGCCGGTAGATCAGAATGCGCTTGCAGCCCTGGATGCCGAACTCAAGCACCGCCTCGGCTTTGGCCTGACCCCCGTCGCCCGCGACCGCGAGCATTCCCTCGAGATTGAACTCCCCTTCCTGCAACGTGCCCTGGCAGCGCCCTTCCAACTTTTACCGGTGATGGTGCGCAGCCAGTCGCCCAAAGCCATCGAAGCATTGGGAGCATCGCTGGCAAAAGTCCTCGCCGGGCGCAAGGCCTTGCTGGTTGCTTCCACCGACCTGTCTCACTTCTACGACCAGCAAACAGCGCACCTTCTCGATGCAGAAATGTTGCGCTGCTTTGAGTCGTTCAACCCGCATGCCATCTTTGAAGCAGAGGCCAGGGGCAAAGGGCAGGCCTGCGGCCACGCCGCCGTTGCTGCCGTCTTGTGGGCCGCGCGTGACCTGGGTGCGGATACAGTCAAAGTGCTGCACTATGCCACTTCAGGTGATGTCACCGGAGATTACTCATCTGTGGTTGGATACGGGGCAGCAGTCGTGCTCAAAACCGCCTGAACTCATTTCCCCATCCCATACGCAGGAGTTTTTATGACCCTCGATGAAGCCATCCAGAGTCTGGTAAACCTTATCAAATCGGTCAGCCCGAATGCCGAAATCAAGACGACGAAAATGTCAGAAGAAGAGGCCCGCATCAGTGTTACCGTGGGGGCCGCAGAAGTACAGCCCATTCGCGATGCCACGTTCCAGCCGGTGCTCGACTTGTTGAGCAAAGAGGGGTTGGACATTCAAGTCCTGGTGTACGACAAAGACCATCCGCCCGAAATTGGCTAAGCCGCCTGCTCAGGCAAAAACATCATCGGGCCGGCAGACGGCTATCCTGCCTGCTTTTGACCATCCACTGCGCCACTTCTCCCCACGACCAGGCATACCAGGCCCTTCAAATACGTCCCTTCGGGGAAGGGCAGCGCCACCGGATGGTCCGGCGACTGGTGCAGGTGGGCCAGGATTTGCGCCTCCACGCCGGCATCCAGGGCGGCAGAGGCGACAATTTTCTGGAAGAGGGCCGCGTCCACCCCGCCGGAGCAGGAAAAAGTGACCAGCACCCCGCCTGGCCGCAAGAGTTTGAACGCCAGCAAATTGATGTCCTTGTAGCCGCGCGCCGCTTTCTCGGCCTGGGCTGCGGTGGGGGCAAATTTTGGCGGGTCGAGGAGAATCAGGTCAAAGCCGCGGCCTTCGTCACGGAAACGGCGCAAAAGGTGAAAGACATCCCCCTCTAGCATGGTGTGGCGGTCGGCAGGTAAATTGTTGATGGCCACATTCTCCCGGCACAGCGACAGGGCCTCGGCAGAAGAATCCACCGAAAGGACCGACCGTGCCCCGCCCGCCAGGGCATTGACCGTGAAGCCCCCCGTGTAGCAAAAACAATCCAGCACTTCGCGCCCGGCGGCCAGTTGCCGGACCCGCAACCTGTTCTCGCGCTGGTCGAGGTAGAAGCCGGTTTTGTGGCCTTCCGCCACGTTCACCTGGAACTTCAATCCGTTTTCGGTGATGACGAACATCTGAGCAGCCATTTCGCCACGCAGCAGACCGACGCGGGCGGGCAGCCCCTCCAGTTCACGCACGTCGGCATCGGAACGTTCGTAGAGGACCGACAGGCCGGTTTCGGTCAGGAGGAGGTCGGCGAGGGTCTCTTTCCAGTATTCTACGCCGACAGAGAGAAACTGCGCCACCAGCACCTGACCGTAGCGGTCCACCACCAGGCCAGGCAAGCCATCCGATTCGGCATGCAGAAGGCGGACTGCTCCGTGCGGGTCGTCCAGGCCCAACTGCCGCCGGCTAGCAAAAGCACGGGAAATGCGTCGGCGGAAGAAATCGGCGTCGACGGCCTCGGCCGGGTCAAAGGTCCAGACCCGGGCGCGGATTTGCGAATCAGGGGAGAAGGCGCCGCGGGCGAGAAAATGACCGTCCGCAGCGAGCAGGTCAACGGTCGCGCCCGCCGCGGGGTTGCCTTCCACTCGCGCAATCGCCCCTGAGAAGACCCAGGGATGCCAGCGCAGGAGCGATTTTTCGCGTCCGGGCTTGAGAATCAAAGCAGGCGTGGGAGAAGCAGACATTTTTCGTGGTTCAAACATGCTCAAGCAGGAACTGGCGCTGTTCGGGCAGCAGTGAGCAGAACTGCGAGTTGTGGTCGCCGGTGTCGGCGTTTTCGACGATGAGGACAGAGGCGTCGCGGCTCATGACGATGGTATGCCAGGTCTGCGGCTTGACGTTGTAAAGCAGGCCCGGCTCCATCGGTTGGGCATAGAAGCGTTCGAGACGATCCTGCCCCTCGCCGACAAAGAGGGTGGCCTGCCCCCGCAGGAGGACAAAGACCTCGTCGGTCTGCGGGTGGCGTTCGACCCGCGAGATATTTTCCGGCAGGAGTTCTTCGGTAAAGTTCATCAGGGCCACCCGCCAGGAGCCGAAGAAAATCAGCGGCCGAAAGCCGGGGCCGTCGTAACGGCGGATTTCGAGGATGGTTTCGTCAATCATCTTGCCTCCAGGGAAATATTGAACGGCAAAAGGGAACTTTCTGCCTCCTGCAGGTTGGGACGCGCTCGGTGCGTGGGAGTGCGCCTGGATGCACGGCCTGCCAACTGGTCATTTGCTCACCTGCGGGAAGCAGTGCGCCACGGCCCGTTGCGTTCTGACTGCCAGAGGTTCAGGCCACCCGCCGCAGGATTTCTTCCAGCGGCATCTCGGCCAGGGAGGAGAGAACCAGGTCTGCCTGGAGCGGGCCGGCATGGGCAGTGACGGGGTTGGGAACTCCGACCACACGCAAACCAGCGCGGCGAGCCGCCAGGACGCCATTGGGCGAATCTTCAAAGGCCAGGCATTCGCTTGGGGGCAATTGCAGGTCACGGAGCGCTCTCAGGTACAGGTCGGGAGCCGGTTTGAGGCGGGGAGCGTCTTCGCGACAGATGACGAATTGAAAATACGAAGCGATTTGCAACCGGCGCAGGTAGCCATCCACCCAGGCATGGGAGGAACTGGAGACGACAGCCATGCGCATTCCGCGCGCCTGGGCCGAGGCAAGAATCGCATACACGCCGGGCATGGCCGGCAGCCGCGCCTGACGTTCGAGGCGCAGGGTGTGGGCGCGCTCATAAATGGCCGTTAAATCGAGGGCTTTGCCTGTGATGTTTGCCAGGTGGGCCGCCACGTCAAAGTTAGAAATCGTTGAACCGACCACATCACGCAGCCAGATGTTCAGAGGAAATTGCGCACCGTGTTCGGCGTAAATCTCCTGCCAGATTTCCACTTCGGGCGTTTCGGTGTCCATCAGCAGGCCGTCAAAATCGAAGAGAAGGGCTTGGATCATACAAGCGCCGATTATACCGGATGGAGTTAGAGAATCGGTGCGCCGGGCTGACGCGGCAAAAACTGGCCGCCGCCAGGGCGTCCCAGCCAGCGATCACCGTCCACAAGCAATTTGCCGCGCAGGAAGACTTTTTCGGGGTAACCGGTCAATTCCCAGCCTTCGTAGAGGTTATAGTCAGTGCGCTGATGGGAGAGGGCCACGCCGTAGCGGACCTTCTTTTGCGGGTCCCACACGACAAGGTCGGCATCGGAGCCGGGCAGGAGGGCGCCCTTGCGCGGGTACAGGCCGAAGATTTTGGCCGGCTGGGTGGAGGTGAGCGCCACAAACTGGCTCGGCGTCAACTTCCCGGAGCCGACTGCGGCAGTCCACAAAACCGGCAGCCGATCCTGCACACCCGGCAGCCCGTTGGGGATCTTGGTGAAGTCGTCCCGGCCCAGTTCCTTGCCGGGGATGGCAATTTCCTGCCCCTCGTAGAGAATCGGACGGGTTCCGTCGAAGAAGAATGGACAGTGGTCGGTGCCGATGGTCTGTATCGTGCCATCGGCCAGGCCTTCCCACAAGCGGGCGTTATCGGTACGGGTGCGCATGGGCGGGGAGCAAATCCATTTGGCGCCATCAGGACGACGCAAATCGTCTTCGGTGAAGAACAGGTACTGCGGACAGGTCTCGCCCATCACCTTCAACCCGCGCTCGCGGGCGTAGCGCAGCATGTCCACTTCGCCGGCTGTGTTCATGTGGACGAGGTAGAGCGGTGCATCGGCAGTGGCCGCGAGGGCAAACGCACGCAGGGCCGCTTCCACTGCGCCCCAGGCCGGACGGGTTTTGGCGTGCCATTCCGGGCTGCGGTGACCGGCAGCCAGAGCCTCGGCTACCAGAATCTCGATGACATCGCCGTTTTCGGCATGGAGCAGCATCAAAATTCCGTGGTCGCGCCCAATTCGCAAGGCGCGGAAGATGCTGCCATCGTCCAGCCGCAAGCGGTTGTTGTAAGCAGTAAAGGTCTTGACGGAGGGGAGGCCCATCCGGGCTAGAGAAGGCAATTCGGCAGCCACCGCTTCATCAAAGCGGGTCAGGTTCATGTGCGCCGAGTAATCCACAGCGGCTTTTTCGGCCTTTTTGTGCCAGGCCTCGACCGATTCCTGGAAGGTGGGGAAATCAAACGAGATGAAGTCAATGATGGTGGTTGTCCCGCCAAACGCGGCGGCTTTGGTGCCGGTGTAATGGTCATCAGAGGAGACGGTGCCAAACATCGGCAAATCGAGATGGACGTGCGGGTCCACGCCGCCGGGGAGGATGAGTTTGCCGGCGGCATCCAGCACTTCGGCATCGGGGGCAGAAAGCCCCGGCCCCACCGCCACAATTTTTTCGTCCCGGATGAGAACATCGGCAACCGACATGGATTGATCGGTGACCACCGTGCCATTGGCAATCAACAGAGCAGCCATACCTTCTCCTTTCGGCGAGAATTATACGGCAAAGTTTTCGTGCCTGGCCATCTTCTTCGCCGAGGAGTCGACATCTGCTGACAATTCAAGTAAACTCAGGCCATCTCGCCTTGACAACAGCGCTGAGACAGTGGCAAAAGAGATGCTCATTTTCTGATGGAAAGAGGACCATTATGCTGATTCACTCTGCCTCCCAACTTCTTCTCCTGACCCCTGCGCCCCAGCGGGGGCGAGACCTGGGCACGCTCAACCTCATCGAAGACGGCGCGGTGCTGGTGGAGGGGGAAACCATCGCGGCGGTCGGCCCCTCCGCAGACCTGCTGGCTGCTTACCCCTCCGCGCCGCGGCTGGACGCCTCAGGCTGCGTCGTCCTGCCCGGCTTTGTGGACCCCCACACGCACATCGTTTGGGCGGGTGACCGCGCCGCTGAATTCGAGATGAAAATGGCAGGCGCAAAGTATCTGGACATTCTGGCTGCCGGTGGAGGCATTCTCTCCACCGTGCGCAAGACGCGTTCGGCCAGTCTGGAACAACTCCTGGAAGAAACACGCCCCCGCTTGGAGCGTATGTTTTTCTACGGCACGACCACTGCAGAAGCCAAGACAGGATACGGGCTGGAGACCGATACAGAACTGAAACTGCTCGAAGCCATTCTGCGCCTGAACCGCGAAGGGCCTCTTGACCTGGTGCCCACTTTTCTCGGCGCGCATGCCATCGCCCCCGAATATCAGGGAGACCCGCAAGGTTACACCCAATTGCTCTGCGATGAGATGTTGCCCGCCGTGCGACGCTGGTGGGAAAGCCAGCCTGCTGCCTCCCTGCCTCCGCATTTGTTTGCCGATGTCTTTTGTGAAAACAAGGCCTTCGACCTGCAGCAATCACGCCAGATTTTGAGCCGGGCGAAGGAACTTGGCTTCCGGCTCAAGATTCACGCCGATGAGTTTGACAATCTGGGTGGGGCTTCGCTGGCCGTCGAACTGGGAGCGGTCTCTGCTGACCACCTCGTCAAAACTTCTGAGGCCGACATCGCTGCCCTCGGTTGCTCCGACACCGTGGCTGTTTCCCTCCCCTGCACGCCTTTTGGCCTGGCCGAGACCGATTACACCCCCGCCCAAAAAATCCTCGATGCCGGCGGCATTCTTGCCCTTGCCAGCGACTGCAACCCCGGCACTGCATGGTGCGAGTCCATGCAGTTCGTCATTGCGCTTGCCTGCCGGGCCATGAAACTGACCCCCGCTCAGGCCATTGCTGCGGCGACGATCAACGCCGCCCATGCCCTGCGCCTGGCCGACCGGATCGGCTCCATCCACCCGGGCAAACAAGCCGACCTGCTGATTCTCTCCGTAGCCGACTATCGCATGCTGGGGTATCGCTTTGGGACCAACCTCGTCCGCCAGGTCATCAAGCGCGGACAGGTTTACGAGCCTTGTCACTGAAGACAAAAAATAAGTCTTCAGACTGACCTGTAAGCCACATTCTGTCCAGCAGACCTTGCTGCAGGTTTACGTCCCGAAGGACTTCATCCCTGCGTCTGCCTGGGCGATCATCTCTCTGGGAGGCACGTCTCCGTGCCTCGCTAGCGGTCTACCCGGGACTGGCTCTCTCACAAAGGAGAGTGCACATCAGGTGGCGAGCAGCCTCCTCCCGTCCGCAGACGGTTTCGTCCCTGCTTGACCTTGCTCCCGGCGGGGGTTGCCTGGCCACCCGCATTACTGCGGATGCCGGTAGTCTCTTACACTACCGTTTCACCATCACCCTCTCCCGAAGGAGATAGGCTGTCTGTTTCTGTGGCCCTATCCGGCAGATTGCTCCGCCCCGGGATTTCCCCGACGCCGTGCTCTATGGAGTGCGGACTTTCCTCGATCTTGCAAACCACGCAAGACCGCGATCGCCTGGTCAGCCTGAAGACATTGGTATCATACCAGTTTTTTTGTGCAGAAGTCAATCTCCTTGCCCAAGAGAGGAACGGAAATTTCCTCCCAAGTGTTTTAATGAACCAGAGAATAGCCCAAATGGGTAATTCTCCGATAAGAAAAAAGGTTACTAAAATAAAACTAACCACCCAAAAGTTTTTCCCGAGGGGGCATTGCAAAGCAATGACATCTTGGGGCTGTTTTTGCAGATGCTCAAGCAAAGTGTCAGGTGGCTCGAAATAAAAGCGCCGCTTGGACAGTTTACACGAGGAGGCCAGTGATGAAACTCAGATTGTTTGTATTGATTGCTTTTGGGGTAGGGCTTACGCTGCTGGCAGTGGCCTGCGGCCGCGCCCTGACGACTTCTACCCCAGTGGCGCTCGACGAGACGGCGACCCTGTCGGAAGTGCAGGGAAGTGTCCAGATTCGCAACCCAGGGCAGGCCGAGTTTGTCGCCGCCTCGAATGGGGACACGCTCCAGGTCGGAGGGCAGGTGCGCACCGGCCCGGATGGGCGCGTCCGGCTGAATTTTGCCAGCGGGACCATCGTCCGCGTCGCTCCCGACAGCCTGTTCACGCTCGAATCCAACCAGCCGGCGGATGATGGCCTGCTGACCCGCCTGAAGATGGAAGCCGGGCAATTGTGGGTCATCCTGCATGGCGGCGAGATGAAAATTGAAACTCCGTCCGGCACGGCTTCGGTGCGCGGTTCGTACATGGCGGTCTGGGTGGACCCGTTGACGAACGATGTCTGGGTCACCTGCCTGGAGGGCTGGTGCCAGGCCGAGAACCCCGCCGGGCTGATGGACATGCTGGCCGGTGAGGGGTGTGTCCTTTTCAGTTTCGACACCCAGGGAAATCTGCCGCCTCCGCCGCCCATGTTACGATACATCTCTCAGCAAGAAATCGAGACTTTTCTTGCCAACAACCCGGAAGCGCAGGAGATCATGCAGGCAATGATTGCCACCGCCTCGGCCCTGCCGACCCTGGTTCCAACGGTCACACCCACCCCGCCGGAGTCCTGTTTTGAGTTGGGATTGCCCCCAGACAGATCGGAAGCGCCCGGCGAGGGGATCATCCAGTTTGATTGGAACGACCAGCCGGGGGCTCACAAGTACATTTTGACCATCGTCAAGCCCAACCTGACCGAACGGTCATGGTTTGTCTGGCGGAGTTCGGCGCAGGTGGACGCGGCGGAACTGCCGCTGGAGGGAACGTACTCCTGGTCGGTCACGGCATACGACGCTTCCTTCCAGCCGATCTGCACCAGCGGGCCGTGGACATTTACCAAACCGGCTTCTGCGCCGCCGTCAGTAGATTGCTTCGATCTCACCTCCCCGGCGGATGGATTCGAACTACCCGAATCCGGCCCTGTCATGTTCCAGTGGCAGGAATATCCCGGGCGCTATAAATATGTCATTACCATCACCAAACCCGATGGGTCGGAGGCCTCCCGCATCGTTTGGACGAACAGTTACAAGATTCTGGCAGAGGCGCTGACCCTGCCCGGAGAGTATCACTGGCAGGTGACAGCCTATGATGAGAATTTCAAGCCGCTTTGTATTTCCGAGTCGCGCAGTTTTACCAGGAGCGGCGAGCCTATTCCATCGCCCACGCCGGGCGGTTGCGTTTCCCTGCTGACGCCCGACAACGGCGCAAGTTTGAACGCCACCGGCCCGGTCACCTTTTCGTGGACAGAACACCCGCAGGCCTACAAGTACTTGATTAACTTCAAACAGCCCAATGGATCAATGTTCTCTTTGCCCGAATTTGGGACCAGCCATGTACGGTATATGGACGCGCTTACCCAGGGCGGCACGTATGAATGGTGGGTGAGCATCAGGGACAGCAACCTCAGCGAGATTTGTTCCAGCGAACACTTCACTTTTACCAAGCCAGCCAGCCTCGCGCCGACGGCCACCCCCTCATCAGAAGGCGGGAACGGAACCATCCTATTCTGGAATCAGGTCGGCCCCACTGGCAACATTTCCGACTGCGAACAGTTTTTCTCGGTGGATACCAATGCGCCCACTGGCGCGATGGTCAAGGTCATTTTCTCCGAAAATCCCGTCCCGGATGGATATTCCGACCCGCACTATATCCTTGCCCCCAGCGGCGGCACCAAATACAGCGCCAGCATCTGCCTCGACGGGCTGGCCGCCGGGACGACGATTTACTGGCGGTTTGCGATTTACGATGACGGCGTGTACACGCACGATGCGAGCATCTACAGTTTTGTTTCCCCAGGTTGCCCGGCTACGCCGCCGCCAGATACGCCCACCACTTTCCAAAACGAAAGCGGCCCCAACGGCTCATCGAGCGCCTGCATCAACCATTTCCAGGTAGATGCCATTGACCCGGACGGACTGCAATATGTGAAAGTAGCCTACAAAGTCTTCGATAGCGACAGTAATCTGGTCTTGGAAACTTACCAGCACCTGACATATCAAGGCGGCGACACCTGGGCCGGCGACATCTCCATTCCCATGCAGCCCAATTACAACATCGTCTGGTGGTTCTGGGCCATTGATAATAACGGTAACAGCACGACCTCGAACACACAATCCTTTGTCTACAACGGCGGCAGCGTCTGCCCATAAGAAAATTGGGAACCCCCTGGCAAGTGCGTTGGAGACTGACTCCAGCGCACTTGCTTTATAATACGCCCATGGCGTCCTCCTCTCTCCCAAAAATTCCGCTGCGTTCTGTCCTGATCACCACGCTCGCCGTTCTCTTAATGGCGCTGGAACTGCTCGCGGCGATCAACGGCTCGCTCGCCCCCCTCGAAGGTGTAGAAATGACCGCCCGCGACGGGCTGATGCGCCTGCGCGGCGTCCGCCCGCCGGACCCGAACATCGTCATCGTGGCAATTGACGATTTCTCCTTCAACTGGACCGGCTACCAGTGGCCCTGGCCGCGCGCCTACCTGGCGCAAATCGTCAATCAACTGAACCAGGCCGGAGCCAGGCTGATCGGGGTGGACATCTTCCTCTTCGAACCAGGTTACGACCCAGGCGGCGACGAAGCCCTGGCCGCCGCCCTGGCCCAGGCCCGCTCAGCAGTAACCGTCATCCAGATTTTCAAGGACGAGGCCCTCGGCGCGGTGACCATCAAAACGCCCCTGCCTCTCTACCTCGATGGGCTGGATGGCCTCGGCCTGACGGGCATCCCCCTCGACGATGAC